>VHDE01000062.1 GCA_016871515.1 Verrucomicrobiota bacterium
CATATCGCTACACGATGACGGACAACCTCCAGCCGATTCCATTGCTCAGCTCGGCTGCCAAGCGGCCCGTCGGAAATCCCAAGGCGGATAAACGTCGCTATTTCATGCTGACGCATGGCAGTCATCTCGTGGACACGACGCGTTTCCTTGGAGGTGAGATTGTGGGGGTTCGGGCGCGATTGCTGGAGCGGTTTGGCGCTTACTGTTGGTTTATTGAAGTCGAGTTTGCCAACGGCGGCCTCGGCCACTTGGACTTGACGATTCCGGTGCGCGGCGATTTTGGCGAAGGATTTCAGATTTACGGCGAGCACGGCAGCGTGACGGGAAAGGTCTATTTGCCATGGTTCCATAAATCGAGCGATGTCGAGTGCTTTTCGACCAAGGATAGCCAATTCCATCGCCCGCTTGGTGAAGACGCTCACACGTACAAACGGCAGATTGAAGGATTCGCTGAGACGATTCTGCATGGTGTCCCGCAGCATGGCGCCAACATCGACGACGGCGTTGCGGCGATGCGAGGGATGGTGGCTATTGCGCGATCGATCGAGGCCGGCCAAACGATTCGCCTGAGCGACGTGAGCGGCGGGGTTTAGGGCTGTGGTATGGAGATAGGAATCTTTGCCAAGACATTTGCCCGGCCGAATGTTGAAGCGGTCTTTGAGGCGGTCAAGGATCACGGTTTGAATTGCGTGCAGTTCAATTTCGCCTGCGCGGGTTTGCCGAGCATGCCGGAACAAATCGACCCGGCTATCGTAAAGCGCATCGCTTCCGCTGCGGAAAAAAAGGGGGTTACGATCTCGGTTGTCTCGGGGACTTTTAACATGGCGCATCCGAACGCAGCCGTGCGAGACGATGGATTGCGTCGCTTGCGAGCATTGGCATCTGTTTGCAGCGACTTGGGGACTGCGATCATTACGTTATGCACGGGGACGCGTGATCCCGAGGATATGTGGCGCTATCACCCGGACAACAGCGAGCGGGAAGCTTGGGATGATTTAGTCGTCTCCATGAGTGAAGCCTTGCGCATCGCGGACGAACACGCCGTCACCTTGGGAATCGAACCGGAGGTCAATAACGTGGTCGATTCGGCACGAAAAGCTCGCCGGTTGCTCGATGACATGCAATCGATGCGGTTAAAAATCGTGATGGACCCCGCGAATCTTTTCCATCCCGGAGAGTTAACGCATATGCGTGAAGCATTCGATGCCGCGTTTGGGTTGCTTGGAAACGACATTGTGATTGCCCATGCTAAAGATTTGGTCGAAAACCGTAACGGCATTCAACATGTCGCAGCGGGTCAAGGCCGGTTGGATTACGCCTATTATATGCAACTGTTACGCGAAATGCGGTTCCGTGGACCGGTCATCTTGCACGGATTGAGCGAAAGCGAAGTGGCCGGAAGCGTGGCCTTTCTTCGGGGAAAGCTGGACCGCAACTGACGCTATGCCTGTCTTTCACTACGATGACATCGAATTCCATTACCGAGATTCGGGTGCTGGAGTTCCATTCTTTTTTCAACATGGACTGGGCGCTGAAGCGGGACAGCCGTTTGGGATATTTCGTCCGCCGGATGGCATACGCCTGCTGGCCTTCGATTGTCGCGGCCACGGACAATCGCGGCCGGTCGGGGATTTGCAAAAGATTGGCTTGGCGCAATCGGCGGATGACCTCCGGGCACTGATGGACTTTCTGAAACTTCCACGGGCGATTGTTGGAGGCATTTCGATGGGCGCGGCAATTGCCTTGAACTTTGCATTGCGAAATCCGGAGCGGGTGCTCGGATTAGTTCTGTCCCGTCCAGCTTGGCTCGACAGCCCGAATCCCTGGAACGTCACAATGTTCTCGCTCGTCGCGCGATTGCTGAGGGAGCATGGGCCGAAGCGGGGACAAGAGTTATTCCAACAAACGGCCGAGTATGCAGACGCGTTGCGGTCTTATCCGGATACGGCCAGGTCGCTTTACTTGCAGTTTGAAAACCCGCGCGCTGTGGAAAATGCGGTGAACCTGGAACGTATTCCTCGCGACAGCCCGAGTTCCGACCGCCGGCAATGGGCGTCGATCAAGGCGCCGGCTCTCATCTTGGCTAATCGGCTGGATCCCATCCATCCATTCGAATATGGCGAAGTGTATGCCCGATCTATTCCTGGCGCGGAGTTTCAGGAAATTGCCTCAAAGTCGGAAAACGCCGAGCAACATGTTCGTGATGTGCAGCGGCACATCGAGAGCTTTCTTCGACGCCATTTTCTTAAGTTGTGAATGAATAGTTTTGTTGACCTTTGGGACATGCATGGGGCCATGAGCCTGAAGGTAGGGCGGCGTTGCTGCGCCGCCAGGGTTGCCGGTTTGACGAGGCGGCGCGGCAACGCCGCCCTACCTACTGGTTCATGAAACCTATGCTGAAATGTTCCACATCACTTTGGTCTGCCGATTTGGCGAATCTTGCTTCGGAAATCAAGCGCGTCGAACCGTTCTCGGAACGGTTTCATATCGACGTCGCGGACGGCCATTACGTCAAAAATCTTTTGTTCTTTCCCGATCAAGTGAAGGCTTTGCGCCCACACACGCGATTGCCGTTCGAAGTGCATCTCATGACGACGGCTCCGGAAGATTGGATCGAACCGTTTGTTGCAGCCGGGGCGGACGGTTTCATCTTCTGTTTCGATTCTACCAAACGACCGCGAGAATTGTTGCGGACCATTAAGTCTTTCGGCAAAAACGCCGGAGTCTCCTTGCTCATCACGGAGCCACTAGACTTGCTTGAGTCCTGTTGGGAAGACCTCGACATCCTGACAATCGTTGGCACCGCCATGGGCATTAAGGGCGCGTCAATGGATGCGTCGGTCCCGGGCAAAATTCGTCAGGCGCGTGAAATCATCCAACGTCGCGGATTGAAGACCGTGATCGAGGCGGATGGTGGCATCCGTCGCGAGACCGTTCCATTGCTCGGCGCCGCGGGCGTCGATTACATTGTTCCAGGTTCGCTGATGTTTCGTGAAGACCCAAAAACGATGCGCGAATGGCTAGCCTCGCTGAACTCAGCGGCGTGATTGAAGGAAAGTCCGGTTGTCTCGAAGCGCGGCTAGGCATGCTCGCCCGCAACAAGTTCATTTCAAAGCGCGTCCGCCCGTGCCCAAGCGTCGGCTGCGAGGATTTGATCGAGAGTCGGATGTTCGACGACTTCATGCCGTTCCATCGCGCGCTGCACGGTTTGGGTGATTTGTTCGAAGCTGATTTTGCCGCTGCAGAACGCGTCCACGGCTGCTTCATTGGCCGCATTCAAGACCGCGGGCAACGTGCCGCCGATTTCACCGGCGTGTCGCGCGAGGTTCAAAGCCGGAAATCGTTCCAGGTCCGGTTCCTCAAAAGTTAGCGAGCCGATCTTCGCCAAATTAGTTTGGACGCGTTCACTGTTCACTCGATCCGGATAGGTCAGCGCGTATTGAATTGGCAAACACATGTCAGGTGTGGAAAGTTGGGCCAGCATCGAGCCGTCGATGAACTCGATCATCGAGTGGATGATGCTCTGAGGATGAACGATCACCCGCACGCGACCCATCTCGATATCGAACAGCCAGCGTGCTTCAATCATTTCCAAACCTTTGTTGAAAAGCGTCGCCGAATCGATGGTGATCTTGCGGCCCATCACCCAGGAAGGATGCTGCAAAGCGCGCGCCACAGTGATGTTCGGAAACTCCTGTTTGGGAGTGGTTCGGAAGGGGCCCCCTGAAGCGGTCAGCCAAAGGCGCCTTACCGAGCGCGCCGGCTTGTCCTGCAGACATTGGAAAATCGCCGAATGTTCGCTATCTACGGCAAGGACTTTGACCCCGCATCTGCGCGCCTCGTTCATGACGGTTTCGCCAGCCATGACCAGAATCTCTTTGGAAGCGATGGCGATGTCTTTGCCAGCGCGAATAGCAGCCAGCGCGGGTTGCAGTCCGGCCGTTCCAACAATCGCGATCAGGACGATGTCCGCAGATGGGAGAGTGGCCAGCTTGAGCAAGCCGTCCCTTCCCGAATAAACGCGTGCACTGGTCCCGAATGCCCGACTTAATTCATTGGCATCGTCGAGGTTGGTGACGGAAATGGCTTCGGGCCGGTACTTCAGCGTTTGATCAGCCAGGAGTTTTGTGTTGGTCCCAGCCGCCAGGCCAACAAGCCGAATCCGTTCGGGCAAATCATCCGCCACTTTCAGCGTGCTCGTGCCGATCGATCCCGTGCTTCCGAGCAAAACGACGTTCTTCATTCAGTTCGTAAGAATGTGCCGCAAGTACAGGTACATGAGCGGCGCATTAAACAATAAGCTGTCCATCAAGTCGAGCATCCCGCCGATTCCAGGAAAGAGCCGGCCGGAATCTTTCACGCCGGCTTCGCGCTTGAAGAGTGATTCGATGAGATCCCCAACCACGGCTGCGCCGCTCAAAATGATGCCTAAAGCCACCGCGTGTAGCCAGGTCATCCCAGCGAGCTGGGATTGCGCGAAGTGGGCAAAAACCAAACTGGCCAAAGTCGAAATAGCAATCGCGCCGCCGAAACCTTCCCAGGTTTTGTTGGGACTGATTCTGGGAATCATTTTGTGTTTGCCGATGAGCGACCCAGTTACGTAAGCGCCCAAATCACTGAACTTCGTCACCAGAATAAAGTAGAGGACATAATAGGAACCTTGTATGCCGGGAAAGAAATTGATCTTTTGGACGAAATTGAGCAGCCAAGGCACGTACATCAATCCGAACAACGTTGTCGAGATCGCGAGAAGTCCCGCTGTGTTGTTCCGCGACAAGAATTGGCGGACGCACAAGCCGAGCACGAAGATAATGAGAAAACTGGTTTCGAAATCATTGGCTTTGGCCGGATCGACATGCGGCCCCAAAACGCCTGATAAATAAAGAAACGTGCTCGCCAAGAGCAAAAGGCCGCCGAAAATTCCCCATCCCTTGAAGCATACCAGTGCGCGTTTTCCGACGAGATCATAAAATTCCGCCAATCCTAGACCCGCGATCACCATCACAATGGCGAGAAAAACGTAATTCGAAACGAGCCGGTTCCCGGAGAAGAGCGCGCACAGCACGATCGCCCAGAGGATGACCGAGCTGATCAGGCGGCGCATCAGAACTACTGGCTTCGAGACTGGCGGCCCAGAGGGCGTTGCTTGGGCAGACATCGCCTTGGAAATTACCGATCCAGCTTTCGCTGTCTAGCCAGATCATTCTAGGAGGTTGGGTCCCGGGGGTCCTGGTGCATCCGCCAGTCGTCGGTGGAAATCACGAAACATCGGAGCGCAGATGTTCAGGACGTGATCTATGGCGTAACGCAGACTTTCAGTCTGGCGATACAGCAGACTGAAAATCTGCGTTACGACAACGGCGTCCATGCTCCTGATCGACAACGTGTCGATGCGCTAGTTGGATTCTCACAAATCCGGCCCAAACAAGAACGACATTTTAGCCTGTAAGAACCGCCGTCGGACGCGTGAGCTGCACAGCTATCCGCCCGGCCAAACAATCAACTCCCATGAAACCCTTGAACATTCCAATCAAAACTCTTCTCTGCTCTTTGTCAGTGACAGTTTGGCTTGCAGCCCTCGATCAGGTGAGGGCAGGGGACTGGCCAGCTTGGCGCGGTCCTTCCGGAAATGGCCAATCGGCCGAAAAAAGTATCCCACTTCGATGGAGTGACAAGGAAAACGTCCGCTGGCGCATCGCTCTCCCTGGGCCGGGTAATTCAACGCCGATTGTTTCGGACAACCGCGTCTTGCTCACGCAAGCGGTCGAAAGCGAGAAACGGCGCACCTTAATGTGCTTCGATCGTTCTAGTGGCGCTCTGCAATGGCAGTCCGGAGTGACTTATGCCGATGATGAGCCAACCCATCACACGAATCCGTACTGCGCCGCTTCGCCAGTAACTGATGGAGAGTGTGTCATCGCTTTCTTCGGTTCGGCTGGGCTTTTTTGTTTCGATTTTCAAGGGAAGGAACTCTGACGGCGCGATCTCGGCAAGACTTCGCACATGGGCGGCTCCGGGTCGTCGCCTGTCTTGCACGGAGATCTGTGCATTCTGAATTCTGGACCCGGCCAAAACGGCGCGCTCGTTGCCGTCAAAAAGCAAACGGGAGAGATCGTTTGGCGCGTTTCCACGCCGGCATCCGCGGGTGAACATTCGCCGGCAGCTTCGCGACAACCGACGGGTCATGTTCCGGCCGGAGCGGGGCGATTCTTAGCTTGGGCCGTGTTTACCGGCGCAGATACCAACCAAGACGAGCAAATCACGCGGGAAGAGTTCAGCGGTTTGGCGAAACGAGAGTTCGATACTTCCGATTCGAATCGCAGCGGGACTGTGGACGAAGACAAGCTCATTCAGGGTTTAAATCGTGTTGTGGGCACGCCGCCGAACGTAAGAAGTTAATTAAAGCCGCTTACGATGCAGATCGGATTGATGCTTCGGAAAATGAATCCGGGTTTAAGATCGAACGGAGGAAGAGCGCGACGGGAACTTACGAACAGCTCACCGTCGTTGCGCCCAATGCGACTTCCTATCGCGATCTGAATGTCGCGCCGCAAACTCTTATATCCGCGATGCAGCAGAGTGAAACTCTGCGTTACGGCAAGGCACTTTCGCGCGTCCGCGCTGTTGCTCCTGTCTTCCCTGCCTAAAAAACGTTCTCGAAATTGGCGAAAGACTGCGATTCAATGCGATGCGTTATGCATCGCATCGCTCGGTTCATCGCACTTTGGCTCGGAATGTGGGGTCTTTTGGGTTGTCAACACACTTACAAGGAAGTGCCAGCCACAAATCTGCCGCGGCCGCGGCTTAGGTCCGACGCCATCGTCTATGTGCCGATTCCGCCCGACGGTCTTTTTAAGAAACACGTGGCGGCGAATTCAGGGAAACTAACAGCCGTGGCCGTGCGCGATGGATTCGCGAAGCACGTCAAGCGGGCTTATGTCGGCAGAATGATCGAGTCAATGGCCACCAGTCTGGAAACCGCTCGCCAGCATCGCTGCACGTATGTCGCCTATCCAAGCATCGTCCGATGGGAAGACCGCGCGACGGAATTCTCAGGAGTGAAGGACAAGATGGAAATCAAGATCGAGGTCGTCGAGGCCGCAACTGGTGAGATTTTGCACACCACGGTCTTGCAGGGTAAAAGTCGATGGTTAACCGATGGTGGAGACAGGCCCCAAGACCTCCTGGAGAAGCCGATTGAAGATTACGTCGCTTCGTTGTTTCAATCGGCGCCCCGGTCCCCTTCGAAATAGACTGAAAACTTGCCGAGGAATTCAGAATTTGATAGCAGCCGACGTCAGAAGGCTCTGACATTTGCTTTGGAACAAGCTAGGGCTTGTCCCAAGCTGCATAAGGTTACTTGGAAGTTTTCTTGGCGCGACAGCTGTTGGGACAGGCCCTAGGTTGTTATCGTGGCGCGCTAAACCACGGCGCCACTTCCATTCCAACCAGGCAGACGTCATCCGCAAATCCGCCTGAATCAGACCCCATTTTGATCTCGGCCAGCAATTCATCAAACAGGTTGCTGGCCGGAAGGTGGGCGCGCTTGCGAACTTCCGCTAACAGCCATTGCGGGCTGAACAATTCTTCATAAACGCCCTCGACGTCGTACAAGCCGTCTGTGAAGAGCATGATCAGATCGTTCGGTACGAGGGCGCATTGCGACGTTGGATAAACGCAGCCATCCAGAAGCCCGAGGCCTGGGAATGATTTGCCGCCGCGGTTTTGCAATGGTTCGACCTCGCCGGACTGGCGATGGACGAGCAACGGTTTCGGGTGCCCAGCGTTCGCGTAGGAGATTTGGGCGCAGGAAAGATCGGCCACCATGTAGAAGGCTGTGGTAAAGAGCGGTGTTCCGGACTGTTTGAGAATTGCTCGCAAGTCGCGATTCAGTTGCCCGAGCAGTTGGCCCGGGTCAGTTGCGACCTCGGTGAGTTCTTCCACGAGCGCGCGAATAATAGCGGTGACGAGCGCGGAGCGAACACCGTGTCCCATGACATCGCAGATGAAAACACCCGCTTTGGTATCGGAGAGCGCCAGCACATTGAAGAAATCTCCGCCGACAACGCCGGTGGGCAAGTAACGGTGGCAAAACCGCAACGCGCTCCCATTCAGTTCGGCGGAGCGCGGGAAGCATGGGTACTGCTGCGGAATGATGGCTTGCTGAATCTCGCGAGCCATTTTGAGGTCTTCCTCCATTTGCTCGTTCTTCACGCGCAACTCTTCCCGGCTTGCCTCCAAGGCTTCGGTTGTCCGCTGAATCCTCTCTTCGGCGCGCTTTCGCTCGGTGATATCCCAGAAGATTCCTTGAAGCCCAATAATCTTCCCGGTCGAGTCGAAGATCGGAGTCTTTACAACATCGACGTAAAGTTTCTCGCCTCCGGGCGGTTGATGTTCCTCGACGGTTTCAAACAGCTGGCCTGTCTCGAGAATCTTCCGATCGTCCTGTTGGTACTTTGCGGCCAAGGCCGGGGGGAAGAAATCAAAATCCGTTTTCCCAAGAATTTTCTCGAGTGATTTTCCAAGCGTCATGCAGAACCGGCGGTTGGCAAACGTGAAATGCTCGTTGAGGTCTTTCCGGAAAATATTCTGGGGCAGACTTTCGACCAAAGAATGGTAAAGCGCCTCAGAATTACGAATCGCTTCCTCAGCCCGTTTCCGTTCGGTGATGTCTTGGACCGTGCCCTCGTAAAAGAGCAGCTGATGCTTGCGGTCTCGCACGGCGCGGACATTCTCCGAAATCCAAATCACGGCGCCGTCTTTGCGGCGGACTTGCGATTCGAAGTCTTTGACGACATCGAACTTCTGCATCAATTCTACGAATTCCGTCCGGCGATTCGGATCGACATAAAGCTCGCGCTGGATGTCGGTCAAATGAGCGATCAAATCCTCCGAGGAGTCATATCCGTAAATGCGCGCCAATGCGGAGTTCGCGCTGAGATAATGGCCGTCTGGCGTAGTTTGGAAAATGCCTTCAACGATATTCTCGAAAATGCTCCGGTACTTTTCCTCCGCTTGCAGCAGAGCGACCTCGGTGTGCTTTCGCTCGATGGCATAACGGATCGCGCGGACTAACAGGTGACTGTCGATTTGGCCCTTGACCAGATAATCCTGCGCGCCCTCATGCACGGCTTTCACAGCCACGGTTTCATCATCAAGGCTGCTCAGAACAATGATGGGCACGTGGGGAGCAGCATTGCGCGCTTTGTCGAAACTTTCCAGACCCTTGCAATCGGCGAGCGACAGATCGAGGAGAACCAAATCAATCCCGCCCGCCATGAGTCTGGTAATTCCGTCATGCAATGACTCCATCCATTCGACGTCAAATTGGACTCCTTGGGCTGACTGCAGCATCACTCGGAGCAGGCGGGCGAACTTATGAACATCCTCTATCAAGAGGATCTTGATCACTTCATCTTGCATGTTGTTCTGACGCTGCCCCACGGTGCATTCTCGTGGCCGGGAAAAGATAGGGCGTTTGTGCGGGCTGGCAAAGCGAAAAAAGGAGGCTGAATAGGCTGAATACTAATGCTTGCGAACGCTGCGTCGGAAGGCGGCGTGCCACGCGGCTACGCGGCCGTCTGGGCTCGGGATTTCCGAATGCGAGCACCCGTGCCGCGTTTGCTTGAGATGCCTTCCGGTACGGTTGAGATAGGCCCATAACCACGAGGATGCTTCTCATGCCAGCGCCACGCGGAAGCGACGATTGCCTCGAGGGTTGGGTGCTTGGGTTTCCATCCCAGTTCCCGCATCGCTTTTTCGGCTGACGCAACTAACCGCGGAGGATCACCGGGACGGCGCGGCTTTTCAATGGCTGAAATAGTGCGTCCCGAGACGCGCTCGCAGGTTTTAATGACTTCCCGGACCGAGTAACCTTCGCCGTTCCCCAAATTGTAAAAACCTTGGCGGCCAGGCTGCATGGCCAGAATGTGCGCTTCAGCCAAATCGATGATGTGAATGTAATCGCGAATGCAAGTGCCATCGGGCGTTGGATAATCCGTGCCATAGATCTCGCAATGCGCGGCCTGTCCCAGCGCCACCTTGAGAACGTTGGGAATCAGGTGAGTCTCGATGCGATGATGCTCGCCAAATTGTTCGCTGGCGCCCGCCGCATTGAAGTAGCGGAAGGCGACAAATTCCAAACCATGGATTTCGTGGCACCACTTTAGGACTTTTTCGAACATGAGCTTCGATTCCCCGTACGGGTTGATCGGCCGTTGAGGCAAATCCTCGGTCATCGGGATTCGGTCCGGGGGACCATAAGTTGCACAAGTGGAACTAAAGACAAACTTGCGCACGCGCGCTTCGAGGCTGGCATCCAGAAGGTTTAGTCCGTTGGCGACATTATTCTGAAAGTATTTCCCCGGATTGGTCATTGACTCTCCAACGAGCGCAGAAGCGGCAAAGTGGATCACTGCTTCGGGTTTGGTTTCCTGAATCGCTTGAAAGATATGTTTGCGATCGCCGAGCGACCCTTCAATGAAGGTCGCACGCGCATCGACGGCGGCCCGGTGACCCTCCGTCAGATTATCGAAAACGGCTACCGTGTGATCGCGGTTAAGGAGTTCTTCAACGCAAATTGACCCGATATATCCTGCGCCGCCCGTCACGAAGACATTCATGGCAGGAACTTAGTCTCGCCCTATCCTTCGCTCAACCGGAAAAGTGACAATAACAATAGTCTGGCGTTGTCCAGAAGTTCATCAACGATCTTGTGCAGTTCATCGGGGCCAAGAGGAGCTGATGCTTCTTCGAGCGAAGCGTCCAAGTCCGAGGCGCGTCCGGCTTTGGCGGCGGCAGCTTTGGCTAACTCCAGGATGCTCTCCTTTGAATAAGTGTAAAGGTCGCGCCGGTCTTGAGCCGTTTGGGCCGATTGGCCGCGGCCAGTTCCATTCCTTGCCCCACGTCTCGCTTGTCGTCGCAGCCGCTCAGAAAAATGAACGGGATCGTCGATGTTAGGGCATTTCCGCGCAGGGCATTCAGCGTGGCATATCCATCCAAGTTCGGCATGTTGATGTCGCAAAGAATCAGAGCAGGCAGGTGTTCCCGAGCCAGCTGAATTCCCACTAATCCATCTTCCGCGAGCAAAGTCTGAAATCCCTTCAAAGCGAGTGTTCCGCGTATGACATCGCGCACCTCCGGCGAATCATCGATCACAAGGACTTTCTTCATTAAACAGTAGGACGGACGTCGCGCCTGTCCCGGATTTGCCAGTGTCAGACAGAGTGAGACGCCTGTCCTGCAGGCCGAGGCGTTATCTGCTTTTCTTGGGTTGTGCAACAGAACTTTTCCCATTAAAGAATCGCGTATGCCAAATTCGGATTTAGCCGGCTTCAGCATCCTCATCGTCGAGGACGAACCGCTTTTGCGAAAACAAATCGCCGCTTATCTCGAACGTCTCGGAGCCGACGTGACTGGAGTCGATTCGGTGGAACGCGCCAGGAAAGTGATCGAGGATTTGAGCTTCGATTTCGCGCTCTTGGATGTGAATCTGCCCGACGGATTGGGGACGGATCTGTTGAAGGAAAAGCGCGTCACGTCAAGCACGGGCGCGATTGTCATGGCCGCGGAAGGCGGCATTCAAGGAGCCGTGGAAGCGATGCGTCTCGGTGCGCTTGATTATTTGGTCAAGCCTTTCGATCCCGCGCAACTTCCTTTAGTCATCAGTCGCGCCCGGCGGACCAAGCAGTCCGAACGGCTGGACGAACATCGGCGCACGGAAGCGTCCCAATCTACAGGCGGATTCTTTTTCGGCTCCTCGCTGGCAGGTTTGGAAGCGCAGCTGCAAAAGATTCTAGCCGCGGATCGCCGGCTTCAAAGCAACCTTCCTCCCGTGCTCATTCAGGGGGAAACCGGCACGGGCAAAACAACCATTGCGCGCGCGTTGCATCATCAGGGGCCTCGCGCCAGCCAGCCGCTGGTCGAAGTCAATTGTCCGGCGCTTCCGGAAACTCTGGCCGAATCCGAACTCTTCGGACATGAACGCGGGGCCTTTACGGATGCGCGGACCGGCAGAATGGGGCTGTTCGAGGCTGCCAACGGCGGCACGCTCTTCCTGGATGAGTTGCCAAGTCTCTCCCTTGCCTTGCAGGCAAAAGTTTTGAAAGCCATCGAGGATCGCCGTATCCGCCGCGTGGGCGGTAATAAGGAAATTCCTCTGGATGTGCGGGTGGTTGCTGCTACGAATCGCGATCTGCAGGAGCTCGTGAAGAGCGGCGAGTTTCGCGAAGACCTATTTCACCGACTTGATCTCTTCCGCATTTCGATTCTGCCATTGCGGGAGCGTGGACAGGATGTTTTGAAATTGGCCGAAAAGCTTCTCGATGATCTGAGCCAAAGGCATCGGCTGCCTCGAAAGCCGGTGCACGCAAGCGGGCGACAGAAACTCTTGGATTACCGCTGGCCTGGCAATGTGCGTGAACTGGCCCATGAATTGGAAAGGGCCATCGTGTTTGAAGAAGGGAACGAACTGAAGTTCGAACACCTCCAAACAGGCAACGGTCCCGCCAGCGCTCCGGCGTTCGCAAACGACGACTGGTTCAATTCGTCTTACAAGTTTCCGTCGCAGGGATTCTCGATCGAAGAAGCGATCAATCGACTTATCCAGCATGCGCTAAAGCAGAGTGAAAAGAATGTATCAGCGGCTGCACGGCTTTTAGGTGTTTCGCGGGATTACATTCGATACCGGCTCTCAGGACAAAAACATCCTAACAGCGATGCGTAATTCCTCCCGGCAATAACTAAATCTGGCCAGGCTGTTCATGCTTCTCGGCGATTTGTGTCGTGGAGATGCAGGAAAATCACGGGGACCTGCACTCAGTTTGGGTTTGTGTTCTCAATGTTAATTGGTGGTATAAACCCGAAACAGTCGGCTTTTCAGGCTTACAGCTGGCCGTGAATCATGCATATCATACTATGGTTCAATTGGTTAAGATATTTTCGCCATGCGTGGCATGGTGCTTGCTAAAGCATCCGTAAGCGGCCTAGGACACGTAGCAAGTGAAGCTTTGGGCTGCCGGGAAAACAAACACATACCGCTATACATCATGAACCATACAAAACCCCTCACCGTTCTCGCCGCGTTAGCCATCGCGTTTCTGGGACAGTCAACGTTTGCCCAAAACGCAGGCAAATCTAATCAGCCCGAGCCGCCTAAAGGATTGCCGGCGGTTGATAAGCCGGCTGCGAAACCTGAAACCCCGAACAGGTCGGAAGTCGCCGACGCAATAAAGAAACTGCAGGACGACTTCAAGCAGACTCGCGAAAACTTCCTCGATCACCAGAGTGAACTGAACAGACAGCTCAAGAACGCCACTAAAGATGATCGTGAGAAGCTTCGCACCGAGATTAAAGAAAAGCGGAAGGAATTCCTGGAATTGCAAAAGGAAGCTCGGCAGGAAGCTAAGAAGCGCATGGATGAATTGAAGGGCAAGCTTAAAGATCATCGCGAAGTGATTGACGAGGCCAAAGACAAAGCCAAGGAAACCGCCAAAGACAGAGCCAAAGAACGGAAAGGCGGCGAACAGTAAACTTTCACTACTGAAAGTCCCGTTCAATTCGGTAGTGCGAGCCAGGCGATCTTTGGATCGCCTGGTCTTTTTGGGTACAAGGCACATCCACGAGCTGCCAGCCGGCGATTTGTCGGCGTGGAAGAGCCACTCTTCAATTTTCAACTAGATTCAGCATATCCTCACTGTCTTCGCCGGCTTAGGGTTCGTGCATAAACAATTTCCGATAGCAGGGCGGGACCAACACAAAATCTAGCGGCCTATCCGCGTTGCAGATCGAGGGCCTAAGCCTCCAGGGGGGTCAATGATCACAGGGCAGATGATGCGGTTACTTGGGCGATGCACTTCCCGTCTAAAATATGAATATGACGCTCGACAGCCTCGGGTGAGGCAGCATATTTACATTATGAATACTGTTCACTATCCGGCCCAGAAACTGGCGAGCCTTTTGAAGGACCAAAAAGTCGCCACCATGCCGCAACTCAAACGCGCCTTGGGCACCTCCGTCACCTATACGG
Source organism: Verrucomicrobiota bacterium (assembly GCA_016871515.1). Taxonomy (GTDB): domain Bacteria; phylum Verrucomicrobiota; class Verrucomicrobiia; order Limisphaerales; family SIBE01; genus SIBE01. The sequence goes on from VHDE01000062.1 coordinate 14,027, forward strand.
TCCTGCGCAAGCTCTCTTCCTTGGGCTACCGCAGCAGCTATTCCCATGGCGGCGCCTATTACACGCTGGATGGCATCGCGCACTACGATGAACTGGGGCTGTGGGCCTACCGTGACATCCATTTTTCCCAGCAGGGCACGCTGTTGAATACGGCCGAGGCGCTGGTGACCCGGTCTGCGGCCGGCTATCAGGTGCCCGAACTCGAAGCGGTGGTGCACGTCGCGGTCAAGGATGCCTTGCGCCAATTGGTGCAAGCCCAGAGGCTCTTCCGGCGGGAGTGGCAAGGCCGTTATCTTTACTGTGCGCTGGATCGAACGCGTCGGCAGGAGCAGTGGGCCGCACGGCAGGCTCAACACGAGCCTGACGATGACCTGCAGGCAGCCAAAGCACTGTTTTATGGTTTGCTGGATGAACAACAGCGGCGACTTTACGCCGGCTTGGAGAGCTTGCAGTGCGGCCAGGGAGGCCAACAACAGGTGGCGCGGCGCTTTGGCCTGGATGTGGACACCGTCGCCCGCGGTGAACGCGAGTTGCGCAGCGGCCAAGTGCTGCGAGGACGAGTGCGGCAGCCGGGCGGTGGCCGACCGTCCGTGGAAAAAAAACGCCGGAAATCTTGAACCAGCTCCGGGCTTTGTTGCAAGAGGACACCGCAGGCGACCCGATGGGCCAGCGCGGCGTGTGGACCGGTCAACGGCTCCGCAACATCAGTTCGCAACTGGCTCGGTTGGGTTTGCGCGTTTGTCCGAACACAGTCCGGCGTTTGCTGGACGAAGCGGGCCACGCTCTGCACGCCAACCGCAAAAGCCTTTGTGCCAAGATCAGTCCTTTTCGCGATCAGCAGTTCGGCCTCCTCAACCACCAACGACAGGAGTTCACCCGGAGCGGCTATCCGATCATCAGTGTGGACACCAAGAAAAAGGAACTGGTGGGCCAGTTTAAGAACAACGGCCGAGTCTGGAGCCGCGGCCCGATCCTGGTTCAAGACCATGATTTCCGTTCACAAGCAAAAGGCATGGCCATCCCCTATGGGATCTACGACCTGCACCCCAACCGGAGGAGGGTCGTCGTGGGCACGTCGCACGACACTTCGGCTTTCGCCGTGGAAGCCATCTGCGAGTGGTGGCGTCGGAAGGGCCGTCATCGTTACCCCGAAGCTCCCGAGTTGCTGATCCTGGCTGACTGTGGTGGCAGCAATGGTGCGCGCTGTCGCGCCTGGAAACTCGCCCTGCAGGAAAAGCTGGTGGATGCCTGTCAACTGGGCATCACGGTCTGTCATTATCCCACCGGCGCCTCCAAGTGGAATCCCATCGAGCATCGCCTCTTTAGCGAGATCAGCAAGCATTGGAGGGGGCAACCCTTGGCCGATTACCAAACGATTGTGCGCCTGATTCGGAGCACGCGCACGCAAACTGGATTAAGAGTCAACTGCACGTTAAACCACAAGCAGTACCCAACGAACATTCAAATCTCCAAGCAGCAAATTCACGAACTCGACCTTCTCAAGCACCCCGATTTGCCGGAGTGGAACTACACTCTCCTTCCAAGGGTAAATAGGAATTAATTCTTGCACAGGTCCTAAGCGACGGAAAGTAACGTTCCAAGCGGAAGCGGTCGAAAAAGCGTGTGGTGGCCTCGCGGTCACGCTTGTAGTTTGGCCCAGCCGTCAGCGAAAGTCCGCCCGGCTCACCGTGTTCCTCCGCGTAGCCGTCGAAATTAAAAACCCAGCGGCTGTCGCTGGCGGCGTCCAGCACCAGTTTCAAGCTGCCGGCGAAGAGATCGAAGTCGCTCTTGGCTTCGCGGAAGCCGTCCATCTGGCGATGATTGAAATAGGCGTAATAACCCAGGCGATCCACGGTGCCGTCCATCGAGTTGAACGTGGAATAGAGAGCGTCGCTGCCGAAAATGTGCTGCGTGCGGAAGGAGAATGTTCTGTCTGTGCGCGGGCGGTGCGTGACGTAATTGAGCGAGCCGCCCGGCTGCGGACCGTACATGAGCGACGCTCCGCGGCGGAGAAACTCGATGCGATCCACCGTATCGAGCGGGGGCGTGTAATAGGCCTCCGGGTAGCCGAACTGGTCCGCGTGAATGGGAATGCCGTCCTTGAGCACCTGCGTGAACTGCGCGCGATGCGGCGCGAGCCCGCGGTAGCCGATGCTCAGGAGCGGGCTGGTTTCCTCGCTGAGAAACAAGCCCGGGGTTTTGGCGAGCGCCTGGCGGTAGTTGTTGTTGCTGATCCGGGGCAGTTCATCGAGATCGAGCACGGAGGTCTTCTTGCCGGCGTTGATGACCGTTCCCTGCACCGGCGGCAGGAATGGCCCATGGACCGTCTCGGAATACTCCGCTTCGCCCCTGACCACAACCTCAGGCAGCCGGGTGGCTGCGTTCGTAGCGTCCGGCGCGGGCGCGGCGACTTGCGCTTGCGGGGCCAGGCCATGCGCCAGGATCAGCGCGGTGATTAGAAGGGTTGCGAAGCCGGGGATTGGGCGTTTCATAGAGTTGTTAAGGCAGTTCTGCACGGCGTACGAGCCTAGGTAATTTCGTGAGCAGCCGCTTCCGGGCGCTTGCTATTTTATTGTCGTTGAATTGGGCAATCGGAGGCCTTACCGCTATTCGAGCGTGATGAAGCGTTCCAAGCGGGCGACTTCTTTTTCATCGACGTACTTGCCGATTTCGCGGCGGAACTGCGCGAGACTTTTGTAAGGGCGGTACTCTTCAAATTCGTGAGCGAGCCGGTTGCCCACGCCGGGAATGAGCAGGATTTCCGTCCGTGCGGCGTGGTTAAGGTTGATGTGAACGAAGAGTTTTCCATACAGTTCCCCTGAGTTGTTCGGGCTGGCGCGATTTGCTGAGGAGAAGCGCGTGCAAATTCGTGATGCTCGCGAACGGGCGTTGCTCGACGATCTGCTTTGCCAGGTCATCGTTAAGGTGCGGCAGCGCGGCCAGTTGGTTTTCCGGAGCGCAATTGGCATCGAGCAATCCTTGCGAACGACCCACTTGAGCTTGAGCCGCGTTCGCCAGCGTCAGGGCAAGAAAGAATATGGCGAAGAATGGAATTGATTTCATAACAGTATTGGAGGTTAGGGGTTCAGGGTGTGGGTGGTTTCGTCAGTTTGGTTGGGCTCATCGGGTGCAGCCGTCACGGTCAGCCCCAGCAAGCCAAGCAAGATCATCATGCGCGGCGCCAGCGCCGGTGTGGCCCCTTTGAGCGTGGCCCAAACCAACGTCCAGCCCCGCGCTTCGGGGTGCAATTCGCGTTCGAATTCCAGGTTTCCGAGAAAGTGCAGAATCAATCCCGCTGCGCCGCCCGCCAACGCCAGCAGCATCGAGAACTGAAAGCAGCGCAAACAGAGCGCGCACGGAAGAAAGAGGTGTGCGGCCAGCGCGGGGAATTCATAGGCCGAAATGCCGCCCAGGAAGCCGCTCGTTCCTAGCTCAGGCGTAAAGTAAATGCATCGGCCAATCACGCTCATTGCGAAATCGGGTTTCGCGCCAATCGCCGCATCGAACTCGCCGATCAACTCGAAGCGCTCCCCGCCGAGCAACGCGCCGAATACACCCAGACCTCCCGTGCCACCTTTCTCGGTGGCGAAGAAAAGGTCGCTGTCCACCACAACCAGTGTGCGGGGCTTGAGGCCGGTGGCAGTGTCGAAGACATGGTGCCGCGTGATCTGGCCAGTTGTCAGATTGTAGCTCGCCAAAACGCCGCCGCCTTTGCCGGTCTCGTAATTTAGGTTGCCACCCTCTTCGAGCACGAACCAAAGCCTGTGCGCGTGAAAGGTTAGTCCGCGAACCTTGGCCCCGTGATTTCCGTAGTGAAAATCGCCGAGCTTCTTCACCGCGCCGCTCGCAACATCGATGCGGCCAATCGCGCCCGCCCCTTTCCCAGCCAGTTGTGTCAGGTCACCGCCTTCGCGTGCGCCGAAATAAATCACGTTCGCGGATGAATCGTAAGCCCACGACTCGATCTTAATGCCATCGGCTGGAGTCAGGCTGCGGAGGGTGCTCACACCGCGGCTGGGTGTGAATGTCTCGATCATGCCTTGATTGGCGCTGCCGTTTTTCGATCTTCAATCCTCCGGTTCTTCGCCTTTGGATAATTTGTCCTCCGCTTTGCTACGGACCGCGACAACGTGGCCGTCGCCCATGACTTTGTGATAAAAACGGGCGTGCCATTTCACCGGCTCAAGCCCGCCTTTCGCCACTTGTCGAATGCATGCAGAAATCCTTAGCTTCACAGAGCCGTCCTTGCTTCCCGCAAATTGCTATTTTATGTGGCTAAACTGCTCTCATGAGCATGAATCCAAATGAGCATCTTGAGCGTGGGTGAAACGCGGGCCGCAGCGAGCCAGCGATAGCCAGGGTTCCGCGAGAGACGACTGCTCGTTGTTTACAACACTACTGAGTCCGTTGGCCCTGCCACCTCAGCCTGCCGTTTCACACGAACATTTCGTTACTTCACGATCGCGCCAATCCGATGGCTGTTCCCGCAATCGCGCTGAACAGTGCTCAGCATAACTCGCGACACTCGGGCTGAGATACGGGATGCCTAAGGCAAGGTCGCGTCAGGCTTTCATCTGGACCCAATACGCGCGAGAAGACTGCAGTGGATGCGTTGGAGTTGCGTGGACTGACAACGTATAGGTCCAGACGACAACGCCTGGCGCGCAGATTCCTGGAGGCCTTATTTGATGTTCAGCGCACTGACCACCCGATCAAACTCAACAGCTGCCAGTTCGTTGCTTCGAGTGCAGGCCAGTTGTTGAAGCTTTCGTTCCATGCGCTCGAAGAACGGGCCCTTGACGCAGGGGAGAACCTGCACCGCAGCCAGCCCTTTCAGCAGCTGGTGAAGTGCCGCCTCGTCCGGTCTAGTCGCGGCGCGCTCCGCTTGGGCCTCTAGTCTCTCGCATAGTGCGAGCGACGCCGGCGGCACGACGAAAAGCTGCGTGGCAACGGTTTCGAGTTGAAGCAGGTACAACTCGCGCAGCGCGTGAATCACGCACCACGCCGGTTTCGGCTCGATCACCGCTGTGAGACCGTAACCTTCGCTTGCCGGAAGCCCTTTCACTCCCGACTTGCCGGCCAGCCTGAGGAAGTAGCCGCACAGATAGCCCTTCGCGGTGCTCGTGGCTCCAATGGTGAGCGCGGCGCTGGCGATCTTTGCCTCTGAGCCGAAGTAACTACGGATTCGGCGCCGCCGCGTCCGGTGACGCTCGAAGGCCTTTTCCGTCATACTCTGTTTCAACACTCGCGCCAGCGGATGAGCAGGATGAACGTAATCGGGTTTCAGTTCTCCGCGGCTCACGGTCGTGATCGGATTGGGCGTCCGAATGCCCACTACTTTCTTGCGACGCCAATTGCCTTTCTCGTCCAAAGTGTAAGAGCGCAAGCCGAAGTCACAGGCCTGATTGTGCAGAACGCGATCGTTGGTGAGCAGAATCGTGCCGGGTCCGAGCAACCGGCGCAACAGTTCAACATCCGGAATCCCGCGGTGGCGTTCCGCCAGTCGCACGAACTCGACCGCGTCTGCCGGCGTCAGGATTTGGCGGAACCGTTGCATGAGCGCCGACTCTGGGCCGACGCATTCGTCAACGATGACTCGGGTCATTCGGGTCATGGGCCTGATGAAGATTGAAGAAACTCCCAGCCGACATGTTCCTGCGGGAGACGTTTGCCCGCGGCAAAGAGAGCCCATGCATCGCCAGCCAACTCGCCTAGCCAGTCGCATAGAAAGCGCGCGGGTGAGTCGCTGTCCCAAGGCTGTCCTTTTCCACCGCCCAGCGCGAGAAGTTGATGATAACTCCACTGGTGCGGCTCGACGGCCGGCAAATCTGCGGCCTGAGCACGTCCAGAAGCCTCCTGCGGGATCAGCAAGCCTTGTGGGTCCAGGTCGCCAAAGTACAAGACTCGGCGTGGGCCGCCGAGTTCGGCGAAGACGTCCGTGAGGTAGCGAACGCCATCAACGAAACGATTGCCATCTCCGTAAACGACACCACTGAACAGCTTCCTTTCCGCGTTCCATCGACAGTAAGAGTGCCACGTCGCGGCATTTTCAATCACGAGGATTGGCTGTTCGGACGCCGAAGCCGGGCCGCGTCTCCAGGCTAGAGGCACGCCAATGATCTGACAGCGCAAATCGCGTTTCTCATCGAGATGACCGCGGCGGAAAAGAGACATCGAAAGCATGGCATCGAGCCTCTTCTCATCGCCAAAAATCTGCAGCGAACGTTCCTTGATGGGCACAAGGGGACGCTCGCGTCCGCCGTTCTCGATAAAATGATTCAACTGACGGAGTTCGATGAAGGAAACGTTCAGCAGCGCCTCGCGCACAAAGGCCAACTCCGGCTGCCACGGGAATTCCCGAATCTGGCATGCTTCTTCGTCCGACGGCGGCACAAAGCCGAAGGCTCCACACCAGCGCGATTCAGCCGGCAAGGGAATGAGAATGCGGTCAATCAGCTGGGATTTGTAGCGGACCGGCCTCAACTCGATCCAACCATCGGCTTCGAGCGTTCTCGCGTCACGCTCGGCTTCACTTCGCTCTGTGGCCGAAACGAGACGCGCATCTTCGAGCAAGTCTTCCCAACCGCGAGAGAATGGGCGCGAGGCCGGCTCTGTTCGCCCACCGCGGGCGCGCTTCCATTGCGCGAAGAGTTCGCAAGCGATAGGCAGATCGGCCGGCTTCATTTCACGACAGCGCCTCCATCGCCTCTGCCATCGTCATCAGCAAGGGAATGTTTTGAATCCGCGTCACGTAGCCTTCGGCGTCGCGCTCGACTTCTTTCTGGCACATGACCACGGTTTGGGCGTGCGGCACCATGACGCCGAGGCGCTCCGGCGGAAACGCCATCACCAGTTGCAATTGGAAGTTTCGCGCCAGCGCCAGGCAGTCCTCGATGCCATCGCCGGAGAGCTTCGAGAACGCTTCATCCATAACAACAAGACCCAGTTGTTGCGAACGCGTCGAGCCGCGGTCGCCGCGATCGTAGGCCCGGCGGAAAGCAGCCAGCATCGAGATGAAAAACGGGGCCTGATTTTCGCCACCGCTCAGATTTCGGCCGCTGCGCCCGAAGGAGATGGGCGGCGCGTCCGGCCTGTCGGCGGGAACCATCTCCACGTCGTAGCGGTGATAATTGCGGTAGTCCAACAGCCGCCGGGCCCGGTCGTCGCTCAGGTCCGGAGCATGGATAGCATGCATCATGTCCTCCTTGGCGCGTTGAATTTCAGCGTTGGCGACGGCTGCGATCAGCGGATCGTTCGGCTCGAGGCCAGTTTTCAACAACTGCCATGCGGCGGCGAAGTCGGGGTCGTTGTTCTGCCGCTGGCTGATGCGGTAGCGAAACTGGCCTACGGGCTGGCTCAAATAGCGATCGAGCAGGCGAACAGTATTCTGCGCGTCGGTGATCCTGCGGTTCAATTCATTGAGAACATTCTCCTCCAAACGGCGTTCCCACTCGCGTTTGCGATCTGCGGCCAACTGTCTCGACTTTTCCAATTCGATGGTCTCGAGCACACGCAGCCGGCTTGTCCAAGCCTCGTTGCTCTCATCGTCGGCGGGAAAATCGTGCTGGTATTCAGGATGACGCAGCCGACCGTGCGCGTCGCGAGCGCTGGCCAGCCTCTCCCGTTCGCTATTGCGTTGGGCACGCGCGGCAACGGCCCTTTCGCCAGCCGTCTTTGCCAGATTCTGAACCGTCTCGAAACAGTCCACCCATTTTGGATGCTCGCTCCGGAGCTTGTCACGCCGTTCAATCAATTCCGCGTCGAGAATCCCGCTGAATCGACCACTCAGTCTTACCCGGCTGGCTTGAACGTCCAAATCAGCCGACCGGATTTCTTCTTCCGCGCGAGCCAGACCTTCGCGATCCGGTCGCGTCGTTAGCTCGAACTTATTCTTGCGGTCCGTGAGCACAGCGATCTTGGCGAGAGCCGCTTTGTGCTGTTCCTCGAGTTCTTTGAGCCGCTGCTGCCGCGCTTCGCGCTCTGGAGTCATGAGCAGGTTGATTGTTTCACGCACGCGGCGAAGCTGAGATTCGAAATCGGGCAATTGCGGCAATTCAGCCGCGCGATCCGGAAGCGCTGCGTCCGCCAGCCCGCTTTTACGCCCGTTATCGAGCCACGTCTGGACATCGCTTAGTCGCTGCCTCAGGGCGTCGTGAAGCGCCCGAGTATCGTTGAGCTCCTTTTGTTTGGAGGCGCGCATTCTCTCCAAGCCTTGGCGGCCCAGAGTCAATTCGACAGAGGCGGACGGCTTGAGGCGGCGGCGCAGCGGCGTTTGCTTAAGAATGCCCTCCGGCGTGATGGCCCGGTTCGCTTCGCAACGCTCCAGCTCCTCGGCTGTCTCGACGCATTGGACTTCGCCCAGGAGATGTTCGGCGTAAAGCCGCGCCACCGGATGAGTCACCTCGACCTTGCCGAAGAGCGTTCCACTGCGAGCACCGATGCGGAGCTGCCGCACTTCGGATGGATTCAACAGCGATTCGGCATCGCGTCCTGGCGGTGTCTTGCGGAGGATGTCGAGGGCTTCGCGGTAATCGCGCTCATCGTTGACGACAATCACCCAACGGTTGCGGCCAAGAAACAGTTCGAGGGCAGCCCACCAGCGCTCGGCCTCCGGCTTGACTTCGATCAGTCGGCTGAGTTGCTCGACGCGGTGGCCGAGTTTCTGCCGGACAGCTTGATATAAGGGGAAGGAACCAGGCGCCTGTCCCTTGGAGAGATTGTCCAAATCTTCGGCCAACTCGCGAAGACGATTGTTCGCATCCCTGATCTGCTCGTCCAAAGGGCGAAGCAAATCGCGAATCGCGTTCCAAAGTTCGTTGAAACGCTCAGCCAGGTTCGGCAAGGCGTCGAGTCGTTCGGCGTCGGCGCCGGAGCGGAGTTTGGCCAGGAGGGTGTCGTCCACGACCAACACCTCCGTCAAGCCCGCGAGTGGCAGCGCTGCGCCATGTCTGAGCCAATTCATCCAGCGAAAATGCCGGTCATCCAAACGCTGACGCGCGGACTTCTGCGCCTCCTGCAAGCAGTTCACCTTTTCCTGCAACTCGCGTTTCTGCCGGTCCAGTTTATCGAACTCAACTTGCGCCGGGTCCTTCTGGATTTCGAAGCGCACGCCGGCCAGAAGTTTCTCGGTGTTGTTGGCTTCCTTTACCGCCTCCTCAAGATTCTTCAGGTCCTCCGCATGTTCATCGGTCAACCGCTGAAGTTCGGAGGCATGGCGGTCCCGGCGTTCCTCGGCCTGAAGCAGCTTCAAGGCCTGAACGGCATGCTGGAGGATGGCCTCCTCACGGCGCGCGGCCTCGTAGTTCGCGTGTTGCTCGGCGATGCGACGCAGGAACCCCTCTTCATCCTCTTGCCGCTCCAGGCGCTGGCGCACGTCATCGTAAGCGCCGAGGGCCTCGCGCACGTTACGCACGTCCAGCGGGCTTTCTTCGAGAATGAATTCGCGAATGAATCGCTCAACGTTCTCCTCCGGCTCGAATGCGATCGCCTTTGGCGCCGTCCGTTGAAATGCCGTCGGATCGAAGTTGAGATGACGCGGCGTCGCCATCTCTGCGAGATAGTCCCGCTGCAATGAGAAGAGGCTTTCGTTGCCATATTCACGTCGCAGCCAGGTCCGGAAGGCATCGTCAGGCAACATCTTGCCTCCGGGCGCGATTTGGCTGACGTCGAGTCGATCCGGGGTGAAAAAGTAGGTGTGTTTCGGCGCCGCCTCCGGACTGGAAAACTCCAATCGAATTCCCCACGTCTCGCGCTTCGGTTCTTTGCCGCCGCGCTCCAGCGGTCGAGTGAACTCGAGGCCAATGAGCGTCACGCCGCTGCGCCGCAAGAAGTGCCGGCCCCCGCCCTTGGCTGGCTGGTTGGTGTCGCCCAAGCAATAGCCGACCAGGTCGCGGCTGCGCGCATTGCCGGCAGCGGCGCGGTTGGCCCGCCAATGCTCCCCCAACAATACGTATTGCATGAGATCGAGCAGGGCCGACTTGCCAGTGCCGTACGCCCCGGAAATCAGCACATTGTCCGCCACGTCGAAAACCTGCCGGAATCCGTACCAATGGAGCGCAATAATGCGGGTGAGAGAAATGCGCTGGCTCATGGCATCGGTTCGCTGTTTTCCGCCGATCCCTCTCCAACTTGCTGGTAAAGCACGATCTGCTGTTCCCACGCCGCAGCGTTCTCGAAAGGAATGACGCGGGGGAGCGTGGGCAGGATTTCCACCTGCGACTCACCGAAGCGATTTGGGTCTTCGTCCCACTGGACGCGCACCAGCCGGCGCCTGCGCAGCATAGCGAGCATCTCTCGCAGTTGAGCTTCTTTCGGCAACTCCAGCTTCTCGAAGTAAATGCCCAGCCGGCGCCAAATATCGTTTATAGTGACCACGACGGTTGCAACTGCTTGCTCCATGCGCGCGTCGTGATAGATGCGCCAGAGCGCGAGGACGAGCAACGTCTCCGCTTTGTTGAACCGCGCGACCAATCCGCAATCTCCGGGCGCCGGGCGAAGCTGGAAAATGGGACGGTCTGGGTCGCCCACGAGTTCGAGATTCAGCGGCGCCAGATAATCGCTGATCTCTCGCTGGTATTCGCGCGCCAACAGGTACGATTCCCTGTCGCGGCCGGCGTCGCCGATCAACGCGCCGTGCGCGAGCAACTCTGTCAACGTGTCCGAAAGCGGTGCGCGGTCTTCTTCACGGACGTGTTCCCAAAAGCGAGGCCAGGGTAGCGGCATGGTTAGGAGAGTCGTTCGAGGATGAATCGCTCCACAAGACGCCCAGCCTGGGCGTCGCGCGGGATGCGCTCCGGTTCGGCGCCAAAATCTGCTCTAACCGAATGAACGCGCCAGCGAACCACTCGATGCGAGCCGCTAGCCGGACCCCGGTCGAAGGCGAGCACGGCCAAAAGGTCCAGCAAATCATCTTCGCGCGCCACGGAGAATTCCTCGGTCGTGAGACGTGCCCCTCGATCGGGAAGATAGCGCTCGATGAAACGCGCGGCCCGTTGCGGCGTCAGCACGTCGAGGTTGCGGCGGCGGATCTCGTCCTTAGCTGCTTCCGCGTCGGTCTCGGATTCGGCCAGCTCAAATGTTAAGTCCACGGCGGGGCGCCGGCGACGTGGAGCCGACAGCGAATCGGCGCCGAAGAAGACCTCCACTGCCGGTGAGAGCAGGAGCATGCCCGGAACTTGGGCGAGGTCCGCAAACGATTGACCGGCGTGCGCCCGCGCCGCGGCGTCAAGGTATCCCTTCACCTGTTCGGGACGGCGTCCGCGCATCTCGGTCTGGTACCGATAGCGGGCCGCGGAGAGGCGGCTGAAGTCCGCCATGCGTCCATCAATCAGACGCTGCTTGAGCGGAATGGCGGCCAAGTGGCGTTCAAGCCGCGCAAGCCAGGCTTCGGCTTCCGCGTAGGCGCCAGTTGCATCCAGTTCCAGATGCTTGGCCAGGCCTTCAGCCAGCCGTTGCTTCGTGAACGGATCGTGAAGAGCCTCTTGGACAACCGAACGCGCCAGGTTGACGCGAGGCAACAGGCCGGCTTGCTGCAAGGCATCGTAGCAAACCATGTGTTCGCCGACATGCATCTCGACCAACATGCGAGTGATCGTCTCGCTGGCCGACACGCTGGCGCGCTGGGCTGCTTCGAATCCGAGGATAATCGTCTCCACCGCGTGCATCTGATCGTCCGCCCGCCCGGCGCGGTCGAGAAGATCCTTTACGGTTTGCCGCATTTCCTCGGGGCCAAGGCGATTCGGATTCAGCGCCTCCTCCGCGAGCAGGTCGCGGCACAGCGACCGCAATGTCGCTGCGAAATCCTTCAACTCGGCAGGGCGATCCTCCGCCAAGTCACGCAACAGGCGCAGCAGCCGGCGCAGCGGCGGAGACACCAAGACGTACTGCTCGTCTAGACTGACTCGACGCGGTTCGAGCCAATGGGCTTCGAGCAACTTGTTGTAGAATTGGCCGGCCCGCTGATTCAGGTCACGCAATTGCCCGCCTTCGTCCTCATCGAGTTGAACGTCAGGATGCCGGGCAAACACGTCGCGGATCAGCGCTCGCGCCTCGTGATGCGGGAGCTGCCCGCCTTCATCCGCCGCTTCCACCAACCGCTCCGCGCAATCCACATAGATGCCCGCCGTGGGCCGGCTCAAAGGGCGAAAGAAACCTCCGCTCAAAAACAGAGAAAGCTTCTGGCCGAGTGAGGATGGCTGGTCGGTTGTCGCGGGCATCGTCGCCTTATTCAATTTCTGCTTTTCCGAGCACGTTCTTCACCACCTTGAGGCAAAAGTCGAGCGCACAGATTTGTTCGGAGCAATTGACAAACACACTGATTGAAACCACGAACGTCGATCCTTATTCTGATTACTTTATGAAAGCCTGCCTTTTGTTGCTTCTGGCCGCTTCTACGCCGGTCTTTGGCGCATCTCCTCAAGTCAGTAATCGCACACCCAAGCCGGAGAAGATTGGCTATAAGCCCCTGTACGAATGCGCCCAGTTTTACCGTTTCTTTCCAATTGTGAGCGCGCGCTCACAATTGCGCCGGACCCTTGGGGGCCTTTTGGTTCGTGTCTATTCATTATTCATTTGGTGAGCCAATTGAATAATGAATACGTACGACCCCGCCAAGAGGAAAGCCGCAGAAAGAAAATTACGTTTCGGCGGCTTCATGGTGGCCGTAGCTCAGCCTGGTAGAGCCCCAGATTGTGGATCTGGTCGTCGCGGGTTCAAATCCCGTCGGTCACCCCAATTGTTCTTTCGAATCTTCGCGAAAGTTTTTCGTATGGCTTACCGGGAGAGTATTGTCCAAAATCGCTTTTGAGATCGACGCTCGAACAGCCGAAATACCACCTTGCGACGGAAATCGGTTCCAAAGAGGATTTGCGGTCAAGGTGAGTGACCGTCTCGATTTTCGCCATGAAGAAGAGAGCCAAACAACCTCGCGTTCCGCATGTCACCAAGGACGTGACACAGTCGTGGCCGAGCTCGAAGATATTCGTGATCGTAGGTTTCGCAGCGCTGCTGGCTGGCGGAGTGTTAGCGTTTGGATGGTACTGGTCAAATAATTGGCCGGTTGGAGTGTTTGGGCGTCCGGCAAGTTTTAACAGGGACATCGCACCGATTCTTTTCGCCCACTGTGCCGCGTGTCATCGGCCCGGCCAGACAGCGCCCTTCAGCCTGCTCACTTATGAAGAAGTAAAGAAACGGGCCAAGCAAATTGTCACGGTGGTCGAGACTCGGTACATGCCGCCATGGTTGCCCGAGCCTGGCCACGGGGAGTTCGCGGGTAATCGTCGGCTTACGACGGACCAGATCAGAATTATCCGCCGATGGGTGAAGGAAGGATGCGCCGAAGGGGCTGCTTCGGATCTTCCGCAGGCGCCGGTTTGGAAAGACGAATGGTTTCTGGGCCAACCCGATCTCATCGTCAAAATGCCGCAACCATATTCACTCGAACCCGACGGACCCGATCTTTATCGAAATTTCGTTGTCGCGGCCGACATCAAAACGACCCGATACGTGCAGGCCGTCGAGTTTCGACCTGGAAATGCGAGGATCGTCCATCATGCGTTCATTAAAGTGGACCGATCCGGAGAATCGCGGCGCTTGGACGACGAAGATGCCCAACCAGGCTTTAGCTATATGCTCACCCCAAGCGGCGCTCAAATACCTGAAGGCCAATTCCTCAGTTGGAACCCCGGCCGCGTTCCGGTGAAGGAAGCCGATGGACTTTCGTGGGCGCTGCATCCGGGTAGCGACATCGTCCTTCAACTGCATCTTCGCCGCACGGGCCGTCGCGAACGGCTCCAGGCGGAAATCGGATTCTATTTTACGGAGCGGGCTCCCACGCGGACGCCGTTCAAGATATTACTGACCTCACGCGCCATCGACATTCCAGCCGGTGCGACCGATTACGTGGTAAATGATTCGCTCCGATTGCCGTGCGCTGTGGACGTGCTCGCAGTGTTGCCGCATGCCCATTACTTGGGTCGAGAGTTGCGTAGTTTCGCGACGCTTCCCGATGGCACACAGCGTTCGCTCCTGTGGATCAAGCAATGGGATTTCAATTGGCAAAGCGATTACCGCTATGTTGAGCCGATTCATCTTCCCAAGGACAGCACGGTTTCGATGCGTGTTGTTTACGACAACTCGACGGCTAATGTGCGCAACCCGCATCACCCGCCCAGGCGCGTAACGTACGGGACGGAGACCACTGACGAGATGGCAGAACTTTGGTTCCGAATCTTGCCGCGCCAGCCCGAGGATCTGCCGCTTTTAATTCGCACGTTTCAGAACCACATGATGGGTGTGATTCGCGGCCAACACCAATTGACGCTTCAAATGAATCCGAATGACGCCCGGGCCCACAGCGGACTTGGCCAAGTATTGTTGGGCCTTGACCAGCATGCGCAGGCGTCTTGGCACCTGCGACGCGCGATCGAGTTGAAGCCCGATTTCGACGAGCCGCACTTTTATCTGGGTTACCTGTGGAGAAGGCAGCGGAAATTGCCAGAGGCAGAGTTTGAATATAGGCGAGTGATTCAGCTCAGCCCGACAAATCACGAAGCCCACGGTAACTTGGGCCTTGTGCTGTTGGAACAGGCAAAGTACCGGGAAGCGGAGGAGGCGCTTCAAGCAGCGCTCTCCCTCAATCCCCAGGATGATGTCGCACGGCGAAATCTTGAGGCATTGCGGCGAGCGAAAGGTGGTTCGAGCCCACGGTGAACGAAATGAACTCGTTTGGTTCGGCCTGTGCGCGGCCTTCGAACTCAGCAAAGTGACTTCCTCGACCGCCAAACGTTTCAATGTCAATGGCAGCGTGACATTGGCGCGGTTGTCGAAGAACTGACGGTGACGCAGGAGAAACGGCCTGAGCCTCTGGTCGAGGCTGACGCTTTCGAAGCGATTGCAGCAAGATTCTAATCAAAAGAGCAGGGAGCCTTTGGGGTCGTGTCTATTCATTATTCATTTGATGAGCCAATTAAATAATGAAGATTTCGCAGAGAACTCGTAGTCTTTTCAGCCGGGTTCTGGGACCGACCGGGCAGCGTTCGTGCGGCGTCTTCGTATAGGCTCCATAGTGAATAATACAACGGGAGGCCCGGGTGGATGGCCAAAAGCGGTGTTCGCGACATCTGCGTTCTTGGGAAGCGGCTTGCCGCGCAGAAAATGAACAAAAAAAGGAGGCTGCCGCCCTCGCTTGGCTTCAGATCGCCGGCGTTTCCCCCATTTTGACCGAGTTAACCGACACCGCTTGCGCCAACTTCCAAGCCTCGCGTCGGATCCATCTCTTCACATTGCATGCCGCCGCGATGAAATAGTTTTGCAGTCGCACTTTGACCAAACCCCGATAGCGCGCACGCCGCATTCCGTGGCCCCGGACTAACTCGCTCTGCGTGCCTTCAATGCCATTGCGATGCTTCATCCGCTCTTTGAACTCCGGCGTCTTCTGCTCGTGCCGCCGGGCCTGTAAGACCGTGTGGTGTTGGCCAACCACAATGGTTCGATGTTTCTGATCTTTCCCCAGACATTGGCCCCGCAACCGGCAGTCATGACATTGAGTGCTGAATTCCAATCGATAGCTCACTTTGCCAGCCGCCTCTTCCTCCAATCGGCTGCATTGGGTGTTGGTTTTTCCGGCCGGACAAATCGCCGTGCGTTCTTCCACGTTGATCTTAAAATCCTCGACGCTCAAGCGCCCGTCCTTCTGCGGCGCTGGCTGCGCCGGGCCGATGCGTTCCCTGCCTTCGGCTTGCACTTCCACCAGCTTTTGCGCCGATACCTAAGCGCCATCGGCATATTGCACCGGCGGCTTGTCCAGGCCCATCTGCCCTTGCTCTTGCTCCATCATTTCGGCCCCAAGCTCGTCGCTCTCATGAGCCGCATGAGTCACAATCCCAACGATAAAATTGCCAGTCGGTTCGCCGTCCGCCAGAGCCACTTCGCTCACGCTCTGGGCCACTTGAACTTTGTAACCAACATGTTCCTTCTTCTGCTGCCCTTGACCCTTGACCGCATACGTGGCCTCCGGATCATGCGGATTCTGCACCCGATTCGAACTCAACTCTCCTTTGCCTTTGGGCTCAACCGCCGCGCTGGCCAGCAGCTGCCCAGG
>VHDE01000063.1 GCA_016871515.1 Verrucomicrobiota bacterium
ATATTGTCGAAGGCCCGCCCGCGTCCATCCAGGCTCACGCGGATGCCGCGGCCTTCCAAAACGCGCAGCCATTCCGCGCTCTCCGGGACAGGCTCGTAATAAAGTCCAGAGCGATGCAGCCCCCAAAGGCCGCACTGCTGGCGAATGGAAAAATGCGGATGCACTTCATGACGCCCGGCGATTTGGTTGATTGTTTCCTGGGCCTTGATCGCCTCCAAGGCCACCTTGGCCTTAAACTCGCCCGTGTATTTTCGACGTGTCCGTTTGCTTCGTCTTGTCGCGTTCATTTCCAGTATGCTTTCTATTTAAGCCACTGGTCCTGTTTTTGGGGAGCACTTCAGCCAATGGCGAAGAGGGCCTGGCGGTTGCGGCTCGAGAGAAACCAGACGTGATCGTCCTTGATATTACGATGCCAGTAATGGATGGCATCACGATGTTGACCAAGCTCAAGAGCGACCCGGCACTCAGGCCTATACCTGTCTTCATGCTCACCGCAGAGTCGGGTCGTGAAGTGCTGCTGCAGGTCGCCAAGATTGGTGTCCGAGATTATCTGGTAAAACCGTTCAGTAGAGTAGGCGAAGCGCGACGGTCATTGGCTCTGGCCTCTCAACCCGCCCGCTTCGCCTACTCTACTCAAGGACGATGTGTTGGTGGAGAAAGTTAGACGAGCAATTCCGTTGAAGGCGAAAACTGCTTGATAAGAATTGAACTTCGAGATTCTTAGAGATGAAACGAAAGCGATATCTGGATTGAATTATGAGATAACATTAGGAGAGTGCCCGCCGTCCCTCAATGGCTCGGCTTAAGGTCAATTCATCCGCGAATTCGAGACCGCTGCCGACGGGAAGACCATGAGCGATGCGGGTTATCTTGACGCCTTTCGTCGAAAGCTGTTTCGCGAGATAAAAGCTAGTGGCGTCGCCTTCCACGTCTGACGGAAGAGCAACGATAATCTCCTGAATTGGCTCCTTCGTGAGGCGCTCTTCAAGCTGCGCGATCCGCAAATCCTCAGGCCCGATGCCATTGAGCGGAGACAGTTTTCCGCCGAGAACATGAAATTTCCCGCGGTACGTTCCTGATTTATCGATGCTGATGATATCGACGGGGCGTTCGACTAGGCAGATCAAGCTGCTATCTCGCCGCGAGTCAGAACAGATGGTGCAGGGTTGCTGTTCAGTCAATGCACCGCAAATCGAGCATTGTACTACCTTCTCGCGAGCTTCGATCAGGGTTCGCGCCAATTCCTTCACCGAGCCTGATTCCGTCTGGACGAGATGCAACGCGATGCGTTCCGCCGAGCGAGGGCCGATGCCAGGCAATTTGCTGAGGGCCGCGACCAAACTCGTGATCGGTTCGGGAAGTGTCGCCATGGAATAGCCTTAGCCGTAGGACACGCGTCCAGCCTGTCTCACGTGGTCCGGTGCGCGCGGACACGTGAGACGCACTGTTTTACCGAGAGCGCTCCCATCGAATGGTCAGGTCAATCCAGGGATGTTCAGCCCGGACGTGACCTTGCCCATTTCGGCATTGGAGATTTCTTTGGCTTGCGACAGCGCGCTGTTGACGGCGGTCAGAATCATGTCTTCGAGCAACTGTGTGTCGGCCGGGTTAACGGCTTGCGGGTCGATCTTGATTGACGCAACCGCGCCATCGCACTTGGCCACAACTTTCACGACGCCACCGCCGCTGGTCGCTTCGACAGTTTTGCTCGCGAGTTGATTCTGTACGTCTTCCATTTGCCGCTGGATACGCGCGGCCTGTTTCATGAGTTTTCCAATACTGGACATAAATTATTTTAGTGATCCGAAACATTTAGTTAAACGCGCCTCCCCCTCAAGACGTCGCAATGGCAACGAGCGAACCCGATCGCTTCCCGAAACTCCGCGCTGCGTCCCCAGAAGGCGCTCGTCGCAACGGAACAACAGTCTTGTTTCGTGACGTATATCATCATGCTAGAAAGCATCTGCGCCTAACTTCGTCGTCAGGTGCGGACCTCGATGATGGTGCCTTTGAACAATTCAAGGGCCTGCCTAATGAGAGGATCGTTCTTTAGCTCCTCTCTGGCCGATTTCGAAGACGCTTGGTTTTCCGCGGCATTTCCCACGAACGCAGGCGGAGGAACGGGATTCGCTCCGGTCGCGGTCGGCGTCGGACTCTCAGCTGAGTCAATGCGCTGCCAATTCGCCGGAGCCTGGGAGACGATGAATTTGACGTGGACTTCCCCGGCGCCAAGCTCCTGAAGTTTAGTCTGAATAAGGGCGCGATTTTTCGAGTTATCGACCAGACCGACGTGGTCGGCAAACTCGGGGTCGAAACCGATGGTAAAAATGTTTTTGATGAGCGAAACCGGATGCGCCTCCAGCAAATAAGTCTTCGTAAATGGACTGACGCGGCCGACCGCTTCAACAGTGTTTTGCCACAATTGCGGCAAATCAGCCGCTGTTCGAACCGCGGGCGCGCTCTCGATTCTAGGCAGGGCCGCCGCGGGCGCTTCGGGTTTCATCACGGCGGCTTCGGCCACGCGAGCGGGCGCAACACTCGCGGACTTGGCGGTTGGCGCCGCCGCGGCCAATGCGGGCGCAGCTTCGCGATTTGGCGTTACTGACGAAGCGATGTTTGCGTCACCTTTTAGAGACTGAAGTTTCTTGAGAACCAGTTCGACGCTGACCGCGTTCTTCGCTTGAATCGCCTTCAGCAACGTCACTTCAACGAGTATCTTTTTTGAGGCCGCGTCCCTTAACCGGCTCTCGCCTTCAGTCAGAACTTCCATGATTCGCGTGAGGGAATCGGTGTCGATGCTAGTCGTCATTTCCTTCAACGCGGAAGCTTCAGCTTCGGAAACTTCCAAGAGATTCAAGTCACCTCGGGAAACCTGAAAGAGCAAGAGGTTTCGGAAGTGGCTCAACAGATCGGACAGCAGGCGCCCCAAATCCTTTCCATTCTTCGCCAGGTCATTCAATTCTCGAAGCGCGGTTTCGGATTCGCCGGCGATGACGGCGCGCGCCAACGCCAGAATCTGGCTTCGCGCGCTCAGTCCGAACATCGAGAGCACATCGGCCTCGACGATTTCGCCGCCGCAAAAACTGATTAGTTGGTCAAGCGTGGATTCGGCGTCGCGCATGCCGCCTTCGGCTCCACGCGCGATCGCATAGAGCGCCGCCTCCTCGATCTTGACGTTCTCCTGCTTGGCGATATGTCCGAGGTGTTGAACAATCAGAGCTGTGGGGATGCGTCGCAGATCGAAGCGCTGGCAGCGCGACAGAATAGTCGGCAACACCTTCTCCGCCTCGGTCGTGGCAAACATGAATTTCACATGATCGGGCGGTTCTTCCAAGGTCTTGAGCAGCGCATTGAACGCTTCCTTTGTCAGCATGTGAACTTCATCGATGATGTAAATCTTGAATCGGGAAGTTGCTGGAGCGTACTTGACGGTCTCGCGCAGTTCGCGGATTTCTTCGATGCCACGGTTGCTGGCGCCGTCTATTTCCAAAACATCGAGCGCGCGGCCTTCTGTGATCTCCTGGCAGCGCGGATCGTCATCGGCAAAATCCACTTTCGGACCGCCCGTGCAGTTTAGGCATTTCGCGAAGATGCGGGCGAGCGTCGTTTTGCCGGTGCCGCGCGGGCCGACGAACAAATAGGCATGGGCGATGCGATGTTGTCGGATGGCGTTAGCGAGAGTCTGAGTCACATGCTCCTGACCCACGACGTCGGAAAAGCGTTGGGGCCGATATTTTCGAGCTAAGACCTGATAGGACATTCTCTTGAGACGGAAACGCCAGGGTGACCACGGCGGATGTGGAGCAGACTACCGTTGCTGCATTCCTGCCCTGGCGGGGTTCGTAAGTCCACATTCCATGGGCCCTGGCAAAATCAAAAACTGTTTTTGAACTTAAGCCGCGTTCAGCGGCTCAGCAAGAACAATTCGCGCACGGTTCGTTTTTCGCGGGTAGAACAGCGCGTCTCGCCTGTCTCATCCTGTCGGGCGTACGCAAATGCAGGACAGGCGGGGCGCCTATCCTGCCACGCAGGTTCATGGAGAGCCTCCTTCGCCTTTCGTTTATCTTCGTCGCTTACGCCGCCTCTGTCTCCGGTTTGATCACCGCTACGACACAGGCGTGCGGATTGAGGTGCTTCTGCGCCGCAACCTTCGTCTGCTCCGAAGTGACTGCTTCGTAGTGTGTGTCCTCACTGTCACAATTTGTGTAGCCCAGCCCATACAGTTCATCGAGCGCAGTAGTAATCGCGTAAGAACCCAAGTCTTGCCGCGCGATTTTCTTTTGCCCGATCAATTTGGCTTTGGCTCGTTTCAATTCAACTGCTGTCAATCCTTCGACGCGCAACGATTCGGCTTCTTTGAGCAGCTCCAATTCAACGAGCCCCGCTTTTTCCGGCGCCGTGCCCGCATACAGCGCGAAATAGCCGGGCTGCAGCCCGAGAAAATTTTGAGCGCCGACATAATAAGCAAGGCCCAAGTTTTCTCGAATACGCACAAACAACCTGGACCCGAGGTCGCTGAGCGCTTCTTGAATGAGATCGAGCGCGTAGCGGTCCGAATCGTGCAAACTCACGCCTGGAAAGCCGATGACAAGCACACCCTGTTTTTTGTCGCGGCGCTCGAGTATATGCCGGGTCTCTTGAAGCAATTTCGCTGCCGGCGGTTGGCGATTAGGACCGATGCCGCGCGGCCAATTGCCAAACTGTTTTTCGACGGCTTCCCGCACTGCGTCCGCTCGAACATCCCCGTAGATCGCGAAGACACAGTTATTCGGCGCCACCAAGTTTTGATAGAACCGCTTGAGATCGTCCACGCGCAGCGCGGCAACACTTTCCTCGGAACCGTTCACATCCAAGCCGTAGCCGCTGTCTCCGAAGAGCGTTCGGCGCATCGCGCGGCTGGCGCTTTGCAATAACTGGTCCTTTTGTGCTTTAATACCGGCGAGCTGGACTTGCCTTTCCCGCTCCAGCGCGGGCGATGGAAAGGTCGGGTTCAAAATCACATCGCCCAAAAGATTCAAGCCGCTCTGAAAATCAGCGCTCAGCACTTCCGCGCTGACGCCAAAACTATTGTTGCCGCCGTAAGTATCGATGCTGCCGCCCAGGGATTCGATTTCGGTGACGATTTGCTCAGCGCTGCGGTGCGAGGTTCCCTTCAGCAGCATTTTGGCGAGGAGCGCCGTAAGCCCGTTATTGGCCGCTGCCTCTGCTAGAACACCTCCCTCGAAGACGGCCCGAAATTCGACAAACGGCAAGCGATGATCTTCTTTGATTAACAGGCGAAGGCCGTTCGCGAGAACCAGCTTCTGCACAGGGCGATCGACCAGTTGCTCGGCGGCTTCCAACTCGCGGAGAACAGCGCCGGTTGGCAAAAGGGCGTAGAGAGAACGATTTTCTGAGACGAGGTATTGACGCGCCACTCGTTGCAAATCAGTCGGCATGACGCGCTTTACGGCCGCGAGATAACGTTCGGAGAAGTTCAGGTCAGTGGCGGCAAGCCAGTTGGCTCCGAGGTCTTGAGCCTGGCCTTGCATGGTTTTGCGTGTTGCTAACGTTCCGGCCGTGAATTGTTTGACCGCCTTCGTTAATTCAGTGTCGGTCACCAATTCATGCTTCATCCGTTCAACCTCAGCAAGCAAGGCTGCGCGTGCCTCCTTGAATTTTGCGCCGTCCACGACCGCGCTCATGCCGAGGAGGCCGGGATTGCCGGGGTTGTAAGTCCAGGCATCAGCCGAATGAACTAGCCCCTGTTTTTCACGAACTTCCTGATACAGCCTGGAGCTATGCCCGGCCCCGAGCAATGTGGCCAGCACGTCCAGCGCAGGAATGTCCGGATGCCGAACATCGGGAATATGCCAGGCGATATGGAAATGGCCGAGCTCGACCTGGTCTTCCTCGATAATTTCGCGTTGTCCCGCTTGGCGTGGTTCGTGGGGCAAGACGACCGGCGGCAGCGGCTTGGCTTTGACCGCGGCAAATGCTTTACGGATCTGAGCTTCCACGGCTTCGGCGCTAATGTCACCCACGACGACGAAGAAAATATTATTGGGCGCATACTTCTCCCGATAGTACGCGAAGATATCTTCGCGTTGGACTTCGTTGAAGATATCTGGATACCCGATGACGGTATAACGATACGGGCTGCGGGTATACGCGGTTTCGAAGAGCCGCCGGCTCGCGCGCCGTCCCGGGTCATCCTGATTCATGTCCATCTCGCGCAGGATGACTTGCTTTTCTTTCTCCATCTCAGCGGCAGGCAACGTCGCGTGCTGCATGATATCGCAAAGGATATCAATTGCGACTTGGGCGCCGGTGTTCGGGACGTTGATGTAATAGACCGTGCGGTCGAAAGACGTGTAGGCGTTCATGTATCCGCCCGCGTCCTGAACTTCCTGATCGATGCGGCCGGATTCCCGCGAGGCTGTTCCCTTAAAGAGCATATGCTCCAGCATATGCGACATGCCCGCGCCCAACCATCGGCCTTCATCGATGCTGCCGGCTTTGCACCAGGCTTGAGCGGAGACGACGGCGGCACTGTGATCTTCGCGGATGATCAGCGTCAGTCCATTTTCGAGAGTGATTAAGCGGGTGCCGGCGGGAAGAACCGGGATTTCGGTTTCGGCGACGGGACGCGATAAAAAAGAAGGTTCAGCGATCATAGATCGTGTGAATTGAATCCGGGGAGTTCAAGCCTCAGTAGGTTTGGATTCAGGGGTCGACGAGGGCGCCGCTTTGCCGGCGGGTCGAAACGGCTTTTGAAAGGCTTCGGCAAAATCGTAGCCACCTTTGAAATCATCACGGCTGTCTGTTTCGGTTTTGCTGAGTAATCCGTTCTCGACCATATTAAAGACAAGCTCACCGAAATCCTCGCAGCGATGGACGCCCCATTCGTTGAGGACGATTTGTGCCATAGGGCCGTACTGTGCTAATGCGTACTCGCGAATGCCTGCGAGCAATTCTTGTCCGGTCACGTGCCGAACTTCGTCCTTGGTCGCTTTGCTAACGAGCTTTTGCGCATGGTCGAGGCCTTCTCGAACAAATAAGTAAGCCTCCCGGTGGTAACGCGGGTCCTGGGCCAGGATCCGTTCCAAGACTTCGTCAAAATTGATGGCTTGCATGTTACCGTTGCTACTGCGAGTGCGACGCAGGGACTGAGTGGGCTGTCCGGTAAGCTTTGACGGCTAGACCGGTCAACACTAACAGTATCACGGTGATGAGGACCGTTTGTTCCTGCTTGGTCAGCTTAAACATGAACTAAGTTCCATCTGGGCAGCACGCTGTCTCCTAATCTTAATCATAATCCTAATCCCAATCTCTTCCGGGCAAGCGCCTTCTCTTGATTAAGATTAAGATTATGATTACGAGTAAGCATCACGTCTAAGACGTCAATAGTCAATATTCAGTCACTATGCCGCCACGATATTCACCAATTTCTTGGGCACGACGATCATCTTCTTGACCGTTTTGCCTTCGAGAAACGGTCTTACCTTTTCAGCGGCGCAAGCTGCCGCTTGAACTTGCTCCTCTGTCGCCGCAGCCGCAACTACAATTCGATCTCGTAATTTGCCATTGACCTGGACCGGAATTTCCAAGGTGTCTTCGACAAGAAGCGCCGGGTCGAATTTGGGCCAAGAAGCGTACGATAGTGATTCGGGCTGCTCATTAAAGGTCGCAGCCAGTTTCGCAAATAACTCTTCGGCCAGATGAGGAGCAAACGGGCCGAGCAACTGGAGGAACTGCTTCATCACGGAGCGCGGTCGAACTGACCAGGAAATGGCGTCGTTCACGAAAATCATCATGGCCGAGATCGCCGTGTTGAAGCGCAAACCTTCCAGGTCCTCGGTAACTTTCTTGATGCAGGCGTGCAGCGTCTTGAGTTGGGACGCCGCCGGCGCCACGTCCTGGATCGACGAATGCAGCCGAACGGAAGCCAGGAGGTTGGGATCAGGCGAAGCGCTCGTGGTCAACTGCTGTTCCAATTCCACTTCGCTCGCTTCGTCCACAAACAAACGCCAGACGCGCCCGAGGAAACGATAGACCCCTTCAACCCCTTTTGTGCTCCAAGGCTTCACCATTTCGAGCGGGCCCATGAACATTTCGTAGAGACGAAAGGCATCCGCTCCGTACTGCGCCAGGATGTCATCCGGATTGACGACGTTGCCTCGCGATTTCGACATCTTTTGACTGTCTTCACCGAGAATTAGTCCTTGGTTGACCAGTTTGAAAAACGGTTCGGGAGTCGAAACATGTCCTAGGTCAAACAGGACTTTGTGCCAAAAGCGCGCATAAAGGAGATGAAGAACGGCATGTTCGGTCCCGCCGACGTAGAGATCGACGCCGGGCGTGATGCGTGATGCGTGATGCGTGACCCTTCTATTACCCATCCAATAGTGTTCTGCTTCAGGGCTACAGAAGGCTTGATCATTGTGCGGGTCGAGATAGCGCAGGTAATACCAGCAACTCCCAGCCCATTGCGGCATAGTATTGGTCTCGCGAATAGAGCCGTCGGGCAATTGAACCCAATGCTTCGCGCGGGCTAACGGTGGTTCCCCGGTTGGTGTTGGTTTGTAATCGTCCAAACTCGGCGGAAGCACAGGTAGCGCGCTCTCCGGCAACGCCTCGTGACAAAGTTCTCCGCGTTGGTCCTTCTTCCAAACAATCGGGAACGGCTCGCCCCAATAACGCTGCCGACTGAAGAGCCAGTCGCGGAGCTTGTAATTGATCGTCTTCTCCCCAACCCCTTTGGACTCCAGCCAAGCCGTGATCTTCTTCTTTGCCTCCGGAGTTGGCAGACCATTGAGGGAGATTTCCGGGTTGGCCGAGTTCACTGAAATGCCGTCATCGACGTAACCGCGCCAATCCTCGCCTCCCGCTGGTTGGACAACCTGAACGATTGGGAGGTTGAACTTTTGGGCAAACTCGAGATCGCGCGTGTCATGTCCAGGCACGGCCATAATCGCGCCCGTGCCGTAGCTGATAAGAACGTAATCAGCGATCCAGATCGGGATCTTTTGTCGGGTGACAGGGTTAATCGCATAGCCGCCGGTGAAGACGCCGGTTTTCTCTTTAGCCAACTCGGTTCGTTCCAGATCGCTCTTCCGAGAAACTTCGTCCTGATACGCCCGAACAGATTGGACCTGTTGCGGAGTTGTGATCTCGTCAACCAGATTGTGTTCTGGAGACAAGACCATGTAAGTCGCACCAAAGAGCGTATCCGGCCGTGTTGTGAAAACCGTGATCTTGTAATTCGGATTGCGGTCCGCGACAGGAAAATCCACCTGTGCGCCCTCGCTGCGGCCAATCCAATTCCGCTGCATTTCTTTGAGCGAATGACTCCATTCGATCGTCTCAAGGTCTTCCAAGAGTCGTTCCGCGAAAGCAGTAATGCGAAGCATCCATTGCCGCATCGGTCTTCGAATCACTGGATAGCCGCCTACTTCGCTTTTCCCATCGATAACTTCCTCGTTGGCCAGCACTGTGCCGAGCTCCGGACACCAATTGACTGGCGCGTCCGAGACGTACGCCAAGCGTTTGGTGTCGCGATAAGCCCGATTCTCATTTTCCGTGGTCAATTCAGGTGGGTAAGGGAGTTTCTCAATCGGTTCGGCTTTGCCAGTGGCCGGGTTAAACCACGAATTGTAAAGCTGGAGAAAAATCCATTGCGACCATTTGAAGTATTTCGGATCAGTGGTATCAATTTCGCGGCTCCAATCGTAACTAAAACCGAGCGACTTAATCTGACGCTTGAAGGTGGCGATGTTCTGTTCGGTCGTCGTGCGTGGATGCTGGCCCGTCTTGATCGCATATTGCTCGGCTGGCAGACCGAAGGCGTCCCAGCCCATCGGATGCAGCACATTAAAACCCAACGCGCGCCGGTAACGCGAAAGAATATCAGTAGCGGTGTAACCTTCCGGATGACCCACATGCAATCCGGCGCCGGACGGATATGGGAACATATCCAAAATGTAAAATTTTGGTCGTTCCTGCGCCGGCGAATGTCCATGCCGCTGGGCAAAAGGATGGCTCGCCGGAATGCTCTCGCCCGGATTCCACGCGCGAAACGCCTGCTGCTCGTCCCAAAACTTCTGCCATTTTGGTTCAATCAACCAAAACGGATATTGTTTCCGCTCACTCGACATAAGGCTGGCGATTCTGAGGAAAGCCCCGTCGCAGGGCAATGGAGAATTCGAGTTTGAGCTACGGTTGATTGGAACAGGGGGTAATGGAGAAAACAGGAAGGGAAAGAGCCGGACCTGCAAAAGCCGGTTTAACAACAAAGAACCGAGAAAACCCACCGCGGCAAAGCCAGGCAAAGCCGCTGCCAAATGCGGTTAAGAGAATCTGACAAACACCAAGATCGCGAAGACCGCAAAGAATTGGTAGTTTTCTAACTTTCGCGTCCTTTGCGATCTTCTGTTCAAACCACAAGCTAAGCTTGCGATCTTCGCAAACATTCTCGCGAAGATGTTTTGAGCTCAGATGACACGGAGAGGGGGATAGAAGGAATTCTGCTAGCTCTTGTGAAACTAACCTCCTGTCCTCAGGCATCAACTCCTTCGCAAGCCATAGAATCGCGCCTGGGCCGCCGGTTGTTCAGCGAAAACTTGGTTTGTGCCTTCGGTTGTAACCTGATTGGCAGGGACCGCTGTCCAGCCCGTGATTGAGAGGTTGCCGTTGGTTTCGAACACAAAGCCGGATGCCGACGCGGGCCACGAAAGTCTTATTTGTCCTCCGGCGATCCTCTCGACGCTCAGCGTTGGAGGCGCTTGAGGCGCTGACACCGTCAAGGTGGCCGGCCCGCTCGTCACGGAACCGGCGCCGTTGCTGACGGTCACAGTGCAGTCACCCGCGCTGGCCGACTGTACGTTATTCAAAGTCAAAGTCGCAGTTACGAGGGGTGCAATCCAATTTCTCATCTTTCTCATCTTTATAAGGGAGCGAAAGTCGCCGAAGGTTCCCACACCTTTGTAGCGGCATCTCAGAAGAGCGCCGCCAGCTTTGGCGGGAAGAATGCGGCGCTCTTACGAGACGCCGCTACAGCCAGAAAGGACGCTCCCTAGGTACGTGTTACGACGATGTATTCGCGCTTGAAAAACAGAGCCCGACTCGGCACTCTCGTCGCCCATGGAATGTGACCAGAGGACCGATCTACCACTCTTCCCTCCTGTTTCCAGTCCGAAATTCCAACTGCCGCGTAGAATCTGGACCATCACGGCGGATGAATAATTGGCGTATCAGCGCGGCAGTGATGTTGGGAGCGCTTGGGTTCGCAGGTTTGTTTCTCAGTTCGTGCTCGACGGTTAATCGCGCGGTCATCGCGCCACCTGAAATTGAAGGAGCCACCTTCGTCGGCAATAAGGTCTGCGCTGATTGCCACACCAATATCACGCGCGTCTTTGCCGCCAGTCCGCATGGGCGCTATTACAAGGAAGATTTGGAATGGGCGAAAATGTCCGGCTGCGAATCTTGCCACGGTCCCGGCAGCAAACATGTGCAGGTGGGAGGCGGTCGCGGAAGATTCATCGTGAACCCTGGCAAGGACCCGCAAAGCTGCTACCAATGTCACCTCGAAGTTCACGCCGAGTTCAATTTGCCCTCCCACCATCCGGTGACCGAGTTTCGGATGAATTGCGTGCAGTGCCACGATCCGCATGGTCATGACATCATGAAACCGTCGGGCGGCTTGGCGATGGCCCGTTTGAATGAGTCGTGTGCGCAGTGCCATCGCGAACAAGCAAAGCCTGTAGTGTTCGAGCACGAAGCGTTGCGCGAAGGCTGCACTACATGCCATCAACCGCACGGTTCGATTAATCGGAAAATGCTCATCCAAGCCGACAACAATCTCTGCTTGAAGTGTCATGCCCAGGTGCAATCTGGCGCAGGACAGGTGGTTATTGGCAAGAGCGATCACACGACGCGGATTCGCGGGCGCACTTGCTGGACAGCTGGTTGTCACCCGTCGGTGCACGGATCAAACATCAGTCCGCATTTGCATTATTGATCGGTATGCAGTCGATGTTGCCCCTCTCCCTAACCCTCTCCCCATCCGATGGGGCGAGGGAAAAGAACTGCGTCATGCGGGCGCATTTTGCAATAAGCGATTCCCTCGCCCCATCGGATGGGGAGAGGGGCAACATCCACCGGCTACCTGGAAGAACTCCATTCTGGGCGCGGCCGACAGCTTCGAGCGGATGGAAATCTGCGGACACCTTGCCGATTGCAAATCGTCGATACAGCAGACTGAAGGTCTGCGCTACGCCAGATGCAGGTTCGGCGCGCAGAGTCCCTTTCATCTCTGCGCTTCGGCTCGCGTTCTTATGCGTTGCAACGCCCGCCGCTTTGGCACTCACCCCGTTCCGATTAAATGCCGCCGAGGCGGTTGACGAATCGAAATTGCCGCCACCGGCGGCGGTTCAAATCGACTTCGATCGCGACATCAAACCGATCTTCGAGAAAGCCTGTTTTCGTTGCCACGGCCCGGAACGGCCCAAGAGCAGTTTCCGATTGGACACGCGCGAGGCGGCGCTCAAAGGCGGTGATCACGGCGTTGATATCATTCCCGGCCAAAGCGCGAAGAGCCCGCTCATTCATTACGTCGCGCGTTTGGTGGAAGATATGGAGATGCCGCCCGAAGGCAAGGGTGATCCATTGACCAATGATCAGATCGCGTTGTTGCGCGCCTGGATTGATCAAGGTGTCAAATGGTCTTCAGCGCCAACCGGACCTGAAACCAAGATTCAATTTACGGTCACGCCGACCATTCGATGGATAACGGTCAACGGAGATGAGAGGCGCTTTCGCGAGCATTATTGGGTTCAGGATGGATGGTCGGGAGGCGTCCAGGATTTTCGGTTCGAAGAAAAACTTGGCGAAGGCGAACGCTTCACCGCTGAAGGCCGGACGTTTTTCGGCGCGCACGATTATCAACTCAAGCTGAGCTTGGAAAAGCGAGACTTTGGCTTTGGACGGTTCGGGTTCGAACAGTATCGCCGGTACTATGATGATACCGGCGGTTACTATCGCCCGTTCGCCACAAATTCGTTTGATCTCGGCAAGGAAATGTTCGTCGATATCGGCCGTGCGTGGGTCGAGTTCGGGCTGACGTTGCCGAAGTGGCCGCGCATGGTTCTCGGTTACGAATATCAATACAAGGATGGGTCAAAATCGACGCTGCAATGGAGCGATGTTATTGCCGATCGCCGCGACCCCGATTCGGCTCGAGCCATTTATCCGGCTTACAAAGATATCGATGAAAGCGTGCACATGCTGAAACTCGATCTCAGCCACGAGATCGGAGGAGTCTTGCTCGAGGATAATCTCCGCGCTGAACTTTACGATTTGGAGACGCAACGCGTAAGCCGGTTCCCATTCACGCTCGGCGCCCCGATCCCGGACCGCGCCTTTCGTTACAACGATGAGCACGATCATTTTCAAGCGGTCAATGCCTTCCGGCTCGAAAGGCAGCTGCGCGATTGGCTCTTCCTTTCTGGCGGATACCTGTTTTCGAAACTTGACGGCGACGCAGCCTTCGGCCTGTCGGCTTTCACACCGTCCGATCCGTCGATGACCCTGTTCGTCGGAGATATCGCCAATCAAATCCTGCTCGAACGGCGCTCTCACATCTTCAATGCGAATTCATTGTTGGGTCCTTGGGAAGGTCTGAGTTTTTTTGCGGGAGTCCAAAATGAGTGGACGCGTGAAGAAGGGTTCGGCCAAGGATTCGATCCTGACTTTCCAAAAACATTTGCGTCGGACCGGGACAAGGTCGTCGTCGAAGAAAGTTTCGGACTGCGCTACACAAAGATTCCCTTCACGGTGCTGCACGCCGATGCAAAGTTTCAGCAGGAGAGCATCGACCACTTCGAGCGACAGTTCGTGGATGACACGTTCGGAGATGATCGGGATTTCCTGCGCGACACGGATGCGACGAGCGATTTGAAGGATTATCGCGCGGGTCTGAGCATTTCGCCTTGGCGACGAACCTCATTGCAGGCGGGCTACCGGCATCGGCTCAAGCAAAATGATTTCGATCATTCCCGCGACACTGATGGCGCCGATTTTTCGGGCAACGGTTATCCGGCGTTCATCCGCGCGCGAGATGTCGAAAGCGATGAAATCGAAGCTAAGATCGTGGCTCACTGGGTGTCCTGGCTGAAGACCACGTTGAAGTACCAACTGATCGCCACGGATTACACAACGGCGGCGGATCCCAGTGCGACCACAATTTTGGAACCGGTCCTTATGGATGTCACGTTGCCCGGCGGTCGCACGCTGGCCGGGAATTACGACGCGCATGTCTATAGTTTCAATGCGACATTCATTCCCTGGCGGCGTCTGCATCTCTCGGCGACCTTTTCCTATAGCGATTCGCGCATTGTCAGCGGCGTGGACAACGGAGCAGGCGTAGTCCCATACAGCGGTGATATTATCAGTGTTCTTTCGAGCGCCAATTGGGTGGTTAATGAAAAGACCGACTGGCAAATGTCCTACGCATTCTCCACGGCTGATTACTCTCAAAAGAACGAGACTGCCGGTTGGCCTCTAGGCATTGAATATGAGCGGCACGGGATTACGACGGGCATCACACGGCGATGCACCAAGAACATCACGACCAACCTGCAGTATGGGTTCTTTCGCTATGATGAGCCGAGTTCCGGGCGGCGTAATGATTACACCGCGCACGCCGTGCTCGCATCGCTGATGATTTCGCTTCCATGAACCCAATAGTAGGACAGCGCGTCTCGCCTGTCCAAACGCTAAGGTGCACCATGACAGCCGGGACGCGCTGTTCTACGAAGCTCATCGTCCCAATGCGCCCAGCGCATTCCGTCGGATGGGCATCGCTGCGGACAGGAATGTCCGCGGTCCGAGCCAGATGAGAATTGGTCCCCTCTGAGATTCTGAGATTAAACCGGGCTTTACTTTACGCCGGAACATTTTGTAGAAACAACGCTCTCATACCTAGGAAGCGAATATCGGAATATGATGACAACAATCAAAACTCTTTTGCGCGTAACCGAGTGCGTCATGGCCATGGGCTTGTTGTTTCAGGCAGGCCAAGCTGCGAATTTCAACGTCGATATCCGGGACAACTTCTTTTCGCCGTCGAGCCTGACAATCAACGTTGGTGATACCGTCACCTGGACCCAGCGGGGATTCAATCACAACACCCAGAGCCAACCTTGAGTAGGACAGGCGTCCCGCCTGTCCGGAGATGAGATTGCGCAACGAGTTTAACTCAGACAGGCGAGACGCTTGTCCTGCTGACTAATCGTGAACTTGCTCATTTCCAGCCGCAACGCGCATAAGTGCGAAGAAATCCGCGCGCTATTGCCGTCGGCCATTCACTTATTCACTTTGAAAGATTTTCCATCAGCGCCTGAAGTCGTCGAAGATGCGAACACATTCAGCGGTAACGCAACGAAGAAAGGGGTTCACCTTGCTCGATGGATGGCTGCAAATCCGGCGCTCGTTGCGCATGTGATGGGGCAGGGGAGCCATCGCGATTTAATGGTTTTGGCGGATGATTCCGGTTTGGAAGTGGACGCCCTCAACGGTGCGCCCGGAGTTCACTCCGCCCGCTTTGCGGCAATGGAGTCTGGAGTGGCCGGCAACTCTCCCGATGCCGCGAACAATGCCAAACTGCTCGGCCTTTTGAAGGAGTCGCCTTGGGAAACGCGAACGGCGCGGTTTCGATGTGTCATCGCGCTGACGCCCGCCGTTCCGGCCCATTCCCAGAATCGATCGCCGGTCTGCGATGCGGATGAATTAGAACTACAGACTGAACTTTTTGAAGGGAGCTGCGAGGGAAGAATTCGTTTTGAGTTACGGGGCGCGCGTGGTTTTGGTTACGATCCTCTCTTTGTTCCGGATGGTTTCGAACAAACGTTTGCGGAACTCGGTGAGGAGATCAAAAACCGCATCAGCCATCGCGCGAAAGCCCTTGAGAAGCTTCGGCAAAAGTTACTCAGCTGGTTTGGCCCATCGCATCGGTAATTGCTTGGTCAAGTTCGCAACGACCTTTCCTGTGGCATCCAGAAGCTCGACTTCGAGGCGGTCGATCTTGAAAATATCGGTTGGCGATTTCGCATTCCCATGGACCGAAATCTCGAGGACTTGCAAACTGCGTCCCGCCTTGATGACTTTCTCCGACGTCGAAAACCAGTCAGCGCTGGCAGGGTTCGCGCTGTCGAACAAGCGCATGCGCAATCGTCCAGGCCCCGAAACCATGTTGTATTTGACCGTCACATAACCGCTGTGCGGATCGTTCTGTTTGAAGTCATCCAGTTCGACAGTGCTGCCGGAAGCTGTCGGCGCCGCTGATGGCACTGTCCCTGGGGAACGCCAAAGCAACAGCATGGTCGTTGGAAACAAGTTGAATCGCTTGGAAGAAGTTGTTTCGAGCAGATAAACGAGCACCTTGTCGGTGGTGTAACTGTTGAGGCCAATTATGTGGTTCGGAGGCTGAAATTTCATCGGGAAGAGGACGAAATTGCGGCGCGATTTTGCAATTTCGGCTGGCGCGCTTTGGAAGTATCTGCTGGCGGCCGGTTCGTCCATTTTCATTAGATCGACTCCCATCATCGGCTTTGAACCGAGGTTGTCTTTGTACTCATATTCCACTCCGATGGTCATGCGTGTTCGGTCTAAGCTTCGATTGACCACATCCACATTAGTTACCTTGCTCTTTAGGCTGGCAGCGAGCGGTTCGAGCGCGGCAATATTTTCCTGCGAACTCGGCGTAATCGCTGGCGCAGAAGCGAGTTGTTTGGCCTCCGCTTCCGCACGAGCCTTCGCTTCTGATTCCAAGCGCGCTTTTTCTTCTGCCAAAAGACGGGCGTCAGCTTCGTCTTTAGCTTTGGCCTCGGCCAGCCGCTTCTCTTCAGTCAATCGTTTGGCGTCGGCCTCGGCGGCTAAGCGCGCCTTTTCTTTCGCCTCGGCTTCGGCTTTGGCTTCGGCGTCGCGACGTGCTTTGGCCTCGGCTTCGGCTTTGGCCCGAGCTTGCTCTCGCTCTTTGGCTTCGGCTTTGGCTTTCTCTTCGGCGAGACGTTTTTCTTCCGCCAATCGTTTGGCTTCGGCGTCGGCCTTGCGCTGGGCTTCGTTCCGGGCCTTGAGTTCGGCTTCTTGACGGGTTTTCTCGTCACGCAGGCGCTTTGCTTCTGCCTCGGCTCTTAAACGGGCTTCGTCGCGGGCTTTGGCTTCGGCCTTCGCTTTCTCTTCGGCCAGACGTTTCTCTTTCGCGAATCTCTTGGCTTCGGCTTCCGCTTTGAGGCGGGCTGCTTCGCGAGCCTCGGCATCCGCGCGCGCCTTTTGTTCTGCGGCTTGACGGGACCTGGCCTCGGCCTCGGCTTGTGATTGCGCTTGCGCGCGGGCCTTGGTTTCCGATTCAGCCCTCAAACGCGCGGCTTCGCGAGCCGGATCGTTGCTAACCGCGCCGAGTGTTGGAGAAACCACGATCGGTTCAGGCTTAACCGTCGGATGCCCCCATTTGATCGTCTTCAGGAAAGGGATGCTGCTGATGACAGCGGTTCCAGCCCGGTTCAAAACGAGAATGCGGAGCCGGTCAGATGTCAATTGTTGAGGCACGCCCGGTTCATCGTTGAAATACTACACCTTCAGTGAAATCACGCCCTTGCCAACACCGACAATGACCGGATCAGCGCCGAACCAGGCGGCTATCCCTTTTTGATCTTTCTTTTCGATAAGAGGAAGAATTTGAGCATTCGGTCCGCCGAAACCGTCGTAGGAGTAATCCATGGCCAGCACGACTTCCGTCCCATCCGCGCTCTGTTGAGTGACCCGCAAGTTCGCAATGCCGGTCCCGGTTTGAGGTTGGAAAGGGTTAGGCTGCGTGAGGATGGGTTGAGCGATAGGGCCCAAGCCCAGCTGCACAGTCAACACGCCCACGATCAACTGTTTCAGAAGCTTCATGCGAATAAGAAGTGAACGCCTGGCAATCCGAATGCCGAAAGCATAAAAGATTGATCGAAAGAGTCAAAGGCGCATTTGCAGCCCGGTAGCGGCGGGCATCTTGCCTGCCGTAGAGGGCGGGCATCCTGCCGCCCGGCGTCCGGAGCGGCGCTGGAAGCTCGGTGCCGGCCTTTCGATCGCGCGCGTGATCCGCCGGGCAAGATGCAGCGGCTTTACGGCAGGCAAGATGCCCGACGCTACGATTGCGATGGCGTCTAGTGGAAGTTCCGAGCCTGTTTTCCATCTCTCCATGCCGATGGTGTCATCCCAAATCGCCTCTTGAACGTCTTATGAATGAGGCCGAGGTGACGGAAGCCAGTCGCCAACGCGACTTCGTTGATCGACAAGGCTGGATTCTTCAAGAGTTGCTGAGCCCGGTGTAAGCGAGTTTCGACGCGCAACATTTCGCTCAGCAACAGAAGCGTATTCTTGCCGCGCCATTCGGCCGACAGCTTCGCGAAACCGTTTCCCATGGGGCTGTCCGCGGGAAAGAGTCTGAGGTTCGCGAATCAACGCGATCAGGTCGGGGGGGGTACGACTAAGACTGTCGTTCAGGAGCGCAGCGTTTGCGCCGCAGACGGTGAAACTTCTGGAGGGATCGAGGCCAGCTTCGGCCACGTTTCGACTCTGCGGACGTTTCTGCAGCGTAAACGCAAGCGGGTTTCCTGACGGACCGACAGTTTTAATCGCACCTAAGTCCGCGCTTGACCCTTCTCCACTCTTCTTCAGTATCCCGTCTCGATTTTGAGCTGCTGCAAAGCAGAGAGCATTCGCGGCCATGATCACACATAAGATAGCGGTTTTGCCCGGCGATGGCATCGGTCCTGACGTCATCGCGGAAGGCGTCAAAACCTTGCGGGCTGTTGAATCGAAACTGCGCGACGCAACGTTTGAACTCCGGGAATTCTCTGTGGGAGCCGAAGAGTACTTGCGTAATGGCGATCCGCTGCCCGCGGAGACTTTGGCGCGATGCAAAGAGCATCACGCGATACTCCTCGGGGCCATGGGACTGCCCAATGTTCGCTGGCCTGACGGACTCGAAATGACTCCGCAAATCGATTTGCGCGAGAAGCTCGACCTTTACTGCGGGTTGCGCCCCATTCGCCTCTATCACGCGGCTGATACGCCATTGAAGAGGTACGAGGCCGGGCAAATTGACTTTGTCATCATTCGGGAGAGCACTGAAGGGCTCTTCTCCGGCCGATTAGCCAAACCGCCCGCGAATCGGGAAGAACGGACCGATACGCTCAGAGTTACGCGACGCGGTTCCGAGCGATTGTTCCGCGCCGCCTTCCGCGAAGCGAGCCGTCGGCGCGGTTTGGTCACGCTCGTAGACAAAGCCAACGTGCTTCCGTCGATGGCATTTTTCAGGGAAATCTTTGACGCCATCAGTCGCGAGTTTCCGAACGTTCGGACGGAGAAAATTTATGTCGATGCTGCGGCGCTTTACTTGGTCAAACGCCCCGAGACGTTCGACGTGCTGGTGACTGAGAATATGTTTGGCGACATTCTTTCCGACCTGGCAGCGGGCCTTGTGGGGGGAATGGGCATGGCGCCATCCGGCGACATTGGAGAACAATACGCCGTTTTCCAACCGTCGCACGGCACGGCGCCGGATATTGCGGGGCGCGGGATTGCCAATCCGATCGCCACAATCTTGTCGGTGGTTCTGATGCTCGATTGGCTTAACACTCCCGAGACATCGCGCGGCGCGACGTTGATTCGCGGGGCTGTCGAACGCCTTTTTGCCCACCCGGGGAATCGGACGCCCGATCTGGGTGGTTCTCTCACGACCGGTCAAATGGGTGATCGGATCGTTGATGAGATACTAAAAACCAACGAATGAATTGAGCGGATGAAGGACGGGTTCCAGCTCTTCGATGCGCACACGCATATTGGAAAAGCGCGGC
Organism: Verrucomicrobiota bacterium; assembly: GCA_016871515.1. GTDB lineage: Bacteria > Verrucomicrobiota > Verrucomicrobiia > Limisphaerales > SIBE01 > SIBE01. The sequence continues at coordinate 19,878 of VHDE01000063.1, forward strand.
ATAGCGGCCGCCAATATACGGCCGCCGAATTATTGAGGGACATGGACCGATTTGGCGTGGAGCACGCGCTCGTCATCCCTTACCCGGTAGTCGAGGATTACCGTCAGGCTCACGATGAGATTGGTCAAGCCGTGCGCGAGCATCCGGATCGATTCACAGGCGCGAGCTGTTTGTATCCATTCATCCCGGAAGATGCATTTCGAGCGGAGGTGAAGCGTTGCGTGCAAGAGTTTGGTTTTCGGGCGCTGAAACTTCAGCCCAATTCCAACCGCTGAATCCTATTTCCTCCCGAAGCGATCTTTTTTCGAGACAGCTCGCGAGCACAAGCTTGTGGTGGTTTGCCATACCGGCGACGGCATCCCGTTTTCATTGCCGTCTTTGTTCATCGCGCCAGCGAGGAAGTTTCCCGACCTGCGGATTGTGCTGGCGCATTGTGGCGGCAGCATTTTCTACCAGGAAGCCGTGGTGGCCGCTTCGGTGTGCGACAATTTGTATCTCGAGTTATCGACGCTTATGCCTCACCATGTCCGCGAAATTCTTGGTCAGGTGCCGGCGTCCCGGCTGATGATTGGATCGGACCTGCCGGAAAGTTTGGAAACGGAGTTTTGCAAGATTCTGAACCTGAACCACTCTGAAGAGGAGAAGTGGAAGATTTTGTGGGAGACAGCCTCCACTTTATTCCTGAGGAAAAAATAATAATTGCTTAAGATGCTTTCTTAATCTGTTTGAACCAATGAATACAGCGACACACTTGCTCCTTCGCGGCACGTTGACTCTTATCATCAGTTTGGCCTCTCTCATGCCGCTCGGCATTGCACTCGGACAATCAGCGCCTGCCGCCTCATCCCCCAGCATATCGGCGGTTCCAAACCAGCGGACTGTGCGGGATCGACCGAGCAACCTGATTCAATTCATAGTGACCCCAGTGGCAAACTCGTCCGCCAACGATCTCAAGCTCACAGTTGCTTCGCTAAATACGACCGTCGTGCCGGACGCCAATCTCTTTCTCGGCGGTAGCGGAACAAATAGGAACTTGTTGATTATTCCTGCCGCCAACCAGATTGGTGACGCGACGATTATCATTACGGCATTGGACGGCGCGGGCAAAACCGCCACCGCGAGCTTCGTGTTAACGGTCGGCGCCAGCGGAACACCCCCGATTATTTCCCCTATTCCCAACCAGACGGCTGTCCGAGATCAACCGACGAGGCCCATTCGCTTTACAATAACCGATGCCGAAACGCCCTCAGACCTATTGTCGGTAGCGGCGCAATCCTCCAATCAAATTCTCGTGCCAAACGGGAACATTCTCCTTGGTTCGGGCGGTTCAGAACGTGTTATCCTCGTCACGCCAGCCACAAACCAAGCTGGGATTGCCACCATCACGCTCACCGTCACCGACGCGGAGGGACTGTCAGCCTCAAGCACATTTGCATTCGCCGTTGGCTTGGCCGCGACATTGCCAGCCATATCGAATATTCCGGATCGGACTACGCTCCGAAACCAATCGACGGGGGTAATACCATCCACGGCCGTGGATGCGGAAACGAGTCCGGAACTTTTGACACTGAGCGGCTCTTCCTCCAATAAGGCGTTGGTTCCCGACGCTAACATCTTTTTCGGCGGGGCGGGAGCGAATCGGACTGTCTTAATCACGCCTGCCGACAATCAGCTCGGCACGACTACGATTACGGTGACCGTGCATGATGCGGACGGAAAAACTAGGGCGATAGCTTTTTGTTGACTGTGGCGGCGGCTGGCGTGCCACCAACGATCTCCAATATCCCCGATCAAATTGTCGCGCGGAATCAACCTTCCGCCCCTATTCCTTTTTCTGTTTCGGATCCGGAAACTTCCGCAGAGTCATTAACAGCGGTCGGCAATTCTTCAAACCAATCGCTCGTCCCGGACAGCAATATCTTAATGGGTGGCCGCGGCCGCGATCGCATCCTGGTTATCAACCCCTGCGCACAATCAATTGGGTGTCGCGACCATCACTGTGACCGTGACAGACAGTGGTGGCCGAACGGCCAGCGACAGTTTTGTTCTAACCATTCGCGCGTTTGTTGATTTGACCAAGAGCGATTTCAATGGAGACGGGCGCTCGGATGTTCTCCTGCAGAACGACTCAGGTTTCAGGGCGGTTTGGTTGATGAATGGAACCCGGGTGGCGAGTGCCAGACAACTGTTGCTGAGTAACGCTGGCGATCCGGACTGGAAGATTGTTGGGACAGGCGATCTGAATTCGGATGGCAAATCGGACATCGTCTTTCAGCACACCGATGGAACAATTGCCGCGTGGCTCATGGATGGCGACCGGCAAGTGACAGCCGTCCTGCTTAATCCCTTGCGGCCACGAGATCGCAATTATGCGGTTGCAGGCACGGGAGATTTCAACAACGACGGCATGGTCGATTTATTGTTGCAACACAGTGACGGGACATTAGCGGTGTGGACAATGGATGGAGTCAACTTGATCTCCGGAGCTTTTATTGAACCCGCCCATCCGGGCGACAAAAACTGGCGAATCATGGGGTTGGGGGATTTCGACCGGGATGGAAATGTCGACCTCGGTTTTCAACATACGGACGGCACTTTGGCGGCGTGCTTGCTGGACGGCGTCAAACTGCGGTCAGGGGTTCTGCTAACTCCCAGCCACCCTGGAGATCGACAATGGCGTGTGGTCGGCACGGCTGACTTCAATCAGGATCGAAGGATCGATTTGCTTTTTCAACACGCTGGTGATGGCTCGGTCGCTACTTGGTTGATGGATGGCGCCACTTTGAGTTCCGCACAATTCTTAACGCCGAACAACCCCGGCGGAACCTGGAAAGTTACGGCGCCGTAATTGACCGACGACGCGCAGGACCGCACCGTTTACGGCGCAGAAGCGTGAAATTGTCGGAGCATGTTCAAGGTTTCGAGCGTTTGAACCTGCGAAGTTTTAAACAGCTTAAACCCAGCGGCTATCCTGATTTGTGATTAACCTTGCCGCCGCTCAAGCTCGCACGGTAACAATTGTTGCATGTCTTGGCCTGCTGACTATCACATGCATACGCCGCTCTGCCGGCACGCCGTCGGCGAACCAACCGAATACGCGGCTCACGCGGTGAACATCGGCCTTCGAGAGATCGGGTTTTCGGATCACAATCCCATGATCCGTGACGATTATGATGACTGGCACATGCGCCAGGACGAGCTGGATGAATACGTCGAAAAGGTCCAAAAGGCGCGCCAGGATCATCCAAGTCTGCAGATCAAGCTCGCTCTCGAAGTCGATTACATTCCCGGACACGAAGATTGGATTCGCGAATTGGCGGCTCGGCATCCCTGGGATTACTTCATCGGGTCGGTCCATTACGTCTCGGACTCGTGGGACCTCGACAATCCAAAGAAAATATCCGAGTGGCGCGGACGCGATTCCTTTGAAGTGTGGAGCGTTTACTTTGAACGGCTGACCAAAGCCGCCGAATCGCAACTGTTCGAAATCATCGGCCACGTGGACTTGGCCAAGAAGTTTTGTTTTTATCCGCAGCAGGATTGCACCGGCTTATTCCGAACGTTCCTTGACGCTGCCAAACAAAGTGGCGCCGCGATCGAACTCAACACCGCTGGTTTGCGCAAGGATTGCAAGGAAATCTATCCGAGCCGCCAGATTCTCCAACTGGCTCATGAAACGCGCGTCCCGATTACTTTTGCGTCCGACGCCCACGCCCCTCAAGAAGTCGGGATGAATTTTGCCGAAGCGGTCCAACTTGCTCGGAGCGCCGGTTATACGCACTGCTGCCGCTTCACCCATCGAAAACTGGACGCGGTGCTGCTCTGAAACGGAGCCAATGATTTTGCCATGAAACCTTCCGGTGAAAACTGCGGCTGACGAACGCCCCCCTCTAGATCCGACGTGACCCAGTTTCGCACTGGTGTTTTGCGTCAACGACAAGCCACAGATTTGTTCGGCTTAGAGCAAGCTTGGCGGAGATTGGACATCACCGTAGAAGAAGGACTCCGAGAACTGGAACGACTCAATGTCATGGAACTGGTCGCTACGGACAGCAAAGAAGTCGTTGCGCGATTGCTCCCTCAGCCCACCGATCTACAACGACAACTCCTGGATGCTTTGCAATTGAAGCTGCCTGAAAAACTGCCCACGGCCAAGGTGACTGTAGGCACGCGCGTGAAATTACACGACCGCCGCAAAAAGCCCTAAAACAAAGGGTGAAATGCCAGTTTCTGTGCAAATTTGCGCTGGAAGTCCCGTTGAAAGGATTAGCTTCGGCGCCAGCGATGGGGCGGAAGGTTATCGGCTCGGCACGTCGGTCGCCATCTCCGGCGAAACGGTTGTCGCGGGCGCCTTTCTAGCCGGCCATTCGGGACGTAGTGCTCCCGTAAAGACTCTCAGCCTGAGCTCACAACCATACTATTGGCGCCAGACAGAGGCTTTGCAGGATTCGGCCCGGTTCTACCGAGTTGTGCCGTTGGCCCGCACAGTGCCGGGCGAAGGGGCACTGACACGGTAGATAAAGGATGAACGGCCCTTTCACTTGCTGATGCCCCGCCCGCTGGCACGTGTGAATTGAACCAGATGCTGGATTTCTGGAAGGCGGGGCAAGTTGGCTTCGATTCGATCCAAGGCGTTGGAGATGGTTAATCCTTCGCGGAACAAAAGTTTGAACGCCTGTTTCAATGCAGATTGCGCTTCGTCCGAGATCCCGTTGCGATCTAGTCCGACTTTATTGATCGTTCGCGTCTGAGCGGGATTTCCATCGGCGAGCATAAACGGCGGAACATCTTGAACCACTTTCGAGCAACCCCCAATTATCGACATCTTGCCTATGCGACAGAATTGGTGCACAGCCGCGAGGCCGCCAATGACTGCGAAGTCCTCCACCATGACGTGCCCTGCCAACGTGGCCACATTCGACATGATGACATGGTTGCCAACAGTCACGTTATGGGCCACATGCGAATAGGCGAGAATATGATTGTGCGATCCGATCACCGTGACCTCACCATCCGCAGTGGCGCTGTTCACAGTAACGTTCTCCCGAAAGCTATTGAAATCGCCGATTTCCGTCCGTGTAATTCCGCCCTTCCATTTTAGATCCTGGGTTTTCAGCCCAATGCTCGCGAACGGGAAGATTTCGTTCTCTCGTCCGAGCGTGGTATGCCCGTCGATAACAACATGCGAGTGCAATCGGCAACCTTGCCCCAAGAGCACGTTTTCTCCAATAACGCAAAACGGGCCGATAGAGCAATCTGACGGAACCTGGGCTTTAGGATGAACCACGGCCGAGGAGTGTATGAAGCCCATAGGCTCTTTGATCTAACCCTCAATTAACATAAAAGCGACTTCAGCTTCGCTGACCACTTCCCCCTCGACCAGACACGTTCCCTTGGCTTTGCCAATCTTGCCACGCCATTTGGTCAGCTCTACTTCAATGAGCAACCGGTCCCCTGGACGCACCGGCTTGCGCCACTTGACGCTTTCGGCCGACATGAAATAGGCGATCTTTCCAGAATTCTCGGCCTGCTTCAGCATGAGGATGCCAGCGGCCTGAGCCATGGCTTCCAATTGCAAGACGCCCGGCATGACGGGGTGATTGGGGAAATGCCCCTGAAAGTACGATTCGTTGACCGTCACATTCTTAACCGCGCTGAGACGATTGCCGTCGATCTTGAGCACTCTGTCCACCATCAAGAACGGGTACCGATGCGGCAGAATCTTCATCAATTCAACCGTGTCAATGGCTGTTGGATCGTGCACTGGATTGGGAACTGGGCGGGCTTCTGAAGGAGCCGGTTTGAATGGCGGAGCAAACGCTTGCGCAGCGAGCAACGGTTTGCGCATGAGATGATTGACTTGCCGCGCTAGTTCGCAGTTCGCCGAGTGGCTTGGCTTGATCGCCACGATATGCCCGCAAATCGGGCGCCCTAACAAAGCAAGGTCGCCGACAATGTCTAACATCTTATGCCGCACGAATTCTTCGGGAAAACGCAATGGTTCTGTCGTCAACACGGCGTCATCACGAATGACGACCGCGTTTTCCAAGCTGCCTCCCTTAATCAACCCGTTCTTAATCAAGAATTCGATCTCTTCAAAGAAACAGAATGTGCGTGCCGGAGCAAGTTCCCGTTCCCAGGTTTCGGGTGAAAGATCGACGCTGTAAAACTGCGTGAAGCGTCCCTGCTTGTCCGAGCTGGTGCAGCTAATTTTCAGTCCCTCATGAGGAAAAACCGATATGTTCGTCTCGTCCAGCTTGACCTCGATTGGACTAAGAACCTTGTAAGTTTCTCGGCGTTCTCCCTGTAAAACCACACCGGCCGTCTGCACCATTTTGCAATACGCCCTGGCGCTGCCATCGCCAATGGGCGGTTCATTGGCGTCAAGTTCGATGACTGCATTATGAATCCCGAAACCTGCGAAGGTGGCTAAGACATGCTCAACCGTGTGGACCTTGACATTGCCCTTCGATAGTGTCGTGGAGCGTGTGGTGTCGCTAACATTTTCAATCCGAGCTTCGACTTCCGGCTTTCCTTCCAGGTCGACGCGGCGGAAGCGAATGCCAGAATTGGGGGGGGCGGGCAGGAATGTCAGGTTAACGCGATTGCCGCTATGCAGGCCAATTCCCGCATAGCTAATCGGCTCTCGCAAAGTCTGCTGCTGTAGCACAACGACGGCCTTTACGGTGAAACTTGCGCCGATCCGGCAGGGTCGGGCTGCCGGACCGGCCGCCGGTGTGAGCACCAAAAGGTGAGCTGCAGGACAAAATGGAAAGGCGCTCGGCGTGACAGTCCGACCCTGCCGGATCGGCGGAGGCTCGGAAAGCGAACGGCCTTTGACCGATTACGCATGGCTTAACACTTACGCCTTCTTCGCCATTTCCTTGTCCCGTTCTTCCATAGCCGCCCGGCGAGAAAGTTTCACTCGGCCTTTATCATCGATGCCGATGCATTTCACGACAATTTCGTCGCCAATCTTCACAATATCTTCCACCTGCTTCACTCGGAAATTAGCCAACTCACTGATGTGGCAGAGCCCATCCTTGCCCGGAAATACCTCCACGAAGCAGCCAAATTCCTTGATGCTGACGACCTTTCCGCGATAAGTCTTGCCCACATCGATTTCGGCCGTCATCCCTTCGATCGCTTGGCGGGCAATCTTCATGCCCTCTTCGGCGACCGAATAAATCTTCACCGTGCCATCGTCTTCGATGTTAATCTCGCAACCAGATTCGTCGACAATGCGCTTGATATTCTTGCCGCCAGGACCGATCAACGCCCCAATTTTCTCCGGATTGATCCTCAGCGTCAGAATGCGCGGAGCATACTTGCTCATCTCCTTTCGCGGTTCCGAGATCGTCTTGGTCATCTCGCCAAGCACATGAAGGCGTGCGACGCGCGCACGCTCGATCGCTTCTGACATCTGTTTGTGCGGCAGGCCGCGCAATTTCAAGTCGAGCTGAAAACCAGTGATGCCTTTTTCAGTTCCCGCGATTTTGCAATCCATGTCACAAAAGGCGTCCTCCCACCCGATGATATCCGTCAAGAGTTGGTAGCGCGTAATCTCGTATTGGTCGTTGTGCTCGGTGCAAATGCCCACGCTGATCCCGGCAACTGGCCTTTGTAAAGGCACGCCTGCGTCCATTAACGCCAGACTGCCGCCACAAACGGACGCCATCGAGGTTGAACCGTTCGACTCCATGATTTCACAGGTAACTCGCACGGCATACGGAAACTCCTTGAGTGGAATCATTGGTTCCAACGAACGTTCCGCCAAAGCGCCGTGACCGATTTCCCGGCGCCCCGGCCCGCTAATGCGGCCAGTCTCACCAACGGAAAAGTTAGGGAAATTGTAGTGAAGGATGAATTGCTTTTCGTTGCTGCCGCCCGTGTAAGAGTCGAACTCTTGAGAATCTTCAGTCGTGCCTAATGTCGCCAGAACGACAGCTTGGGTTTCGCCGCGCGCGAACAAAGCGGAGCCGTGAGCGCGAGGCAAAATGCCGGTTTCACAACTAATGGGACGCACAGTTTCGAATGTGCGGCCATCAAGCCGTTTGCCGTCGTTAAGAATCAGGCTGCGTACAGTTTCTTTTTGAATGTAATAAAAAGCATCCTTAAGGACTGCTTCGGTCACCTTCTCCGCGCCAAACTTCTCGACCAATTTCTTCCCGACTTCATCGGTGACTGCCTTGACGGCAGCTTCCCGGTCGAGTTTGCGATGCGTCAGCAAGGCGGGAACGATGCGGTCGCCTGCCAATGCCTTGGCTTCCGCCAGAATCTCTTCCGGTACGACGTTTAAGGTAATGGCTCGTTTTGGTTTGCCGGCGCGGCGCGCCAGGTCTTGTTGCGCCGCGATGATCGATTGACAGGTTTCATGTCCAAACTGCAGAGCGGCCAGAAAGTCAGCTTCAGAAATCTCCTTGGCTGACCCTTCAAACATGACGTGTTCGGTTGCGTTGCCAACATAAACCAAATCTAGATCGCTTTCGGCCATTTGCGCATGGGTCGGATTTGCAACAAAACGGCCATTGATACGCCCAACACGCACCGCGCCAAGCGGACCACCCCACGGGATATCACTCACCATCAATGCCGCCGAAGCTCCGATAATGCTCAACACATCAGGATCATTCTCACCATCAGCGCTGAGGAGAACGCTTTGGACTTGGACCTCATTGAACCAGCCTTTTGGAAAGAGGGGCCGAATCGGTCGATCAATGACCCGGCTTGTGAGGATTTCTTTTTCGGTGGGGCGTCCTTCGCGTTTGAAGTAGCCGCCGGGAAACTTGCCGGCCGCCGCCGCTTTTTCACGGTAATCGACTGTTAATGGGAAAAAGTCTTGGCCAGGCTTGGCGTTGCTGGCGGCTACTGCGGCGACCAGGACAATCGTTTCTCCAAGTTGGACTGTTACCGCGCCGTCCGCCTGTTTGGCAAGTTTGCCAGTTTCAATGTGAATTGGGTTTGTTCCAACCTGGAACGATATCTTCTCAGACATATGATAATTAGGTATCCACTGGCCCAGAGGAACTTCAGTGAGCACCTGTCTGACAGGTACTGAATGAAATTTCCCAGTGCCAATGGATTTCTGACGCGACTGGTTTTAGGAAAGCCTTTGAAGCCGGGGTCGCGTCTTCCAAGCTCCTCAGCTGTAACGAATTTACGATATTAGGTTGTACTGCGAGAAAATGAAATCCCGGGCGCGAAGGCTTACTTCCGAAGCCTCAGCCGTTTCGTAAGTGTTTGGTAACGAATGGCATCTGTGGTATGCAGGTAATCCAGCAAACGCCGGCGTTGACCCACCAATTTGAGCAAGCCGCGGCGTGAACTGTGGTCCTTGATGTTCTTTTGAAGATGCTCGGTCAATTGATTGATCCGTTGCGTCAATAGCGCAATCTGAACATCCGCAGATCCCGTATCCCGCTCATGAACCCGAAATTCTTCAATCATTTTCGCTTTAACTTCCATAGATTACCGTCAACTCTTTGTTTAATCGTTCGCGCAGCCTAGGTTCTAATCACCCGACTGTAAAGCACTTTTCCTGAATCGCGGCAATTTCGGAAGGTGGTCTGAGTTGTCGCCTGGATTTCGCCGGGGTCGAATTTTCAGGGATTCCGAGAATTTCTTCGCTTTTTTTCGGCATCCTGCTCGTCGCAAGACGACAATTCCCCCGCTGTCCCCTTGGCTCCTTTTTCAATCGGCAGACTAGCAAAGAGCATCGTCCCCAAAGCACTGCCCCCAACTGAAAGCTATCCGCTGGCCAACCATAGATCCCAGGGCAGATCTTCTTCCAAAGCCAAATCCAGGTCGTGGGCCAATGCCTTCATCGTGATTTGTCCCAGGCGCACCTGCTGGCTGTGCAGCACGGCATACGCGCCGAAAAGCACAAACCCCAGCATCAACATCAACATCTGCGCCAGCATCGAGACCGGTTCATGATGGTAGCAATGTTCCAGATGATAATATTGAGTCAGTTCATTGAAGGCCTTGTTTTCGATG
>VHDE01000064.1 GCA_016871515.1 Verrucomicrobiota bacterium
GAAATGTCGCGGCATTTGGGTTTACTCATGCCGCAAGCGTAAAGAACTGAAAACGGAATGTTCCGAACAAAATGCTAACCTTCGTATCGGCAATCCGCTATTGCGGAGAAAAGCCGCGCGCTAGGCGAATCCGAACGAGCTCGTTCAATTCCCTACCAAAGTCTGATCCTGCATCCCGGTACACGTACACCGCCGCTGGCAATTGCTTGCCGTACGTCAGCCGCTGGACGGCTTGCCGGTATGTGGGCAGATCCATCGTTGCTCGGAGATCACCGATCTATGCACTGCACAACCCTTCAAGTCTGGACTATCTGCCTCAACAAGAAAAGGCCCCGGCAAAAACGAGAATTGCTGGCATGAACTCGGCGGGCGTCACTGGTCTTGGCCGGCCTGTTTTCACATCTCCTTACTGCACGCCAGACAAAGACGTCCTCTGTCCATATTCAATCTTGGCACTGGCTGTGCTAAAAATGAGGCAGAATCTCAACGAAATCGAGTTCACAGGCAATGGCATGTGATTGTTCGGCGACTCGATTGTCTGATTGAAGTTGAAGCTGCTTTCGATGATCAGTCTGGGACTGCATGGAATCTGTTCGCCATAATACTGCAATCGGCCGCTTATTAGACTGGTGCCGCGCTCAAGAGGCTACGGATTTGCACGGCCAAGCCGATCGACCTTACTCGATACGCGTGCATGGGAGCCTTTCTTGGGTGCCTGGGGAAACCTTCCCGCCCCCAACGAACCAGGAGCTTTTAGATTCGCTCAGAGAAACGTTTTCGGCTGGCGCCTGTTCGCGAATCGAAAGGACCAACGAGGTTGACCTTAGCTTCTACTATGGCAGCCATCGTTATCGCGCAAATCTCAGCAAACAAAAAGGTCAGCAATCGTTTTCCTTTCGGACCGTGCCACAACAGCGGCTTAAGCTGGACGACTTGCAATTGCCGAATTCACTCAAGCAAATCATTGCCGAACCGCGGGGCCTGGTGCTCCTGACTGGTCCGACCGGGCAGGGCAAAAGCACGACGGCGCGCGCGTTAATTCAAGAGATTAACGAAACCCAAGCCGTTCGTATTATCACGGTCGAAGATCCAATCGACTATGTCTTTGAAGATTGTCTCTCTCAGTTCGAGCAGCGTGAAGTGGGAATTGACACGGCCTCCTTCGCCGACGGTATTCGCAACGCGATGCGCCAGGATCCGGATGTCATTTTCATCGGAGAAATTCCCGACGCCGCCAGTATTTTCGCCGCGATGCAAGCAGCCGAGACCGGACATCTCGTTCTGACAACGTTGCATGCGGACTCCGTGGCGCAGGCGATCGGCCGAATCCGCGAGTTCTATCAGAGCGCCGAACAGGCTAACATTAGCAGCTTGCTGGCTCGGAACGTTCATACGATCATTTGTCAGCGCCTCCTTCCCAATGTTCACGGCACGCGCACCCCATGCTTGGAGATTATGAAACGGGATCGAGGAATTCAGGAGGCAATCCAGGCGAATAATCTTCACCTTTTGACCGGCATTATTGAAGTCTCACTGGACCAGGGAATGCATACGTTCGATCAATACCTGATCGAACTCCTCGCGGCGGCGATCAATTAACTTGTTGGCAGGTTCAGATAAGACGTCAGTTCAATCTCGCGCTGTACCTGGGCGTCGAAGCCGTGGCAGCAACAATTACTTCGATGCCTTGAGCAAGTCCTTCACATCGATGGCAACGTCCGGAAATGCTTTAAGAGAAGCTCTGTCGCCGCCCGATAAAACTGTCTTTGAGCGATGTTGTGCCTGAACTGACATTGAACGCAAAGTAGCAATCGGCATTAGTGTCGGCAATTACGGTTTAGTCGCGAGCGAGGGCCGCCCCGGCCAATCGGTCTCTTTCCGTTTTCAATCGAAGTTGGCCGCAGGCTGCATCAATGTCGTGGCCTTTTTCTCGTCGGAGCGTTGTAGTAACGCCTAGCTTCGACAAAGCCGCGGCGAAGCGTTCCTGAACCATTTCGCTGGGCCGTTGCCAAGGCAAACCTTCCACCTTGTTGTAAGGAATCAGGTTCACTTTCGCATTGAGACGATGAGCCAGTTCCGCCAATGGTTTGACCTGCTCCAGGCTGTCGTTCACGTCCGCAATAAGTATGTACTCGAATGTGATCATTCGACCCTTTTTCGACTGATAGTACTCGCACGCCGCCGACAGCTCGCTCAACGGGTACTTGCGATTAACGGGCATGATCCGGCTCCGGACTTCGTCAGTGGCTCCGTGCAACGAGACGGCAAGCCGGAACTGCAGCGGTTCATCGGCTAGCTTCCGAATCTGCGGAGCTAACCCACTGGTCGAAATCGTAATCTTGCGCGCTCCGATTCCTCCACCCCATGGGGCATTAAGGATGCCCAGTGCTTTCATCAGGTGGTCGTAGTTAGCCAAAGGTTCGCCCATCCCCATAATCACCAGATTATTGATCAAACGCGAATGGGGGACAGCTCCGGAACCAGATTCTGAGTCCACGCCGCCGTCCGCCAACGGAGAAGCCTCTCGTTGGGCAACGTGCCATCGCTCGACTGCCAAGACCTGCTCCACGATCTCGTCCGCGCTCAGATTCCGCTTCCATCCTTCCAGTCCGCTCGCGCAAAACTTGCAACCGTACGCGCAGCCCACTTGCGTGGAAACACAAAGCGTATGCCGGTCGCTCGGTTCCCCATATAAAGCTGGGCTGGCTGGAATCAAAACACTTTCAATCAAAGCGCCATCACTCAACTGCCAAAGAAACTTTTGCGTTACATCGCGCGAGCCTTGTTTGCGAACCAACTGCGGAACATTCAGAGAATAATGCTGCCGCAGGCGATCACGTAAGGCCTTCGGCAAATTGGTCATCGCGTCCCAATTCGTGACACGACGAACGTAAAGCCAATCGAGTAATTGCGTCTCGCGATACGTCGGCTGCTCCCAAGCCTGGAATTGGGTCTGTAATTCTTCGAAGGTCTGGGATTTGATATCGCAAGTCACTCGCATAACCATACGCGCGATTCACGAATTGATCCAATTCGGAACGGCTTCCTCACCGCGGCTCGTTCGCTCCGAAATGCATTTTCGCTCATTGCCGCCATGAACCGGTCGCTGGACAGGCGTCTCGCCTGTCCAGCGTCTGCGTACACCTCTTGCTAAGAGCAAGACAGGCGAGACGCCTGTCCAACGGCCGGTTCATTACCGTGTCAAATAATATTTCCGCGCGTATTCCTGAACCATGCGCCACGTGCTGTATTGAGGGACGAGCGTGACCATAGCCCTGCGAATTTTGTTGATCCAACGGCGCGGAATGCCTTGCGCATCGCGCGCATAGAAGCATGGGATGACTTCCTCTGTAAGTATGCGATACAAGTTCTCGCTGTCACGGCGATCCTGTTCCTCAATTGAATCCGGGTGAGAATCGTCACCGATCGCAAACCCGTTCGTGCCATCGTACCCCTCGCGCCACCAACCATCGAGAATGCTGAGGTTCAAACAACCGTGGCAACCCGTCTTCTGTCCGCTGGTCCCCGACGCCTCCAAGGGCCGTCGCGGATTATTCAACCACACGTCGCAGCCCGAGACCATTTGCCGGGCTACATGGACGTCGTAATTGTCGATAAAGACAAGGTGCCCCTTCAAATCCGTATATTTGCTGAGATGAATAATGTGCTGGATGAAACGCTTGCCATCGTCATCGCGCGGATGCGCTTTGCCCGCATAGATAAATTGAACCGGTCGCTGGCGGTCTGCCACCAGTTTTGCGATTTTTTCAAATTCCTGAAAAATCAACGGGGCGCGCTTGTAAGTGGCAAAACGCCGGGCAAAACCAATGGTGAGCGCATCCGGATTCAGCAATTGATCAAAGGCGATAAAATCTCCCTGGGTGAGACGCTGCCCCTGAATCAAGAGACGCCGCCGGCTGAACTCGATTAATTCTCGCCGGAGTTTGTAACGCAGCGCCCAAATCTCTTCATCCGAAATGAATTCCGAATCAGCCATCCTGGCCCAAAACTCGGCCGAGTTTACGTCTCTCTCCCACTCCGGACCGAGCTTGCGTTTCCAAAAGCGCCGCACGGGTCCCTTCATCCAACCCAGCAGATGGATGCCGTTCGTGATATGGCCAATGGGAACCTGATCCACCGATTTTTTCGGAAAGAGAGGGTGCCACATTGACCGGCTGACCTGGCCGTGCAGTTCGCTCACGCCATTGGCCGCGCGCGACAGTTTCAGCGCCAGGACGGTCATACAGAACGGTTCGGTTTCACTGCCGGCTTCAACTTGGCCGAGAGCCATGAGTTCGGACGGCGTCAGTTTGAGCTGACCCTGTAATTTAATGAGCGCATAAGTGAGCAAATCGGGACTGAATCGATCGTGGCCGGCTTCCACTGGCGTGTGGGTCGTAAAGATGCATTCCTCCTTAGTCGCGACGATGGCTTCCGTGAAGGTTTTTCCTTCGGCAAGTTTCTCGCGGATCAGTTCGAGGGCGAGAAATGCCGCGTGCCCTTCGTTCATGTGAAACACCGAAGGCTGAATACCCATTTCGCGCAGGAGCCGAACCCCGCCCACCCCAAGCAGAATCTCCTGCATGATCCGGGTCGTGCTATCGCCGCCATAAACGCGCAGCGTTAAATCGCCGTAACGTTGCTCGTTCTCCGGGCGATTGCTGTCGAGCAGGTACACCGGGCAACGCCCGACATTCACGCGCCAGGCTTGAAAATAAACTTGCGACATGGCGATTTCCACCGCGCAGACCAATGGCTCGCCTTTGGCATTTAAGACTGGCTCAACGGGCAGGTTCCTTGGGTTTAGAAGCGTGTAATGCTCGGTTTGCCAGTTGTCCTGATTAATTGTCTGCTGAAAATAACCTTCGCGATAAAACAGGCTGATCCCAACGAAACCAAGGTCCAGATCGCTGGCAGACTTCGCATGATCTCCGGCCAGAATGCCCAAGCCGCCCGCTGCGATTGGCAGCGTTTCGTGAAAACCGAACTCGGCGCTAAAATACGCCACTGGCCGCTCATGCAGCAGGGGCGCGTTTTGAGTTCCCCAAGTGTTGGCCTCGTTCAGGTAGGCGTCGAACTTCCGGAGAACTTCTCGCACACGCTGCGCAAATTCCTGATCTTGCAAACGGACGCGCAATTCGTAGTCGGAAACTTCGCGCAAGACCGCCACCGCGCTATGGTAAAGGTTCCGCCAGCAACGAGGAGACAACTCGTGGAAGATTTCCTGAGCTTCTTGGTTCCAAGTCCACCAAAGATTGCGGGCCAACCGGTGAATGCCAACGATAATCTCCGTTAGTTCGTTTGTCGAAAACGATGATTTAGACATAGGGTCTGTCGAAGTGCCATTCTTGCGGATGTTAAGGACGAGAACGTAATCAGAGTCCAAAGCAAGCGCAAATCAAAATAGCTCCCGCAGTGCATCCCCAAGATGCCCGCCGCTACGATTGCGATGGCGCCGACAATTTCTTTTGATGCGCCGCCACCCGCCGCCGGGCCTCAGCGATTTGCGCGGGCGACATAGCCTGGGTAAACATGTAGAGCACATTGACCGCAGGTTCATAGTGCTGCGCAGCTGCCAGGGCAAACCACTTATACGCTTCGATCAAGTCCATTGGCGCCCCCTGCCCTTTGGCATACAAAACACCCAAATTATGCTGGGCTTGGGCAAACCCTTGTTCGGCCGCTTCTCGATTCCACTTGACCGCTTCGGCAAAATTCTGGGCCATGCCGCGGCTTCGCGCGTACATACAGCCGAGGTTGCTTTGTGCTTCCGGCTTCCCTTGTTCGGCAGCCTTTCGATACCAAACCGCCGCTTCGGCGTCGTTTTGTGGGACGCCCATGCCATTGTCATACATCAACGCCAGATTGTACTGAGCTGCGGCATGGCCTTGCGAGGCCGCCTTCCGATACCACCTGACGGCTTGAACATGGTCTTGCGGAACGCCACGGCCCGTATCATAGAGCACACCCAAATTAGATTGAGCTTCAGCATCACCCTGTTCAGCCGCTCGACGGTACCAGTGCGCAGCCTGCGCATAGTCTTGCGGCGCGCCCAATCCATTTTCGCACATCACTCCTAAGTTGTATTGCGCGGAGATATTCCCCCGCTCGGCCTCAGCTTTCGTTCTTTCAAAATCCAGTCCCTGCATAATGCCTGCTTTTCGCGGCCTTCATACGATCACGTCGGAAGAAGTGTAATCAACGCTCTTCAGTGAGGCAATAAGCAGCAACGTGATCGGACCCTTAAGTCCCCTTAAGACCTCACGTTTCTGTCGCCGGAGACAGACAAAATCATCTCGTTGCGACCCTTGTTTAGCGCGAACGCCGCCTTGCGGAACGCTCAGTTCTTCGTTACGTTTTTCTCGCTGGCGAAAGTGAACAGACAAACCTCAAACAAACAATCCTATGAGATCATCATGAAGAAATTCACCTTAACTATCGGTTTGCTCGCGGGCCTGGCCCTGCAAGCGGCCGCGGCCGACGCAAAATGGCTTGCCAATCTGGAGAAAGCACAGGCTACGGCCAAGGCGGAAAAGAAAATGGTGCTCCTTGACTTCACTGGTTCAGATTGGTGAGGCAATTGCATCCAGTTGGACAAGGAAGTGTTTTCGACTAAGGAATTTGCCGACTATGCCAAGAAAAATCTTGTCTTGGTCAAGGTAGATTTCCCGAAGAGAAAGACGATTAAACCTGCCGTGAAACAAGCGAACGAACAGTTGATGCGACAATTCAACGTGAAGGGTTTTCCGACGTTGCTCGTCCTCGACGGTGAGGGAAAAGAATTGGGTCGCGACGACGACGGTTACGAAGGCGGCGGACCCAAAACGGTTATCGCATTTCTCGACAAACTGAAAACGCAGTAAACTCGACTTCCATTCCATGTCCGACCGCGTGGCTGGTTCAGCCACGCGTTTTTGTTTTCGTGGCCGCCATCTTTTTGCAATCCGTGCACTCGCCCTGGCCACAACTTCTATAGCGTTTCGCGAAAGGGAGGTTCCGAGGTATCCGCGTCGGCTGATACTGGAAAAGTACGCGACAGTTCATCCTTTCCTCGAGCAGGATGTTCCATGCGCCACTGCTGAGGGCTTATTAATCCTTAAGCTTTACGCTTTGCCATCGCTTTACCGACAGGGCGATCTGCAAAGAGCTAATCTTGATGAATCTGATCTAGCCGCCGTTTTGTTGGCTAAGCAACTAGAGATGGACCCACTTTTTCAAGAACTCGCTCGTTACGTCTCACAAACTGATCTTTTAGAATTGCGCAAGATCGTCGCCGAGTTGCAAGCTCGGCAAAAGCGCTTTGGCAACAGTCCATCGAACATTTAACCCTTTCCCCATTCGTCTTGTAACCCAAAGCGCCCCGCGAGCAACCGTGCCCTTACATGTCGGCAGGTTTCAAGACCCCGATTTTCAGACCGCCGGCGCGTTCTCTTGACCGAAACACTCTCTGTGTCGCTTTGATGAAATCGCTTTCGTCTGCCTTATAAATGTTTGGGACGAACTTCTGGGGGTTGCGGTCCACCAAAGGAAACCACGTGCTCTGGATTTGAACCATCAACCGATGATTGCGCTTGAAGGTATGAAGCAGATCGAGCAACTCGCATGAAACTTTCGTGGCCTTGTTCGGTTCGAACGGCTCAGGATGTTCGAAACTATTCCGAAACCTGCCGCGCATGACTTCGCTCCGGACCATCATTTGATAACCGCCCATTCGCACTTTGCGCGGATTCGGATCGTTATCGGGCGCCGTACCTGGCAGAACGTCGATCACCTTCACAATCCAATCGGCATCGCTCCCTGAGGTCGAGACCCACAGATCAACCTGGATTGGCCCCGCCAAAGTCAGGTCGTTTTCCAATACATCGGTTTGATAAACCAGCACATCGGGCCGCCTCGACGCAAATCGCTGGTCGTCGGTCATGTACTCGCGAGTCATGCCGATGGCCGTGTCGTCCGTAAACGGCACTGGCTTGGCTGGGTCGCTGATGTACTCATCGAATGCCTCCCCGGGATCTTGAGGCGGTTCAAACGAAAGCCGGCCCTCCTTGCCCAAGTAAAGAGTCTTCTCCTCCAAGGTTCGCGGAGGCCAATGATCAAACGTTCGCCAGCGATTAGCGCCGGTTTCGAAAACGTAAGCTTCCGGCAATCGCGCATTTCCTTTCCCCTTCAAGTGATGCTCGAAGAATGGAAATTCAATCTGCTCGCGATAAAACTCGCCCGTCTTGAATCCGAACCTGGCATTGCCCAAAGCCTCGCCCGCGCCACGTCCCCAATCACCGTGCGCCCAAGGCCCCATGACCAGCACGTTGAAGATTCCGGGATTGTTCCTCTCTATGGTGCGATGTATCTTGAGGGGCCCGAACAAATTTTCCGCGTCGAACCAACCACCCACAGTCATGACCGCGCAACGAATATTCCTCAGGTGCGGCAAAAGGTTTCGGCGTTGCCAGAACGAATCATAGTTCGGATGTTCGATGGTCTCGTTCCAAAAGCTGATCTCGCTCTTCAAATGCTTCTCGTCCGCATTCTTCAGCGGCCCCAACTCGAGAAAGAACTGATAGCCGTCCGGCGTTCTGTAGTCGAAAGCCTTGTTGCCTTCCGTAGTCGGCTTCGGTCTAGGTTTGCCGAAGTTGGCGAAGAAATTGAACATGTGCGGCAGGAACAAGGCGCCGTTGTGATGGAAATCGTCCCAAAACCAATCCGCAATGGGGGCTTGCGGCGAGACCGCTTTCAACGCCGGATGCGTGTCGATCATCCCGGCGGCTGCGTAGAACCCAGGATACGAAATCCCCCATTGGCCGACGTTGCCATTGTGGTTCTCGATGTTCTTGATCAGCCACTCAATTGTGTCGTACGTGTCGGTGCTTTCGTCGATGTCTTGCTGGCTTTTCTTTTCCGGCACGTGCGGCGTCATGTTCGAAAATGCGCCTTCCGACATGAAACGACCGCGAACATCTTGATAAGCGAAGATGTAGCCGTTGGTCGCAAACCGGATGTTCGGGCCAAGCGACCCTTTGTATTGGTCCGCTCCGTACGGTCCCACGTTGTAAGGCGTTCGCAGCAATAGAATCGGATATTTCTGTGTCCGGTCGTTCGGCACATAAACGGCCGTAAATAGCTTCACGCCATCGCGCATCGGAATTCGGTATTCGAACTTTGCGTAGTGAGATCGGACGTACTCCTTCTCAGATTCGGGCTGCTGCGCGAAACCAGCAACCGCAGTAAGAAAGAGCAGCGCTGGGATCCCCGTTTTGAAAGAATGTTCTTTAACCATGGGAATCCTATTGGTCTCGATGAACCGTTGCTGTCGAAAACGCGGGCAAACAGATCGCAAGGTATTTGGCGCCATCCGGGCCGGGTGAGCTGTATTGAACCCGCTCACCCGCATGAGCAATCACCGCCTGGCCAGCCCTCACATCGAGTGCGCCATGCCTGTGCGTCACGCGCAGCATCCCGGACAAAACGATGGTGTATTCGTCAAACTCCGGCGTCTGCCCCGGCTCAATCCAGCCGCTCGGACTATCCATCCGCGCCACGCTGAGCCGCGCCTCTCCAGAGTTTGCGCGGCCGACATATTCGTCGATGACTTTTGGTTTATTGCCCGCCGCTTCAATGCGGGTTGGCTTCTCGATCAGCGTCGGCATACGCGCGCTCTATCCATTAAACGGAGCGCGGACATTTTTGTCCGCAGCAACAATCGAACATTCCGCCACCGGGGAAATCTGCCATTCTAAAATTAGCACGACGTTCGCCGCTGCGGACAGGAATGTCCGCGCTCCGGACGATTTGGAGCCTATTGCTCAATCCGATACAAGTGCGTTTTGGTGCGCAGGAAGAGAGCTTTTCCGGCTATTGCGGGGGAGGCCATAAAGCCATCATCGAGCTTATTTTCAGCCAGCACCTTAAATTGACGATCTGCTGCGATCACGGCGCCCTTCCCTTCCTCGCTAAAGAAATAAATCTTTCCATCCGCATCAACGGGCGACGCCGAGTAATTCCCCCCCACGCGCTCGCGCCAAACTTCCGCGCCGGTCTTGGCTTCGAGGCAACTTGCGATTCCGCCATCGTCAATCATGAAGAGCAAATCACCGATGAGTGAAACAGAAGGTTTGTTCGGCGCGTTTCGCGTAGATTTCCAAGCCAGTCGCACTTGATCCCGCCGAACTACCGGATCAGGTCCAGTCGCCTTCGATAGGTCGATGACGGAATGCCCACCGGGTTGGCCCTCGGGTGGCTGGATGGCGAGCAGCAAACCTTTCGAGAATCCGGCAGGAATAAAAAACAACCCGTGCCCGATGACTGGACGCGAAGCCGCCGAATGGCAGCTGCGTTCCTCGACCCGCCACAATTCGGTTCCAGTCAACGGCTCATAGGCATAATGCGCTTTGGCGCCGCTGCTCAAAAGCACAGGCTTACCACCAAACATTGCGACGTGAGGAGTCGCATAAGATTTGCGCCAATCCCCATCCGCTTCAGGTTTCCCATTCGGCAGGAGATCCTTGAAGTCTATGGAACGATCCTCTTTCCAGACTGTCTTCCCGCTCCTCTTATCCAAAGCGACGATGAATTGATAATCGCTGCCATCGAAATTCATGATCAGCAAATCCTGGAAAAGGATCGGTGACGAACCAGCCCCACGAAAATGGTTGCAAACAAAATCGCGGCGTTCCCAAAGAACCTTGCCCGTTTTCGTGTCGAGGCACGCCGTGCCAGGCGATCCGAAAGTCACATAAACGCTGCCTTCTTCAATAACCGGCGTCGGTGAACCATAGGTGTTGAACTTGTGCGCGAATTGAGGGTTGGCGACGTCGAACAGTTTGCGGTCATGGACAACTTTGCCGCTATTTCGATCGACGCAAAGGGCGGACAACTCGCGGCCATCCTCGGTAGCCGTCGTCAGCCAGACTTGATCATTCCACACGACCGGCGATGACCACGCGCGTCCATGAATTGGAGTCTTCCATTTGACGTTTTGCGTTTCGCTCCAGGTTACCGGCAAACCCTTCGCCTCGGAATGGCCGTTGCCGTGCGGCCCGCGAAATTGAGGCCAGTTATCGGCTCCAAGCACGCTCTCAGCGAGCAGCACAGCCGCAAATGAAAGAGGAATCAACTTGATCATGGCGGCGAAACATATCAGCCATCGAGCCTCCACGAAACAAAAAACCCGCTCAGCAAAGAGCGGGGACTTTCTCTGTGATTCCCAAACTGACCTCCTCTTCCTTGAATACCCGCCACGGGCGAAAAGGTTACTAGGAATTTACGCCCGAGACGCGGAGATTGTGAGAGATCAGCCAACGGAACGGAATTCGATCAACGTGAACGCTCCGTCTTCCCTAAGTGCTCGACCACCTGGTGCACGCAATTGATGGACAGGCGGGACGCCTATCCTACGACTCCGGTTCGTCAGCAGCCTCCATGCAAATGTTGCGCACGTTGGGACCACGAACCGTACCGAGCGCGGACAGCCTTGCCCGCGGATTCCTCTCAGTTTGCTGAAACCGTGCGGACAAGGCTGTCCGCGCTCCGTACGGTTCGTGGAAGACCTGCTGCGCCGCGCACTTCGCGTCAACGCGCTGCGAGAATCGCTTGTGGCAGTCGTTGTCTTCCCCGTCTTGACCGCAACCAGTGGGTTAGTTCATTTCGTGGCTGCGCCGAGTGAGCGGCGATGTTGCGGAATTCCCTCGTCAATTGCCCATGTAAAATATCGCGCACGCCTAGCGAAGTGGAAAGTGACAATTCCAACGCGCCGCTGCGGCGGTCTTCAACAAGCCGATAACTCGCCTCCGAAGCAATGCATACTTTAAACAATCCGTGCACGACAATCATCGCCAGCATTCCCAATGGACTCCCAATCCAGTTTCTCACCATGACCGATCCCAGAATCCATCCCAAAAAGACCGCAACCAAAATCCCCCAAAGGTGAACCTGTCTCATGCGGCTTCGCGAGGTAAGCCAAAAGAAAGGATTAATCCGCAGCCGGCTTTGTCGAATGGCCGTTCGCTTCAGAGGGCCACCGTAGCGGAATCGCTGGATGAAAACATCCCATTTGAACCATTTGCCGGACGCGGGCGGTCTTGCCAAATCCTTGGCAACAGCAAGCAACTCACGAACAAAAAAGTCCATCCAATCAAGTGAGTGGTTAAGGGTGAACGCCAGAAGAGATTACTCAATCGGCTAAACCCATAGGTCAACGAAACGCTAAACCCAAAACCGGGGCTGGGCAAAAGGTAGGCGTTAGGCACTGACCGTGTCCCGGCGATTTCGCTGTGTAGCTGACCCATCAAAGGCAATCCACCAGCCAGAAACAGCAACAGAAGAAAAGTTGCCACAGCAGCATTTCGTTCGTTCCGGCTGACCGTCGAGACTGCGATTCCAATGGCCAGCGAGACGAACAGCGTATTGGCCAAAACGAGTGTCATACGCGCGAAATCCGCCCAAGTGATCCCTCCCACAAGGAGCGGAATCGCCAGGATTGGAAAGGTCGCAATCAATCCGTAGATTGCATTGAGCGATGTCGCCAGGAGTTTGCCTAACCCAACGTCGTAGCCCTTCAAGTCCGTGAGGAACAATAGGCCCAGTGTTCCGTCGCGCTTTTCTTTGCTCAAGCAGTCGGAGGTAAAATAAACCCCGCTCAACAAAGAAAAGCCGAACATCAAACCGGCGATGCCCTGAAAGAGCGATCCTCCCCGCCGGGCTGGAAGCTGCCAGCGGCTTTGTTCGGCGTAAATCCAGGCGCCTAAAGCCAACGCGGCCGCAACCGCGAGGACCCGCGTCCGATAGGTGCCTTTCCGGCGAGCCGCTTCCGAAAGCTCGCGCTGGACGACAGGCAGAAGTGTCATGGCCCTTTTGACAGAATTAAGCGGCGGTCATTCAATCAAATCAATCCTTGGCGTGCTGAATCAGCAACGCTCGAATGACAGCGCGTCTCGCCTGTCTATGCGGTCCGAGTGTGGCAAATGCTGGACAGGCGGGACGCCTATCCAGCGAGCACGGTCACTTTCCTGATTCCCCAACCAAGTATTCCGCGATGAATTCTTCGTTCAGCGTCACACCGAGGCCTGGAGCATCCGGCACTGTAATCCAGCCATCCTTTGCCTGCATCTTCTCATGGGTCAACTCATGCCGCATCGGTGAGTCCTCAACGCTGTCCTCAAAAATAAATGCGTCTCGGCACGTGCTCAGCCAATGGAGGCAGGCCGCCACTGTAACTGGACTCGTATAGCAATGGTTGCAAAGCCGTGCGCCAATTTCCTCCACGCGCGCGCGAATGTAAGCCGCGTCCGTGAATCCGCAGCGGGAAATATCGACCTGATAAACGTCCAACGCGTGCCGATCGATCAGTGGCCGGAACGATTCGCGTCCGCATTCCCCTTCGCCCGCTGCGATCGGCGCCGGCGAACGATCGCGCAGCCAGACATAGCCATCGACGTCTGATTCGCGCAAAGGCTCTTCCAGCCATCCGATGTTGAACTCTGCGAAGGCATGCGCCCGCCGCAGCGCGGTCCGAGCGTCCCAGACGCAGCCGGCGTCAATGAGCAATGTGGCACTATCCCCTACCCCTTCGCGCGCTCCTCGAACCAACTCGATATCGAGCGCTTCATTTTGGCCCATCGGTTCCCATCCAAATTTCACCGCCTGATAACCGGCTTTCACCCAGCGCCGCCCAATCTCCTTGGTCGAGGCGCCATCACGGCCGAACAAAATTGACGCATACGCTTTAATCCGGCTGTGATGCTTGCCGCCCAGGAGGCGATGAATCGGTTGTTGAAAGTATTTCCCTTTGAGGTCCCAAAGGGCCATATCCACGGCACTCATCGCTGAAATCGTGACGGACGTGCGCCCGAAGTACATCGTTTGCCGATACATCTTTTGCCAGAGCCGTTCCGTTTCCAGTGGATTCTCGCCGAGCAAAATCTCGCGCAGACCGCAAGCGATGTTGTGGCTAAACGGCGCGTCAACGATCGCTTTGACAACTTCAGGCGATGCGTCCGCCTCTCCAATTCCCTCCAAACCATCGTCCGTTCGAACGCGGACGAGAATTACGTCTTGCGAACTTGCCGTCTTCTTTTCTACAGACCGCACTCGAAGAATCTGGCAAATGACTTGTGCGATTTTCATAATGTAGGCGTTGTTTAAAGCATGGAATCTGGCTGAACCAGCGCGAAGCTGCCAGAAAAACTTTCTTCGTTTGAGTAGCTCATGCGTATCTCGCAGCGCAGACTGGGCAATCTGCGCTATGCTACGCGTAATCCCAGTCGGCGGGAACGATCTTGTCCATGCGGCGGGCGTAACCTTCGGCGAGAAGGAAGTTGTTGAGATAAAGTTCTTCGCCGGTGGGTTGGCGGAGGAAAACATCGGCGAGGAATGTTTACCGTTGCGTTACGAAATGATCCTTTTTTCATCCTTTTTTGGGGACGGCCCTGGCGACCGTTTCAACTCGAACTTGGCAGCACGCAATGGATAGAGTTGGGGAAATGAAACGCAGGGCGACACGGGGATGGCGGTAACCATTTGCGGAAACCTATGAAATCGGACACCAATCAGAAGGAGACAATGTCGTGAAAGGCCCTTCGCAACCTAAAGACATCGATGAATACATCATGGCCTTTCCACAGAAGGTTCAGTCGATCCTGAAGAAGATCAGATCGACCGTCAAAGAAGTCGCTCCCGAGGCCACGGAAATGATCAGCTATCGAATGCCGGCATTTAAGCTCGATGGCATCTTGATCTATTTCGCAGCATTCAAAGAGCACATCGGCATCTTTCCTCCAGTGACGGGGGACGAGAAATTAAAGAAGGCGCTCGGGCCGTATTCAGGTCCCAAGGGCAACCTAAGATTCCCCTTGAATGAACCGATGCCATACGCCCTAATCCGGTGAGTTGTCAGGGCCAGACTCGAAGAACTCCGGAACAGGATCGCATCCAGGCGCGCGAAGACAGGGCGATGAGCGGCACGGGACTGCCGTTGAATTAAGGGCATGAGCAGTGGCGCGGCGCGCCGCCCCTGCCTGCCAAGTTCTGCCAGAATGAGCAAACCACGCGCCGCTGACGGCGCCTGGGACGGCCGAATAACTTTCTTGAGTCGGGCGCGGCCGGCCGAGTTCAAGCAGAAGCTCCGTGACGCCCTGAAAGAATTCGCTACGAAGAAAAGGCTGAAATTACAACACATGGAATCCTTAATGTTACTTCTGACCACGGGAGTTTTTGCAATGTCTGCATGGAGCGCAGACAAATCGCTCGCTTGGTCGCGCTTTCGTGGTCCTAACGGGTCGGGCATAGCCGAGGATGCGAAGCCGCCCGTGGAATTTGGTCCGGACAAGAATGTAAAATTGAAAAGTTCCGTTCCGAGCGGGCTTTCCTCTCCCATCATTGCGGGAGACAAAATCGTGATCACGGCATTTGAAGACGGGAAACTTTACACCATTGCTTACAAAATGACCGATGGCGCGGAAGGGTGGCGCGCGGAGGCGCCGGTCAAGAAACTTGAAGCGTTTCATAAGACCGAAGGCAGCCCAGCGGCATCCACCCCCGCCACAGACGGCGCGCGCATCGTCTCCTACTTGGGTTCCTGCGGGCTTGTCTGTTATGACCTGTCGGGCAAAGAACTTTGGAAGTTCGTAATGCCGCCCGCCGCGATCGGTGGGGATTTCGGCAGCGGTGTCTCACCGATCATCGCTGACGGCGTGGTCGTGCTCGTCTGCGACGAGACAAAAGACTCCAAGATTATCGCTTTGGATGCCGCGGCCGGCGGGCGCAAATGGGAGCAAGCAAGGCTTCCCGCCACTTCATATTGCACGCCCATCGTTTGGAACACAGCCAATGACAAACAAGTCGTTGCAGCGGGACACGCGCGGATGATTGGATACGATCTGAAGACCGGGACTGAGAAATGGTTTCTGAGGGGCACGCCCTCGGGTTGTGTTCCGTCGCCGGTTCTGGCAAATGGAACTCTGTTCTTCGCGGGCGGTGGAGGCGGTGCGGACGATCAGGAGTTTCAGATGCCGCCATTCGATTCCATGCTCAAGGACTTGGATAAGGACAATGACGGAGTGTTGTTTGTCAAAAAAGGAAGCGGACCAAGCCTTCGAAGGTTTCTTTGACAACCAGGATACAAACAATGATGGGAAGATTACTCGAGATGAATGGGACGCAATTAGCAAGTTTATGTCCGAAGGAAAGAATAGCGCCTTCGCGCTGAAGGCAGGTCGAAGCGGCGACATCACAAGTTCGCATGTGCTTTGGACGAAAACGAAAGGCCTGCCCTGGATCACTTCCGCACTCCTCTATCGCGATCACTATGTCATGATTAAGGATGGTGGAATTGTTACCGCCTGCGATCCGAAGACGGGAGCTCAAGTGTACCAGGAGCGAGTGGCTGCCGCCGGGCAGTATTACGCCTCTCCCGTTGCCGCCAATGGGCACATTTATTTCACGTCGCTTCAGGATGGCACAGGGACTGTTCTCAAGGCGGGCGGCGAAAAACCGGAAATAGCCGCGACAAACCCGAAGCTGGGCGAACGGACTGCCGCCACTCCGGCGATTGCGGACAACGTCCTATTCATCAGGACAGACAAGCACCTCTACGCCTTCGCTGAGAAGAAGTGAGCACGGTGGCAGTGCAGAAAGCTGGCAGGACAGCGCGTCTCGCCTGTCTATGCTCTGGTGTGCGCAAATGCAGGACAGGCGGGACGCCTATCCTGCTGCGCCGGTTCATCGGGAGCCTCCAGGCAAATGTTACGCGCATTGGGACCATGAACCTGGCGCATAAAGCCCCTCTCCCTAACCCTCTCCCCATCCCATGGGGAGAGGGGTTGCTTTTTGCCTTCGCCAGCGACAGTTCACAAGCAGGTTCATGGGGAGCCGTTCGGAACCATCCATGCCAAACTCGGGTTTAATTCAAAGCACCATTTCTTTGTCGCGAGGTTTCGTGTCATGAACTACGTTCCGCAAGCAAGTTTATGATTCTTTGCCTGCGAACAATCGTCGCTTTGTTCTGCGCGTTCCAATGTTCCTCGCGACTGTCAGGAGCGCCCGACCCTCCGCCCGGCGCCGATTTGTTCGCGCTTACGAATGTTCCCGCGTTTGTGATCGAGATCGAAGACGCCGGACTAGGCTCGCTCCGAAATAATTCGCGCACGGACGTCAAAGGGACCGTGCGGCTCGGTGACGAGACATTTCACGGCGTGGGAATTCACATCAAGGGTTCGCAGGGCAGCCTGCAAAGCATCGACGAACGGCCGGCCCTGACGCTCAGCTTCAATAAGTTCGTCCCGAAACAAAAATGTCACGGACTGCGCAAGCTGCACCTGAACAATCAGGCGGAAGATCCCACTTTCATGACCGATGTGCTCTGCAGCGAAATGTTTCGCCAAGCCGGCGTGCCAGCGGCCCGTGGCGCTTATGCTACGTTGCAATTGAACAACCGGCACCTTGGTCTCTACGTCATCAAAGAAGGACTGACTAAAGAGTTCCTCGGCCAACATTTCCGCCGTACTGATGGGAATCTGTACGAGGGCGGATTTCGACGCGATGTGGACCAACCATTAGAACGCATTCATGGCGATGGCCCGGACGATCAAGCCGACCGCCTGGCCCTGTTGGCCGCAGCGCGTGAACCGGATGCAACTCGGCGCTGGCGACGTTTGCAGGAATTGCTCGATATGGACCTTTTCATTACCTCGCTGGCGCTTCAGACCTTCACTTGGAATTGGGATGGCTACGCGATGGACCGCAACAATTATCGGATCTATCACGATCCCGAGAGCGGAAAACTGATCTTTATTCCGCACGGCCTCGACCAGATGTTTTGGAAACCGCAAGGGCCGATTTATCCTCGGATGAAAGGGCTCGTTGCCGCAGCTGTCATGCGCGCGCCAGAGGGACGGAGCTTGTATCGTGAACGCCTCTCTTCCCTGCAAACAACCGTGTTTCATGTGGACAAGCTGTCGAAACGTCTTGATGAGCTGGCGGCGCTCATCAAACCGCACTTTCCGGCGGCGCCAAACGCCGCGGCGGCTTTGGGCCGGGAAATCGCGGGGCGCGCCCGGTCCGTTGCCGAGCAACTGAAGATGCCCGATCCCATTTTGAAAAGTTTTGACGGCGCCCTATCGCGCTAGAGTTCGCTTGTCGGCGTTATCTCGAAGAGGCATTGTTCCGAGACGTGTCAGTTTGATCAAACCGCGCGGTTTATGGAAAGTTTCTATTCGCCTTGCGCATACATTGGGACCATGAACCTGACGTTGCGGCATGTAGTCCCGGCTTTAGCCGGAGCGATTGCAATCCGCAAAAGCTGTGTAGCTGCCAGCAAATGCTGCCGCCTAAAGGCGGGACTACGTACCTGGAGGTTCCTGCGGAGGGACTCGTCCAAATGAACCCGCATCATTCAGCGAAGTTGAGCGATATGCTTCTAAGTCGCCGCGATTTTTTCTGCCGTTGCGGCATGGGAATGGGCGGATTGGCGTTGGCGTCTCTTTTGCAGGAGACCCCGCACATCAAAGCCGCTGGCGCTGCGGAGGCGATCAATCCGCTGGCGCCTAAAAGTCCGCACTTCGCCGGAAAGGCAAAGCGTGTCGTTCACTTCTTTTTGAACGGCGGCCCGTCGCACGTCGATACATTCGATCCCAAACCGGCGCTCGACAAATATAACGGCAAAGCGCTGCCCATCGAGAATCTACGCACCGAGCGCAAGACCGGCGCGGCATTTGCCTCTCCCTTCAAGTTCCGCAAGTACGGACAGAGCGGCATCGAAGTAAGCGAACTGTTCGCAAATGTTGCAGAATGTGTCGATGAAATCGCGGTCGTTCGCTCGATGCAGGCGAATCTGCCGAATCACGAGCCTTCTCTTATGCTGATGAATTGCGGCGACGCCGTAATGAGCCGGCCGAGCGTTGGCTCATGGGTGACTTACGGTTTGGGAACCGAAAACCAGAACCTGCCTGGATTTGTCGCGATGTGTCCCGGTGGTTATCCGATCAAGGAAGCCGAGAATTGGCAGTCGGGCTTTCTTCCGGGTGTTTATCAAGGCACTTACATCGACACGCAACACACGCAGATCGAAAAACTGATCGAGCACATCCGCAACAATTACACATCGCTGAAAGGCCAGCGGCATCAACTCGATCTATTGGCGCAACTAAACCAAGAACACTCGCAGCAACGTCATCACGACGCCCGATTGGAAGCGCGCATCCAATCGTTCGAACTCGCTTACCGCATGCAAATGGAGGCCGCGGACGCCTTCGACATCAGTTCAGAGCCGGCGCACCTTCGCGAGATGTATGGCGCCGGAGTTCACGGACGCCAAACCTTGATTGCGCGTCGCTTGCTCGAACGCGGCGTGCGTTACGTCCAGCTCTGGCATGGCGCAAGCCAGCCATGGGACAACCACGATGACATTCAACAGCACGCCAAACTTGCTAAAGAGATCGACCAACCGATTGCCGCGCTCATTAAGGACCTGAAGCAACGCGGCATGCTCGACGAAACGCTCGTGATTTGGGGCGGAGAGTTTGGCCGCACCCCAACCGTCGAGTTAAACGATTCGGGTAAAGAGAAAAAAGGGCGCGACCATAATCCCTACGGTTTCTCGATGTGGCTCGCCGGCGGCGGAATTAAGGGCGGCACAATCTATGGAGCAACGGATGAATTTGGTTTTAAGGCTGTCGAGAACGTGGTGCATGTCCACGATCTCCACGCGACGATCTTAGCGGCGCTCGGATTCGATCACGAACAATTCACCTATCGCTATGCCGGACGCGATTTTCGACTGACTGACGTTCACGGGCGGATCGTGAAAGAGATTCTGGCTTGATCGTAGGACAGGCATCCCGCCTGTATCTTCGCCAGTTCGCGAGGCTTGTGCGCACGTCAGGCAGACCAGCGCGGGAAGCGCGGGACGCCTGGGTTGCATCCAGAAGTTGTCGGTCGGTAATATCGGAGCGCGGGCAGCTTGCCCCCCCGCTTTTCTCGAAATCTTCGGCCAACGCATGCGGGCAAGCGGCCCGCGCTCCTTGTTGAATCAGCCGGACTGGGACGCTTGCCTACCGAATTCTACTTCCGCTTCTGTCGCTGCTCCGCGAAAATCCGCGCCTCGGGTTCGGTGATGCGGCCATCCTTGTTCGTATCGCAGACCTCAACGCCTTCGTTGAACGTGGTATTCGGCCCTGAGATCACGCGCCGTTTGTGCTCGAAAACAATCGGCAACTCGAACTCGGTATTGCTCTCGGTCCGTGGTGGAGAGCCGTGCGATTTGCTCAATGCCTCATAGAAAATCCGCCCGGCCGCGTCGTTCTCGAATTCCACCTTCACGCGTTCCACATCGCGTTAGACCGTTTCCTGATGTGTAATGCATCCGGTCAGCAACCCATCCATTACCAACACTGCCATCGTACGTTTCATTGCTTTCCTCTATTTCATGCCTTCAAGGTTTGTCGAGCGGAAGTTCGTTCAGGGCCGGAACCCGATTCCCTCCCATTGCTTTTCAAACTCCGCCATCCGCCTGTGGGTGTATCCCCATTTCATGTACCAAATATCCGTCTTGTCCGCCCCTGTCCGCGCGGTGGCCCCAAACTTCGCTGTTCCGGGTTTGACTTGTGACGCCTTGAGCATCGCATCCCCGTGCCACTTGCGCGTGACGGCGTGCCCATCGGCAAAACCGAGCGTGCTTTTTTTGTTATGCCAAATCGCGACGGCATCTACCCACGTGTATGCTGTCGGAGTCGGATCAATCAGCCAGGATCCCAGGTTCCACCCTCGATCATCCGCTTCTTCCACGAACACGTAACTGCGGGTCGGCCAGATAATTTGGCTGTACTTTCGAATCGAGTTTCCCTCGTCCTCGCCATCGAGGCCCCCTGCCCCACCGTAACTGTCGTAAGCAAAGCCTCGGCCGGGCTGCAATTTCCAGCGTCCGTCTCCTGGACAATGCCACGCATCCACTGCCGACGCGTACTTGAACAACTTGCCTTGCCTAATTCCTTCCTTGGCTTCGGCCAGTGCGCGCGCCGCCGCCGATCCGGTGAATCCACCGGGCACCGGCTTCGGCCCCGTCCAAAAGTCGCGGCCCTGCCGATACGTGCTCATCCCGACAATATTATCGTCGTTGTCTTCGGCGTACATGAAGAACGCGAGGCCGAGTTGCTTTTGATTGCTCTGGCATCTGGCGCCCGTCGCCAATTCCTTCGATCTCGCCAAACCCGGCAAGAGCAGCGACGCGAGAATGGCAATAATCGCGATGACGACCAAAAGCTCAATCAACGTGAAACCGTCTAGATATCTTCGATTCGTTGTTTTCATAGAAGCCTTTTCATAACCCGCAAGCGCCCTGTGTGGGCTCGCATTTCTGGGATGACGCGATTGATACACGAGCAAAGACGCCTGTCAAGCCGTCGGAGCCATTGCCATTTTGGAGAAAGCGCGTCACCCTGCGTCCGGCGCAGCCTGCGGCAAGTGGTTCAGGAGCGCGACGCAAATAGCAATGGCATGAAAGACGATTACATCGCTCGCAAAGAACGTTGGGCACGTAAAATGACGGGTCAGGACAAGCCTTCCATTCGATCCATTGATCGGCTTCCTCCCGGCCAACGCCGCGTTCATAATTTCCCCGTTCTTGATCTGGGCATTCAACCCGACCTGCCGCTGAACCAGTGGGAGTTGAAAATTCATGGGCAAGTGGAAAATCCGGTCACTTTGAATTGGCGCCAATTCCTCGCGCTGCCGCAATTTAAGGATGTCAGTGATTTTCATTGCGTCACGACTTGGAGCCAATTCGACATGGAATGGGAAGGCGTGTCGTTTTTTACGATAGCTGACCTTGTGAAACCCAAATCGACAGCCAGTCATCTCTTTTTCAAAAGTTACGACGGGTACTCAACAAACAACCCGCTGGACGTTTGCCTGGATGATGATGTGCTGCTTGCCCATAAGTGGAATGGGCGGCCTCTTTCGAAGGAACATGGCGGACCCGTCCGAGGGATTATCCCCAAGCGCTACGCCTGGAAAGGAGCCAAGTTCATTCATGAAATTCTCTTCCTGGATCGCGACTTGCCAGGCTTTTGGGAGGTACGAGGTTACTCGAATACCGCTGATCCCTGGCTTGAAGACCGCTTCGCTTAGGTCAGAACGACAAGCTCAGCTTAACCTTAACTTAGCGCGTCGGTCCGCGCTTTTTTTGTGCCGAAATTGCATACTTCAGCGCCACATCCACTGCAATATGTTGACGACAAGCTACTAAGGTTAAAAATGCAATTCAAAACCATCGAAGAAGGGTTGGACAGATTTTGTCCAACCCCCCGGCTTAGCGTAAGCGCAAAAACTTTATTTTATGACTACGCAACAGCAGATGGAATTAAGCTTTGGCAAGGCGGTCACCTGGCAACCTTACATACGCCGTCAACCAAGGATGCACCGGGCGCGCTGGTGGTTCGATCAAATGCGGCAAGCCGTCGAACGCGCTCCGGCCGTACAACGCAATAAGATCGAACATTCAGCTTTGACGGTCGTCCGGAAGTCTTCCGTGCGATTCCATCCATCTCACCAATGATCCGGTCGGTTTCAGAGCTTCAACACACCAATTCTGCGAAGGCCGGTCATTTTCTGCGCTTGTGGCGATTTTTCGCCACTTTTTTGTTGCGCTTAGGATTCGAAGTGATTTAATCGATAATAGTTCCCAATGGTTCCCTACCTGTATCCTAGAGTCGCGGGACCAGCTCCGATCACGAAGCTGCGCACCCGATAGGTTGTCGGGAACAAATCACCCAAGCCCGACGGCCAACAGATTGTTGCGAAGTTGCGGGGTCGGACGAATCGACAGTAGCAAGACAGAGTGGAGATCAAATTATGATGAGAATAAAAACGTTTAGAATACTTGGAGCGCTAGTTTGCATTCTAAGTATAGGAGGTGCGACCGCAAAAGCGGCGGCGCCAGCTGCCCCGACGGGCTTTATTAATTACCGGACTTATCCCGGCGATCCTCGGAACGCCGTCCGAGATGGCACCGCAGTTCCAGACGCCTCCTTTTACCCGAAGCGCGCGGAAGGTCCATATAACGGCATTCCGGGCGCGGACCCTGGCGACGACACGACACCGCCGGCAGGCGACGTGCGCAACAACTACGTCATGGAACTTGAGGGTTATTTCTATCCTCCCAAGACTGGCAGAGTCATGTTAGCGATCGCGTGTGACGACCCAGGCGAACTTTATTTGAGCACGGACGAAAATCCGTCCAACAAAGTCCTGATCGCAACCGAATCGCAGTGGAATCCCGTCCGCGCCTTCGGTGGTGGCGATCCCACGGCGCCAACGCGGCGCAGTATCGTGACGACCGGAAATCCATCCCCTCGTCCGCAGAATTGGTCGCCCTACATCAACGTCGTAGCGGGCAAGCCATATTACCTGCACGCATTTGCAACGGAATGGGGTGGTGGCGACAATTTGGCCGTCGCTTTCCGTTACGAAGGGGACCCGGACTTTGCGGATGGTGATTTGCCAATTCCAGGCTCTCGCCTGGCGCCGTTTGAGGTGCCGACTGGCGCGGCTATCACTGACCCTGTGGATCAGTTCGTTTACGCCGGTGGACCGGCGCGTTTTGCAGTCAATGTGGACGTCGGCCCTACCGGCAAGATCAGCAGCATCAAGTGGCAAAAGAATGGCGTGGACGTGCCCAACAGCAATGCGTTGACGCTGAACCTGTCGAACGTAGCGGCAGCAGATAACGGCGCGAAGTATAAAGCTGTCGTCGTCACTTCGGCCGGAACTGTCACGAGCAAAGAAGCCACTTTGAACGTCGCTGGCCTCAACAACGTTTTCGCTCCAGGATTAATTAAGTGGGAAGTGTGGCGCGACATCGGTGGCAACGCCGTCTCCGCCCTGACGGATGACCCAAGGTATCCGAATCAGCCTAGCGAGTTGAGAATCCTCGGCGCATACGACGCGCCAGTTAACGTCTATGAAGCATTCGGCGGCCGCCTGAGCGGGTTTGTCATTCCGCCGGCAAACGGCAATTACGTCCTTTTCCTATCAGCGGACGACAACGCAGAACTGTTTCTCAGCACCGACGACAATCCGGCGAATAAGAAGCTTATCGCCAGAGAGTCAGCTTGGTCGAATACCAAGCAATGGACTGTATCGGGTGGAAACAGTGATCTCACTGCCAAGCGGTCCGATGAGTTTGCCGAAACGCAATGGCCCACCGGAAATACGATCACGCTAGTCGGCGGAAGACGTTATTACACCGAATTACTCTACAAAGAAGGCGGTGGCGGCGACAATGCTGCCGCAACCATGATCCTGGCTGGAAGCCCGAATCCGGCCAACGGCACAACAACATTGGTTGGTCCGATGATTGGCGCGAACGCGCAACCCACTCTGGGTGATGTCACGATCACCAAGCAGCCGGTGTTCCCGAAGCAACTCGAGGAAGGCCGCTCTTACACCTTCTCGACGGACGGGACCGTAGCGCCAGCTGGTTTCAACTTCCCACTGATTATTCAGTGGCAGAAGAACGGGACAGCCATCCCAGGCGCCTCAGGCAAGTCACTGACAATTCTCAATGCCAAGGCCTCCGACGCCGGCACTTATCGCGCTGTTCTCAGCACGGTTAGCGGCCGGTCGGTGAACTCCACCGAAGCAGCCCTCACCGTTGTTCCAGACACATTCGCACCGGTAGCAACCGCTGGAGCTCTGCTCAAAGGAGGCAAGCAAGAGATCAGCATCGCATTCGATGAATCTGTGAAGGCTGCAACAGCGAGCGTCGCTGCTAACTACTCGCTTAGCGCTGGAACGATCGACTCTGTGCGCGTGGTCAATCGGCCGGCGACCGGGTTTGATGCTTCGCTTGGCGTGACTGAGTACAACAGCAGCTCCGTAATCGTTGCGTCCGGCCTAACCGCCGGACAGACCTATTCAGTTACCGTCAAAAATGTCGAAGACTTGAAGGGCAACAAGAGCGCGACAGGTCAAACCCTCAGCTTCAAGGCTGAAGATAAGAAGACCTGGACGATTGTTGGCGCCAACGAGTCGGGTTTCGCCAATGACGTTGTGCGCGTTGGGGACGAAGGCTTCGACGTGATCAGCAGCGGCGTTGCCTTCTGGGCCGACTACGACGAAGCAGTGTTTGTGCAAGAGCAAATCACCGGCAACTTCGACAAGATCGTGCAGTTGGAATATCAGGACCCCAGCAGCCAATGGGCTCGTACTGGTTTGATGGCGCGCGAAGCTCTGAACGAAGGCAAAGCGCGTATTGATCGAGGCGCTTGCACCGTGGCCCTGGAAGCTGACGGCACTTATTGTATCCCGAAAGCCAATCTGTTTAGCCGGATGCAAACCGTTCACTTGAACCCGACCATTCGCTGGGATGCGGGCGTGGCGAACAATGCTTACGAAAATCACTGGCGAGCTGAAGACACTTATACGCGTGGTTTCGGCGACCAGTTGCAAAGCGCTGACGGCGGTTTCGGCCCGTTAAATTATCCGAACCAATGGATGCGCCTTGCGCGGCAAGGTGACAGGCTGCTCACCTATCGAAGCACCGACGGCCAGAATTGGACGCCAATGACATCCAGGGTGTTCGCGGGCCTGGCGCCGACGCTGTTTGTCGGACCGTTCTCAGCACCGGAACTTAATAACAACGGCACCAAGGCCGGCTTGGACCACGGTGTGCTGGCGAAGTTCCGCAATTACCGGGACTTTGGCACGGTTGTGCAACCGCCGCCTGGGGATAAACCGACACTCAGCCTCGCACGCACGGCGACCGGTCTCACGCTCACGTTTACGGGCACTCTCCAGTCGGCCGATGCCATCACAGGTCCCTGGACCGATGTGACTGGCGCAAGCCCACAAAACGTGCCGACAAGTGGCGCGAGAAAGTTCTATCGAGCAAAGAAGTAGAGTTCGAAGAACAACGTTTCTAACGAAGACCGGGCGCAAGCCCGGTCTTTTTTTGTCTCAATCCTATTGAGCT
Organism: Verrucomicrobiota bacterium; assembly: GCA_016871515.1. Classification (GTDB taxonomy): domain Bacteria; phylum Verrucomicrobiota; class Verrucomicrobiia; order Limisphaerales; family SIBE01; genus SIBE01. The sequence goes on from VHDE01000064.1 coordinate 25,958, forward strand.
ATTCTGTGTTGGTTGGATATTTTGCCCCAAGCGCTCCATGATCATTCAGAACGTCGCGCATCAGATCAAAACCGCCCGCCCGCGACGTCAGCGCGGAGAAACGGTGATACCAGCGCTTGCCTTCCAATTCAGGCTGGAACGTGTTCACCCAAATTGGAACGATCAGGCGGCGGACAATGCCAAGGCCCGTGCGTTCCGGATTCCTGTTTTCGGGGCCTCGCCGGGCGGGCCGGTTCGCGATGATTCCCTCGATGTCCCATTCATTGGCATAAAGCAAGAAGCGCACCAACGATTGTTCGTCATCCGGATCGCCGCCGGCGTCGGTTTCGACGAGCACGCGCAAACGATTGATCGGAGGCGCAGCGTCGCGCTCGCGTCCGCGGCGTGAGTCAGCGTTGCTTTTCGGACGGAGAAACTGTCGTTGCCAGAAAAAACTAAATGTGCCATGCGACGTTGCTTGCTCGTGCAGCCGCTGGCGGGCGAAGCGTCACCTGACCGCGCCGGCACGCGCGAGCGTCTCGCCATTTACGACGCGCCCGAACCGTGGGGGCCATGGACGCTGTCCTGCTTTCCGCAAAACAGCGCAATGCACCGGAACAACTCTCGGGTGTACTGCTTCGCTCGGACGGCGCAGCGCGGACTGGACTAAGTAAGTGCGAGATCAAGTGCGGGATTAAGTCGGTTGGAAATGTCCAAACTCCAGAGACAGGCGAGACGCCTCTCCTACTGAATCGCAGGCAAGTCGGCGCTGCTCCAACGTTCTCCACAACGCAAAACTCGGCAGGGTTGCGCGAGTGACTCAGCGGCGCGGACGAATTCTTCGGGGGTCGCCGTGTTGAATTCGAACATTTCGTAATGGCACGGGATGACGACCCGCGCCTTGAGGTCCTTCGCTAGCGCCGCAGCTTCGCGGCCATTCAGGTTGCCGGCGACGCGTCGCTCGACGGCACGGCCATTGATGGGCAGCAATGCCAAGTCGATTCTCCAAACTTGCAACAGGTCAACCATACCCGCGTAACCGACGGTGTCGCCGCTGTGATAGATTGTCCAATTGCCGAACTCGATGACATAACCGAGATATTTGCAGCGGCCGCCCTCATCTTTTTCCACGGTCTCGTGAGCCGCGGGAACGCCGGTAAACTTGAATCCCGCAACGGTGGCAGATTTTCCCGAGTCCAATCCAATTGGAATATCGGTCACAATGCCGAGCCGGTCGGTAACAAACTCGCGATTCGCTTCGGGTATGATCAATTCGAGTTTCGGATTTGCTTTGAAAAGTGGTCTTAATGTTTCGGCGTCGAGGTGGTCCGTGTGATTGTGGCTGGAGGTAACTACGTCGATGAAGTTCAGGCATTCTGGTGCGACGGGCCGTTCGGTCATGGGCACGTGTGGCTTATCGGTGTTCGCATATTTTCTGGTGAGCGAATCAGAGAGGTACGGGTCGAGCAAAAGGCGCCGGCCTTGCCACTGAATCAAAAAGCCGCTTTGGCCAAGCCACCAGAGATGAAAGTTTTCAAAGTCCGCGCGCGCGTGTTCGATGTCGGCGAGAAGGGCTGCGTTTTGCAAGACAGGTTGAATCATCGTCAATTCGGATTAAAGGCGCTTGGTCAAGACGCGGACCTCAAAGACATAAGGCCTGACGCAGACGTCGATGCTCCCTCATTTAACCTATTTAACACTTTGAACTTTATTTAACGCGCTCCCGACCCAGTTCTTCCCGCACTGTCCGCACGCCTGCCACCATGTTTCGCAATTTGAGTTTCGCGGCCCAGCGCGCCGTTTGGCTGAGACCGCAATCGGGCGCAAATGCGAGACGTTCGGCGGGTGCATACTTTAGGCAGGCGCGGACGCGCGAAGCCACATCTTCGGCAGTTTCGATATAATAGCTCTTCACATCAATAATCCCAACCGCCACATCTTTGGTTCGGGTGATCCGCTCGAGGATCTCCAGTTCGGCGAACTCGCGGCTCGCCATTTCCAAATGAATTTCATCCACGTTCAAGTCCAAGAAAGCCGGAAACATCGGAGCGTATCGTCGTGGACCGACCGCGCGCCCCTTGTAATTGCCAAAACAGAGATGAGTTGAAAGACGGCATTTTCCAGAGACAGACTCGACGGTGCGATTGAAAATATCGACGAAGCGCTTGGGATTCTCCTTGTGCGCGTAGCAACTCATCGATGGTTCGTCCACTGTTATCTCGCGGCAGCCCGCCTTGACCAATGCTTCGAGTTCTTGGCGCATGATGGGCAACAACGCTTCTGTCAAAGCATAACGGTCCGGGTACTCCGCGTTTGGGACCAGTCGCCCGCTTAGGGTGTAAGGACCGGGAACGCTCGCTTTCAAAGTTGGTCCAGACGGAGCGAAGCGCTTAAGACGTCCAAATTCAGCGACGGCGCCCAAGCCGCGCGGGGCCGCGAGATTGCCGACGACACTGTGCTTGCCGCGCTGGTCGTGCGCTGGAGGACCAAACCGCCGAGGTGGCGCCGGCTCCAAGGTAATGCCTTCGAGGAATCCGTAGAACGAAAGATTGAAGTCCAATCGGGTTTGTTCGCCATCGGTAATGACATCAAGCCCGGCTGCGACTTGATCATGAATCGCGGCAATCACAGCATCGTCTTGCAATTCCTCGCGATCGGGTTCGCCAAACTGTTCCAAGTGCTGGCATGCAAACTCGAGCCAGCCGGGAAACGGGTAGCTGCCAATAACGGTCGTGCGGAGTGGTATCGGCTGCATATGAAATCTTAACCCTTTCCTGAACCAAGGTTCAGATAAAGTCTGGCCAAGCGCCGGGCGTGTTCGTCGTAAGCGGATTCAAACAGCGCCGCGGCTCTTTCCGCCCCGACTACTGCGCTGGCTGTCAACACCCGAGGCGAATGGCCTGCGCGCGTTAGACGTTCCGCGACCTCGGCCTTGATGGAATTCACCAGGAGACAGCCGCCGACGGTTGATCCGGGAGACACGGCAGCCTCCAGTCCATCGATCTTCACCATCGCATCGCCAACCGGCGCGCCTGTGTCGAGCGTTAGATCGGAGAAGTCTTGAAGTTTTTTGCCGGTCGAGTGCTGGCTGCGGCTGGCTTCGGAATGTTTGCGGCTGATCACCGCTACAACTTTGATCCCGCGCTTCTTGAATTGTTCGGCCATTTCAATTGGCGCCAAGTTGCAGCCACTTGACGAAGCGACCAAAGCGCAATCGACCGGCGACAAATCAAAATTGCGCAAGATGCGTTCCGCGAGTCCGCTGACGTTTTCGAGAAACATCGCCTGGCGCTGGCCATTCGGACCCACCACCAAGTTGTGGAAACTGAGCGAAAGTTCAACGATCGGATTGAATCCCGGGAACGAACCGTAGCGCGGCCACATTTCCTCTACGAGAATACGGCTGTGGCCCGAACCGAACAGATGAACCATGCGCCCAGCCAGAATAGTTTCCGCGAACCAATCGGCCGCTTGCTGGATGGCCGTCGATTGATTTTCGACCGCGTCAATTAGACTACGGCATTTGCTGAGATACTCGGCGCTCGGATCCACTGGCAAACCTTACTGAGAAGGTTGCGGTGGGAAAAGCCTCGATTGCACCGCGACGGGGAAGCAGTGCATCCCGAAGTTGTCGGCAGCGGCGGGCATCCTGCCTGCCGTAGAGCCGAGGCATCTTGCCCGGCGAGCCACGCGCGAGCTAGAACGCAACCCTCCGCGTTTCAAGAGTTGCTGCGGGCGGCAAGATGCGCGCCCTCTACGGCAGGCAGGATGCCAGCCGCTACTCTCGCAAAAAAGATCTAGGACGCGGCTTTTCTCCGCAATAGCGGATTGCCGATACGAAGGTTAGCATTTTGTTCGGAACATTCCGTTTTCAGTTCTTTACGCTTGCGGCATGAGTAAACCCAAATGCCGCGACATTTCTGCTGAA
>VHDE01000065.1 GCA_016871515.1 Verrucomicrobiota bacterium
TTGGCGTTAAGTTTGAGGCCGCGCCCTTCCAGATCGGCCAGCAACATCTCGGCCACTTCGGCATTTTCGGTGGCTCCTTCCCAGAAACCCAAAGCGCGTTTCTGGCCTTGCACATCCAGGCCCAAGGCCACCACGAAAGCCATCCCGCCGCGATGCACCGTGTCCAAGAACACGGCCACCGCCGCAAAATCTTCCAGCCGCCGTTCCCGGAAGTCTTTGAGCTGTTGCGTCGTTGCCTCCACCAAGCGCTCTGAAACCGCGCTGGGCGAAACCCCAAAAGCTTCGGCCGCATTAAGGAGCGTCTCGCGGTAGCGCCGTCCCGACAGCCCTGCCAGCGCCTGGCCCAGCAATTGTTGGCTAAAGCCGTCGGTCTGCTGCATCGCTCGATAGCTCTTTAAGCTGACTTCCTTTTCCCCGCGCCGCAGCCGTGGACGCTCCACTCGGACTTTCTGTCCGCCGAGATAAACCGAGCCCGGCTCCGAAGCCCACTTGTAGAGACCCTCCCGACGTGGCTGATAATCCGGACCCGCCAACTCTTCGCGCTCCGCATAGAAAATAAATTCGGCCACTTGCCGACCTAACTCCCAGGTCACTTCGTCCAGAGCTCGGCCGCCCTTTGGGATAATCTCGTGGACTTGCTGACGCTGTTGTTGCTGGCCAATCCCGCCATTGCTTTTTTTCGCTGCTTGGTTTGGACTTTCATAGGTGGCTCTTGTTTTTGTTTTTCTTGTTTGCGTGGTTGGCACCACGCCAAGAGCCACTCTTCAGTTTTCAACTAGATTCAGGATATCCTCGTTCGTGCGGGTGGCCTCGCCATTATTGGAACTGGACGGCACCGACGCGCTGGCGCGAGAAACATCCGCCACGGTCCCGCAAATCCTCGCAGAACTTCCCGAAGAAGGAATGCGCCGACAATTCGCGGAAGCTGAACCGGTGAAGAGGATTCAGCGCTTCACCCGTTAGGCAGAGAGTTTTCGACCAGTCCATGCACTCCTGCTTGGGATTTAACAGAAGAAAACGAAGGTCACGAAGAGGGGAACAAAGCGGTTCATCTTTGTTTCCTTCGTTACCTTCTGTTCCAATCTTCTGTGCTTAAATTTAGAATGGCTGCACGAGTTGCTGACGATTGAAGTGGCCCGGGCCATCGCGCGGCAGGTTACCACCAATTTGAGTTCGAGCATCGAAACTCGTCTGGCGCAAGCGCCTTCGGTGAAGCCGGAAGCTTATCTCGAGTACCATCGCGGCCTGGGCCTCTGGAATGAACGCGGGCAAGGCAATTTAGAAAAAAGTCTGAAGCACTACAACAAGGCGCTCGCCATCGACGACTCCTATGCGGAGGCCTGGTCCGGTTTGGCGGACAGCTACAGCGCCCTCGGTTACCGAAGCTATTGGGTCTGCCTTTCAATGGTTGGACAAGGCATTGGACGACCGATCCGTTCTCTTGATCTACCTCAAAATGGAACCAATTCTGGAAAGCCTGCGGAGTGATCAGCGCTTTGCGGAGTTGGTGAAAGAGGTTGGACTGCCTGCAGATTGACGAACAACCCGCGCGGCTGCGGCGAGGGCTTCAAGAGTGGCTGCGCCTTTAGAAACGCCACGAAAAGTTCCGTCAATGAGCCGCCAACGCCAGTCTGAAGAACCACGGATTACGCAGATACCAGAGATAAAGGAAGCCGAAGGGAGTTTGGTCGATCGGGAATCTTATCCATGAAATCCGTGTCATCTGCGGCAAACAGTTTTCCCGGTGAAAGAGGAGGAGTTAAGCCTAAACGCGGCGATTCAAACCACGAAAGGAGAACACAAAAGTCGCGAAGATCGCAAACAGGTTTGCGAATTCTCTGATCTTCGTGTTCTTGGCGATCTTCTGTCCAAACCCAAGCCGGCCTGCACACTCAGAATCGTCGAGCGAAGCCCGCGATGATGACGTAGTCCGCGACTCGTCGTCGGCGTGCGCCCCGGAATCTCCGGTCGCGCAAGGCAAGCGCCTTTTCACCTGGTTAAGGATGCGCCAGCGCGTCAGTTGGAGCAGCCAGGCTTTGAAAGAGCCGGCGGCTGGATCGGACCGAAACGCACCAATCTTCTTCGCGACCGAGAGCACCGTATCTTGCACAACATCCTGCGCCTCGGCCTCGCTGAGCCCGGCCTTCCGCGCCACCGAATAAATCAACCGCCCGTAGGCGTCGAAGAATTCACGTCAGCTTTGCTGATCCTCCTAATTCTTCAGCCGAGCCAGCAAGCTCCAGCGGGTTGTCTGCCAATCTTGAGCTGCTTCGTTCATCGGGCGCGCCAGTTGTCCATACGAGGGAGAACACACCGGAGCAAGACAAATTCTTTCAGAATTGTTGAAAGAATCTTGGGAAGTGCGTTGTGTGTATTGAGGAAACGGACGTATTGAGCGTAACGCAGACTTTTCAGTCTGCCGTATCGCAGAAATTGTATTCTGCGAAGCGCCCGCAAGTTCGAGCGTCCTGGAAAGTGCGGACGCTCTGCCGATTGCAAATCGGCGATACAGCAGACTGAAAGTCTGCGTTACGAAAATGCGGACACGCCAAACACGTACGGAAAAACGGAAAGTAACCTAACCTATGAAATGCAATCCACTTGCGGCCCCGATTCTTCTCAGCGCCTTGGTAAACGTTGTGGGGCAGCCCAAACTCGCCAAGCAGCCCGTGGATCAATCCGTCAGTTTGGGCGCCACGATTCAGTTACAGGTTGTCGCCACCAGCACGGGGCCGCCGATCCGATACCAGTGGCGCTTTGGCGTAATGGCGATCACAGGCCAAACAAACGCCATTCTTACTTTGACTAACATCCAATCCAGCAGCGCGGGTGACTACGACGCAATGCTCACAGACAGCTCCGGGTCGGTGACGAGCCGCGTTGCGCATTTGGAAGTCGATGCCACGTTTGCCAAAATTACCACTGGAGACATCGTGACCGATGTGGCGTCCCACCTCTCGTCGGCCTGGGGCGACTACGCTGGCGATGGAGACATCGACTTGGCCGTCACTGGCACCTGGATCGAAGCCGGCGGCGCGGGCGAGCGCATCCGCCTGTTCCGCAACAATGGCGATGGGAGTTTCACAAGAGATATGAGCACGCCGATCAGTGCCGACGCCAAGGATTGGCGCGCCGGCAGTTGGATCGACTACGACAACGATGGCTGGCTCGATCTGTTCGCGACTCATACGCGACATCACAGTTTTGACGGCGGGATCATGTTCTTTCGCAATGAGGGCCAAGGTTCCTTCCGAAAGATGACACAACGTGACGTAGGACCGATCGTTCCCAGCACGCCCCCAATAGTGAGGACAATTCGCAGGGTGCGTCTTGGGCAGACTACGATCGGGACGGGTTTCTGGATGTGTACGTATCCCGCAACGGAGCGTTCCCGGGAACGGATTGGCTGTTCCGCAACCTCGGAGATGGCACGTTTGCCAAGATGGACGCCAGCCAGACCGGGATCGCTGCGGACCGAGCGCACAATTACGGAAACATGTGGGGAGATTTCGATAATGACGGGCATCTTGACTTGTTTGTCGTGCATGGGCTGAACCCTGGCAAGACCAACGCCGTCCATCACAACAACGGCGACGGGAGTTTCACGGGCGTGCGCAGCGGCAGCCCGGCGAATGACGCCGGAGCCGCCTCGACCTTTTGTACGTGGGCCGATTACGATGAGGACGGGTTCCTGGATTTGTTCGTCGCCCGATCCGTTTTCGTTCAGTTCACCAACTTGCTTTACCGCAACAATGGCAATTCGAACCACTGGCTCAAAGTCAGACTGACGGGCACGGTCTCGAATCGGCAGGCCATCGGCGCGAAAGTGCGAGTGAAGGCGACGATCCGGGGCAAGACGTTCTGGCAACTGCGTGAAATCAGTTCGGGGCCCGCCTTTAGTCAGACTCCGCTGACTGCGCACTTCGGCCTGGGCGACGCAACCACCGTCGAAACATTGCGTATCGAATGGCCGTCCGGATTGGTCCAAGAATTTCATAACGTGCCGGCTAACCAGTCGCAGACGGTTGTCGAGCGTCCGCGTCTGCAAATCGGCGTGAGCGGAGGCAGGTCAGAAGTCTTTCTGCGAGGAGGGCGCGGCTTGCGATATCAAATTGAGGTGTCAACCAATTTAACAATCTGGTCGTCCACCGGCGCATTCACGGTCACTAACCTCAACGGCCTGGTCCAAATCCCCGACGTTTACGCGGCAGGTTGAACCGTGAAATTTTATCGCGCACGCGCTTTAACTCAAAATTGCGGTGTGATCTGAACAGGAGCTAACGGAGAAAACAGAGAGAGCGAGAAAGACTTGGACTTGAATGGAAGACACTCAACCAAATCGCGACTAGGAAAGTGCATCCCGAAGTTGTCGGTAGCGGCGGGCATCCTGCCTGCCGTAGAGCCGGGGCATCCTGCCCGGCGGATCCGTGTGCGCGCTACATGTAGAACGCAACATCCGCGTTTGAAGCGTTGCTCCGGGCGGCAAGATGCACGCCCTCTGCGGCAGGCAGGATGCCCGCCGCTACCGGCCATTTCGGGATGCACCCGTGACTGATTGGCTGCGCTACTGTCGCCAGATCAATTTGAATTCCCTCTCAGAACTGGCTTTGGTAAAGATTTAGCCCGTGCCCGCCGACGCCACCGAACAACGCAAGCTGGCCGCCATCATGTTCACCGACATGGTCGGCTACAGCGCGCTGACGCAGAAGAACGAGGCGCTGGCGCTCAAGCTCCTGGACGAACACCAGGTCTTGCTGCGCCCATTCTTCCCCAAGTTCAACGAAACTTTGCAGGCGCCGGTTGGGCAAAGCCTTCGCCGAAACAAACCTCGCGCATTGCGCCTACGAACCTGATTGGAGCACACGACGTCGCGCCAGCGTCTTGGAGTGCAGTCACGTCACCGCTTTGGCGTCCGACCAGGCCGCTGGCCGCGAAGTTCATGGAAGCGGAGACTTGATTCAAGCCCCCCAGGTGATTACCGTAAGTCCGTCATGAAAACACTCGACATCACTCTGGCCAAGATCGGCAACTCGCGTGGCATTCGTCTCACCGCCGAACTCATTCGCAAGCACGGCTTCGAACATGGCATTGTGCTGGAAGATCGCGGCCACGAGATCGCCCTCAAGCCCAAGGCTGGCCGGAAAAAGCTCTCGTGGGAGGAAACGGCACGGGAGATGGCCGCCGCAAATGAAGACTGGTCCGAGTGGGATGGCACGCTAGCGGACGGCCTGGACCAGATTCCTTGGGACGGTCCGATTCCCAAGGACGCCGCATCCCCCGTTCGCAAGCCTGCCTCCCGCAAGGCATGAAACGCTACGAGATTTACTGGGCGCGACTCGATCCCGTGGAGGGCAGCGAATTGGGCAAAACCCGCCCCTGTGTCATCGTCAGCCTCGACGCTCTCAATGCGGCCTTACCCACCGTCGTCGTGTGCCCACTAACCACGGTGCGGCGTCCGGGTTGGCGCACGCGCCTGGCAGTGACCAGCGCGGGCAAACCGGCGGATATTTGCGCCGACCAGGTTCGCGTCGTGAACAAGACGCGGCTCACACGGAAAATTGGCGCGCTCAAGTCGGATGACGCCGCCGCTTTGCGTGAACTGCTCACCGAAATGTATGGCGAAGAATAAGCGGCCACCACGGCGAACCGCGGCGCGCAGGCAGACATTGCTGTGAGCCACGGCTCTTTCATCTGGAAAGAGCCGTGCAGGTCGGGAATTCCAGCCCTATTTTCAAGAGGCGTCATTGAAAGCGCCCTCACCCACGGAATCGACTCTGGCGGAACGTGCATCCCTACGATTCCACCCAATTTACGATCTAAGCTTTCTCCGACGGCGTGTCTCAGAAAGACACTTCCGACCGGCTTAAAACGAGGTTCCCCTAAAGGTTTCGATCGATTCCAAGGAGCTACTGAAAGGAGTTCGACATAAACAACCTTTCGCTTTTCATCGTTAGCACTAACTGCGTTAAACTTCAGGGCCATCAGCCCCTGCAAGCAGGCAGCATATCTGACAGTAAATACCGAATCCGAGTTCAGATAATTCTCCCAACGCCATCCAGCGTCTCGCGATCGATATCTATTTAGCTCTGGCAACCAGTTTTTCGTGTAGTCTTGAAGGTCTCCTCTAGTTAGTCCCTGGCAAAGTTCTGCTTGAACTTCCGGGATACCGTCGGAGTTCAGCAGCGTCACATTATACAGGCTTGTCCTCAACGTTTTCCTTTGGGCGCGATTCGTTTAGCATTCTTGGAAGGGAGAGGCAAACAAAACGTGAAGTCACAAGGGGAGCGAATTGCGCCAAAAGTTTTGTCACCCGGAAGGGGGTGAAAAGAGAGCGGAAAAGATACGTTGCGCCCGCTTCCAATTCGCGATGCGCGTGGCTGGCATGATCACGTATTGGCCGCCCGGTTTGACGCGGTTCCAATTGGCGTCGTTCGCGTTCTCGGCATCGACAAATACCTCGACGCTGTCATCTTTCCAGGGTGTTTCCCTTCGTCGAATCGATGCGAGCAAATCTGCGTCGCCGCGCCGCGACTAAACTGTTCGCTCATGGTCGGCGAATGCGCGCACGACCCGCCGCGATATCGGCTTTGCCAGCGGCAATTTCCGCTTTGAACTCATCAGTCATTTCCAGGCGATCTTCTAAAAGATTCTCAAGCCAGTCGCGCAGATTTTCCTGCTCTTGTGGGGACAGTTTTAGAACGGCTTGCTCAACTTGTTTGAGATTGTTCATAGATCCACCAATATCAGTGCAAAGATGGTCGATCAACTCAGGCGAGGATTTCATTAATCACTTCGCCGTGGACATTCGTCAATCGTCGAAGGATGCCGTTGTGGTAAAAGGTGAGATGCTCGTGATCGATTCCCATCAAGTGAAGAATGGTGGCATGAAAGTCGTGCACGGTTGTCGGTTTGCTGACGACTTTGTAACCCCACGGATCCGTTTCTCCGTAAGAAACACCAGGCCGCAAACCGGCGCCGGCGAGCCAAACCGTAAACGCCGTCTGATTATGATCCCGTCCTTTGCCTAGCGTACCCGCCTCAGATTGCGCGAAAGGGGTGCGCCCAAATTCCGTATTAAAAATGACCAGCGTATCATCGAGCATTCCACGTTGCCGCAAATCACGGAGCAATCCGGCGATTGGCCAATCAATGCGCTTGGCCTCGCGGTCATGTTCGCCGGGCACATTGCCGTGCGAATCCCACGTCGGTCCGCCGAGTTCTGCGCCCGACCAAAGTTGGACAAATCGCACGCCGCGCTCCAGCAAACGCCGCGCTAAAAGGCAACTGCGGCCAAAGTCGGCGCACTCACTTCGGTCGAGTCCATAGAGCGCGCGCGTTCTCAGACTTTCCTGTTCGAGGTCAACCGCGCCTGGCACAGCCAACTGCATTTTGGCCGCCAGTTCGTAACTGCGCATGCGCGCAGCGAGGGCATCGTTGCCTTGGCGTTGCGCCCAGTGTCTTCGATTCATTTCGGCTAGCAGATCATTTCGAGCCAGGCGCGTCTCTTCCTTGATCTCCGTGGTAGAATGCAAATCGGAAACGGGAGGACCTTTCGTGCGGAACAACACGCCCTGATGGCGGGCGGGCAGGAACGCGCTTGTCCAATTGTTCGCGCCACCGGTCGGGATGCCTCTCACATCGGCCAGGACCACGAAAGCCGGCAGGTCATCCGTCTCGCTGCCGAGAGCGTAGGAGAGCCACGCGCCCATGACTGGAAAACCCATCATGCGAAAACCTGAAATCGCCTCATAAGTGCCGGGCGTGTGATTGCCCGTCGAGGAAACCATCGAGCGAATCAACGTCAATTCATCAGCCAGTTCCGCGATGTTCGGAAACAGATCCGAAACCCAAAGGCCGCTCTGGCCACGTCGTCGGAACGGCCAGTGGCTCTGATGGAGCAACCCAACCTTCCCAAAGAAGACGTCCGGCTTTTCGCTATCTGGCAGCGCTTTGCCGTGGTCTTTGGCCAATTCAGGTTTGTAATCAAATGAATCGACTTGGCTGAGGCCGCCCTGAAGAAAAATTTGAATGGCTCGTTTCGCTTTGGGCGGATGATGCGGCAATGGTTGCGCGGACGGGGGCAACACCTCTGCCGCACTCAACCTTCGTTCGCGCCTCAGTATCGCGGCGAGTGCGATTCCACCCAGGCCTGTCCCAAATCGCGTAAGAAAATCGCGGCGACCCAAAGGAGTCCGCGAAATGTCGGCGCGGTCTTTCATTGAAGGAAGGCCTTACGCCCCGCGAATGAGACAGTCAAGCGGTATTCTCGGCTCTTCATCCGGCCTGAAAGAATAGAAAGCTCGGAGCGCACGGATGCGAGCAAACTTTTGTCTCATATGAGACAAAAGTTTGTCGAAAGCGCAGCGCTTATGCTTTGTGGAAACGTTCGACGCTCGAACGGTTCCGAAGGTAAGGGTTGACCTCGGAATATTTCACGTTTCTGGAGCGTAAACGCAGCGCTCCTTAACATGCCGGCGCGTGAGGCGGCGGTGAACAATTCAAAAACCGTGGCACACCAATACATTTTGCATTACCGTAGCGGCGGTCCATGGCTGAGCCGACGCCCAAATACAGTCGCGAATTTCTCACGAGCGTCCACCACGCGTGGTTGGGGCTGCTCACGCTCGGAGCGGGCATCATCGGCAGTGCCGTTCAGTTTCAACCCATTTACTTAGTTGCTGGCGCAACGGCTTATGTGCTCGGCTGGATTTACTTGCCCGGAATGCCCTTCTTTAAGCGATGGGTGGACCGGCGAGTCGAAGCCGCTCGAAACGCCGCGGCCAAGGCCGAAGTCGAAGAATTCATTCGCCGGCGGCATTCGATCTTGTCCACATTATCGACGAGCCGCCGCAAGGAATACGATGATCTCGCGCGCGTTTGTGAAGAAATCGAAAAGGCCAGCGCCGAAAGTCCGATGGCTCAAGGCAGCGCGGGTTCAGATCCAAGGCTGCGCAAATTGGACGAGCTCATGTGGACCTATTTGCGCATGCTAAGCATTGAGGAATCGTTGGATCGCTTCCTGGAAACTGAGGAACGCGATGAGGTGCCTCGCCTCGTGCGCGAAGGCGAAAGCGAAGTTGCCGACTTGGGCGCTGAAATCGAGAGATTGAAGCCGAGGGCTCAGCCCGGAACCTTGGCGTCCGAACCGCATTTCAACTTGGAAGCAAAGCAACGCCTCCTCACTTCCCGTTTGGAACGGCTCGAGGTTCTGCAAAAGCGGCGGCACCGGATCGAGCAGGCTCGGGCCAATCTCGCCCTCGTTATCTCAGAACAAGAACGCCTCGGCCAGCAGATCAAGTTGATTCGCGCCGATGCCATCGCATCTAAGAATGCTCAATCCTTGACTGCGCGCATCGATGCCACCGTCGAACATTTGGATCAGACAAACAAATGGCTGGCTGAGATGGTTGAATTTACCGATCTCGTTGGAGATCTTCCGTCGACCGATTTTCGAGTCGGATTCAAACCGTTGACACCGCCACCGATGATTGAAGCGGTGGCGCCATCCCCAAAACCTCGGCCTGCAAACACGAAGGAACGACAGTGAAGAAAAAGCCCGCTCCTGCCCTGGCAGAATTGACACCGCCTTTGGCAATTCCGGCCGGCCAGCGCCTCCCGTTGCGCGGATGGGCCTTGGAACTGGCGCGTCGTTGGAATAGCAGCACCTATTCCCTGTTCGTCGTTCACGGCAACATCTTTGATGTCTTTCCATTCCAGGACGGCGCGGAACTCTCGTTCGTTTCGCTCAAAACGTTTTTGGCGCGACGCCTTTTTGCGGGCCGCTCCTTCCTGCTGTTTTATGATATTGGCGACGGGTTAACGTTCGGCTCGGCAGAGATGCAGAAGCGTTTTTTTGAATGGCTCGAAGTGTATGACCAGGTCGAATCGACGCATTATCATCTTACGGGTCCTCCGCGCGAATTCATCAAGCTGGCGCCCTTGCTGCGGCGTTTCTTTCTCCGCATGGCTGAGGAGAAACGCGACGGCATTACGCTCATCATCGACTTTCCCGAGAAAATCATTCCTCACTCGACCGACGCTTATTCGAGCCTCGACGAACGCATGGCGCTGGTGACGTTGCTCAAATGGGCTGCCTCTCCGGAAATGCGCCGGCTCGATGTCGGCATTCTGCTGGTGACCGAGTCCGCCGCTGAAGTCAACGCGGACCTTCTGCAAAATCCCCACGTGGCGCAGATCAAAATCGAACTGCCCGACAATGAGGATCGGCTGCAGTTTCTCGAATCGACCGGCGTTCGAATGATGACCGAGAGCAAACCGATTTCAGAATGGAGCGATTTGCCCAGCCAAGATTTGGCCGGGCGGCTTTCGGGCCTGAATCTGTTGCGCTGCCAGCACTTGTTGGCCGAGGCTGTGCGCAACGGTTCGCGCGTTACTGCCGATCACGTGGCGACGAACAAAAAGCGGCTCATTGAAGAGTTTTGCCAGGGGCTCGTCCGCTTCAAAAATCCCAAGCCGGGCCTCAATCTCGGCGCGGTCGCCACTCACACGGCCGCGAAGAAAAAACTCCAGGAACTTGCTTGGCTCATTAAGAACGGCAAACGCGATGTGTTGGAACGCGGTGTCCTCCTGCCGGGGCGCGTAGGTGTCGGCAAATCATTTCTGGTCGATTGCTTCGCCAGTGAGTGCGGTCTGCCGGTCATGGAGATCGGCGAGTTCCGCTCGAAATGGGTGGGCGACACCGAACTGCAACAAAGCCGGATTCTCATGACCATTCGCGCGCTTGGCCCGGTTGTGGTCGTGGTCGATGAGGCAGACGCGGTCTTTGGCGGCCGCGAATCCGGCGGCGACGATAGCGGAGTTTCAGGGCGCGTCTTTGCCGCTTTTGCCGCGCATCTGGGAGATTCATCACTGCGGGGACGCGAGCTTTGGGTGGCGATGACCTCGCGGCCCGATTTGCTGGCCATCGACATGAAACGCCAAGGGCGTTTTGGTCTTTGCATTCCTCTTTTTGCCGCGCAAGGCGTCGAAGATGTTCTGGCCCTGTTCGAGACCATTGCCAGGGTGAAGAAAATTGCATTGGGCGAGCCGAGCAGAATCTACGTTCGCGACCAGTTAGGCGCCCGTCCGCTCACGGGCAGCGATGTCGAATCAATTCTAATTCGCGCCAAAGAACGCGCCGTGCTGGCCGGACGTGATGATGACGTGCAACTTGCCGATTTAGAGGAAGCGGTCAACTCGTTCATCGATCCATTGGATCCTCATTTGCTCGCCTTGCAGGAATTGGCCGCGGTGCTTGCGTGCTCCGACCGGCGCTATTTGCCGGAGCGGTTTCAAACCGCCGACCGATCGGCTCTGACCGAGGAGTTCACCATGCACAAGCTGCGAGCGACCCGTCGATAACCGAGGCGCGCGCTTTCCTTAAACACTCGCTTTTGACCTCAGCTTTGCCAGAACCATCCTCCGTACGGAACGGCGTCTTGCATTAAGGCGAACTCTTATGCGCTGTCGCCGGCCGGAGCGCGATTGATCTGTTCACTATTGTCGACAGAACATAGACAACCCCGAGCAAGGCCACGTCGGTGGGGCCCACTGGCAAGTCCCAGCGATACGCAATATAGAAACCGACCAGAGCGCTGACACCGCCAATAGCGGTCGCTCCCCAAATAAATTGCCGCATGTTAGAAGCAAACCCGTGGGCAATCAAAGGAGGCAATAGCAAGAATCCAAATGTCACCAACGGACCGACACTTAACACCGAAACGGAAATGGTGAGGCCGATGAGCAGAAAGAGAAACGTATTCCAGAAATCGACGTTCTTTTTCAGCGTAACAGCAGTCTCGCGGTCGAACGAAACAAGCAGGAATTCCTTTTGAAAAATGAAAAACGTCAGCGCAACGATCGCAAAAACCACAAAGGTCCAGCCCAAACTCGCGTTCGACACCGCGATGATTTCTCCTTTGAGCCGATCTAGCAGACCGTGTTCACCATGCGGATTCTTCACCAGCAGCAGAATACTCCAGGCTCCCGCTAAGACGTAGGCCGTCCCGATGCTCGCCTCGATCAAGCTGCGACCACGCTTCTCGAACCACGAAAAGCCTAAAATCGCCCCGAGCGTAAAGATCGTGGACCCTGCCAAAGCGAGTGTGTGTTCTCCTTCCTCCATGTGCGGAATCAGGCCCCAAGTATGGAACGCGAAGGCAAAAGCTATGCCGCAGGATGAAATGTGCGGCAGCGCGACTCCCATGAAAATCAGCCGTCGCAACAGCAAATAGGTCCCCACCAATGGACACGCCAATCCCACCAAGACACTCATGTAAACGGAGTTTCGGAGCAGAAAGTCCGGGTCTAGAATTTCGCGCCACATCTCCATACGCATTCAATGCATTTCCAAGTCGAGAATTTCCTCGATGTTCGCCGGTGTTAACAGTTGACTCACGGGTCCCTGTTGGATTCTCCCCTGGTGCAGCCAGATCACGTGTTCCACGTAAGTGCGAACGACGAGCAGATCATGGCTGGCCATGAGAATAGTCAGCCGCTGGCGGGCATGAATTTCTCTCAGCACATCCATGATCGACTGCCTGGCCGTGGCGTCGATGCCAGCGGTCGGTTCGTCCAGCAGCAGAAAATCCGGCTTCGTCGCCAGCGCGCGAGCGATGAGAACTCGTTGCTTCTGGCCGCCTGAGAGCTGAGCGAACATCTGCTCGCTCAACTGCTCGGCGCCTGCTTCCCGCAAACATTGGCGTGCCCATTCTTTTTCTGCGGCATCGATGCGCCGGCCGGGGCGAACGCGTCCGCACGTTCCCATCAGCACCACTTCAAAGCTCGACAGGAGATAGACCGGGTCGAACACATCGCGCTGCGGCACATAACCGAGAGCCAGCGCTCGCCCCGCCTCAGAAGCAAATTCGACCCGGCCGGTCAGAGGCGGGAGGATGCCAAGAATCGACTTGATCAATGTGGATTTGCCGGAACCGTTCGCGCCGAGCAAGCCGCTGAAGCTGCCGCGCGGCAGGGTAAGATTAACGTCCGAGAGAACCGCATGGCGGCCATAACCGACCGCCACTTGGTCTAGGGTCAAGAGCGAGTCGCCGGTCACTTGGTTTCCTTCAGTGCAGCCGCAATTTGAGCAAGGTCATACTCGAAAAGACCAAAGAAGTCTTTTGCTTTTTCGTGACCACCGACTCTTTCCGGGACGATGACTATTTTGCCACCGCTCGCTTGCGCGACGTACTCCGGCGTTTTGCGGGGGCGATACGGTTCGATCAATATCAATTTCACGCCCTCGACCTTAAGCCGCGAGATGAGCAGTTTGACGTAGGCGGCTCCAGGTTCAATCCCTGGCTTCGGTTCAATTGTTCCGGCGAGTTCCAGGCCAAAGCGCGCCAACAGGTAATCAAACGATTTGTGATAGGTAACCACTTTGGTTCCGCGATAAGGCTCCATCAACTTCGCCCACTCGTTCAGCTTGCGCTCCAGCCGTTCATTAAACTTTTGACGATTGCGGTCATAACTCCGCGCGTTGGAAGGATCAAGCCGGCTGAAGGCCTCTGCTAAATTGTTCGCCATGATCTTGCCGTTCGCCGGGTCCAGCCAGAAGTGTGGATTGCCAAACGGATGCACGTCTCCCATCGAACGATCAATCGGCCCAGTCGGAACTTCGAGCAATGTTATTCCTCGCGACAACAGGACGCGCCCAGGCGCCTCGGACTGAATCTTCTGGTTGCGCGCTCCATTGACGAGCGTTGGCAGCCAGCCCGCTTCCAAATCCGCGCCGCCTTCCAACAAAACATCAGCTTGGTTCAAAAGGCGGATGAACCCAGGCCGGGCGCTGACAAAATGTGCGTCTTCCGTCCCTTTGCAGATCGTGGTGACTTTGATTTTATCGGCGCCGATCTCCTCGGCAATGGCGCCGAAATCGGAGATGGTGGCCACGACGTTGAGAGCCGCGTGCGCCGCGCCTGCGAACAGCATCGCAGTTAGTATGAGAAATTTGGCTTTCATGAGCAAGATAGGTTGCGTGGAGTACATACTAGAACTTGTGCGCAGCGTGGCTGCCCAACAGGAATTCCAACTGCAACCAAACCGAATGGTCGTCGCCAATTGACCGCCGCCGGTCGAAGTTATATTGAAGACGAATCTTGGAGAACTCGCTCGGATACCAGGTGAGGTTCGGCGCAACACGCCAGCGCTGAGCGCGGTCCGCATCGCGCCCAAACAATCTTTCGTATCGAGCGGCGTCACTGCTCACCCAATCGCCGCGCAAACCGGCGACCCAGCCTTTCCTGAACCCGTAGGCCAGTTGCGAATAGAACCCGTAGTCGCTCAGTATTTCGTTTGGCAGAAGATCGGGAATGCCATCACCGTTCAGGTCCTGTTCGCTGCCGTCGGGATTAAGCGCGGAATCGCCATCAAGATCCCAATCGAAGGCATCGGCTTTGAAGCGCCGGAGCATCGCTTCGGATTGCCAGCTCACAAACGGAAAACCGCCATGATGATTGACCGGTTTCCATTTCCAAAACAGGTCAACTCCGTAGATTTGTGTGTCCGCATCGCGACCGCTTCCATTCGGACCGAATGCCGCGGATGCGCCCATCAATAGAGTCTGTGAATCACTCAAATTGAACGAAGCGGCGTAACGCGGCGCAAAGAGCACGTCATTGACAGATCGAACACGACCCGTGTCGTGCAGGCGTCCCAAGTAAGGCTCGTCTTCGTGACTGTTCCGGAAGCTCTGAGAGGTTTCGCCCTGACTGTTCTGCACGGCGAGGAACAACTCGGAATAAAACGGCGTGGGAACGAGCCATGATAAGCGCGCTCCCGGATTGCGAAGCCCATCCGCGCCGAAGAGCCGCCCGTTGATGAGTGGCTGGTCAACAAAGTCCCACAGATGAGGATGTGTCGGATTGAGCCGCCCGAATTCGGTGAAGAAATGTCCGGCTCGCACTTGCAAATTCCAAGGCAAGGAGAGCGTTTCCAAGTACGCTTCTTCGGCCTCGAGAGCTGTTTCGCCTTCGGGGTCGATTTGTAGAATGATGTTCGCCTGCCCTCGGAAATAGGGATCGACTTTGCCATCCAACGTTGTTTCCAAGTTCTGCACAGTGAAACCGCGCTGGTTCGGGTCGTGTCCGCCAAGTTGCAGGGACTGAATATCGTCGGCCGTTGAAGTTCCCGCGGCCACGAGAGCATCAAAGGACAAATTCAGATAGTTGCGCTGCGTGCCTAACAGCCGTATCGGATCGGTGGGCGACCACGGCCGAGCCACGACGTTGGTGGCACCGGCGGTTGCAGGCGTCTGTTTTGGGACATCAACAACCGCCGGCCGCGGCAGCGGTTGTGGTTGTGGTTGCGTGGAAGTTTTACTTTCGTACTGCTCAATCTTGCGCTGCAACTCATCGGTGCGTTCGCGCAACTCCTGGAGTTCCCGTTTCAAAGCCTGCAGATCTGGACCTTTTGCTGCCTGGAGGCGAGAGGAGGCCAAAGAGATAATTATCATCAAACAACTCAAATTCAGATTCTTCATATGCCAATCCCAAAAGGTAATTCCTCAAGCTGGAATCCAACTTGAAGAGGTTAAATTAAAAGGACTAAACGAAACCGCAGTAGATCAGACCAGGAACGCCGGCGGCGCCCTGGCCATTGCGGTCAGAAGAATCGGAGAAGAAAGTGAGACAGACATTGCTTCAGATAGCCGGAAGACCATGGCTGGAACTGCGGCCAGACCAGTTGGCGCGGGCACATCCGCAAGTGTGTTCCTTTGCCATGCGCACGCAGCGCAGGGCTCGTGCGAATCGGCGTCGTGATGATGCAGCGAGGCAACCGACAGTGAAACCATCAGATAGAGAAGGCAAACTGCGATGCTGACGGCGCGTTGAACCATGGGAACCATTAAACCGTACTGGTCGAATATCGGATTGTCAACGCTGGCAATATCCGCGTCCGCGGACAGGGTAGACGCATCTAAACTTTCCATGAACCGCGAGGTAGGGCTGCGGTGCTCCGCAGCCTGCGAACAGTAATTGCGGCGGCGCAGCAACGCCGCCCTACCACGTGTTGGTTCATGGTCCCAATGCGCGTTAGAAAGAACGTGAAGGCTCCCGATAAACCTGCTTGTGAACTGTGGCTGGCGAAGGCAAAAAGGAGCCCCTCTCCCCATCGGATGGGGAGAGGGTTAGGGAGAGGGGCTTTATGCACCGGGTTCATGGTCCCAATGCGCCGTTCGATTCGGGTCGTAAAATGATACAAAACGCCAATTAATCGAAGGTTTTAGATGCGTCTGCCCTGTATCCGCGGAGGACAACTAAAACTATTCAGTTATTGGGCTGCTGCGCTTACGTTGCAGAAACGTCGTGCATCGTTTGGGCGGAAATCCTTGGGCCGAACTCAGCTGAATCCGCGCGCCCCGACTCGGTGGACACAGACTTGCGGGAGCTCTTTCTCGAGGAACTTGCCGATATTTACAACGCCGAGCAGCAGCTTCTGAAGGCGCTTCCGAAAATGGCCGCAGCCGCCCAAGCAGAAGAGCTTCGCGAGGCATTCGAGTCGCATCTTGAAGAAACCGAAGGCCAAATCTCGCGCCTCGATGAGGTAATGGATGCATTGGACGAATCGCTTAAAAGGAAGAAATGCAAAGGGATGGAAGGCTTGATTGAGGAGGGCAAAGAGATGATGGAAGAACACGAAGATTCGCCTGCACTGGGCGCCTCACTAATTGCCTCAGCTCAAAAGATCGAGCATTAGGAAATCGCTGCCTATGGGACACTCTGCGCCTGGGCAAAACAGATTGGCCTTGATGAGGCCCTTGAACATCGATGGCCAATGTGTCGCCGCGCGCAACGATGTTATAGAGGCCGACTGTGCCGCGCTTGGGCGTCAGAAGCTGGAGAGCCGGGTTGCCTTCGTTGACTCCGCTCGCATCGGCGATGAGTTTCAGGGCGGCATTGACCGGCCGAACGTGTTCCGCCATCTGGTCGGTGGTCCACTGGTGTTTGATGGCGGCGGCGTGGAGGGTGTCGCGCTGTCCCTGGTCGGCCACTTGGCACAACACCCGGTAATGAGCCCAGGTCAATTGTGAGCGCGCGCTCACAATTGGGAAATACCGGTAAAACTGCGCACATTGATAACGAGTGCGCTTCTCGATGCCGGTGTCGGCCGCGAGGCGTTTGAACACCTTTGCACCGTAATCCGCGCGGTCATTGTTTAGCAAGAGATGCTCGTGAATCAACCGCCCGGTTTCGTGATAGGTGCGCAGCCACGCGTCGTTAATTTGCTGCCGCCCGGCGAACACGACTTGCTCGACGCCGCGACCAAGTTCTGTGTACGTCCTCGGAACACTGAGCGTTCTAGACAGCAGGCCAAGCGCTGCGGCGGCTAGCAATGGGAGGCGCTTTATTGAGTCGTCGCGGTTGATGATGCGCCCAGGCAAAGGCGAATAGTTACCCTCTCCATTGGGGCCGTCAAACTGCAAACTGAGTATCGACAGCCTGCTTTGGATTCTCCAGAATCCGGCGCATGAGTTCCGCGCCGCCGAGTGGCACAGCCAGCAGCCGCACGGCTATCCGAATTGAGGCCCCTGCCCCATCCAGCGCCCAGCGTTTAACATCGATTGACGCGTACCGCGGCTTGGTCATGTTTCTGATGATGGCCGAGGTGCTGTCCCTTTCGCGCGTCGCCGAGGCGCTCCCGCACAGCGGTTTCTGGCAATTCCTTCACCACCACCAAAGCCATGTCTCCTGGATAGGCTGTTCCCTGCACGATTTGATTCAGCCTTCCTTTTCATTCCTCGTCGGGACGGCACTGTCGTTTTCCATCGCGAGCCGGATTGCGAAAGGGCAATCGTTCGCCCAAATGTTCGGGCACGCTGTTTGGCGTTCGCTCGCTTTGATTTTTCTCGGCATCTTTCTTCGCTCGATTGGCCGCAAGCAAACCAACTTCACTTTCGAGGATACCCTGACCCAGATTGGACTTGGTTACACATTCCTATTTTTAGTTGGCTTGCGCTCGACTCGCGTTCAATGGACGTCGGTCGCACTGATTCTTCTTGGGTACTGGGCTGCGTTCGCGCTGTATCCGCTGCCTGCTTCGGACTTCGACACCACAAAAGTCGGTGTTCCTAATGACTGGCCCCACGAGCTGACGGGCTTCGCCGCGCACTGGAACAAGAATACGAACTTGGCCTGGGCGTTCGACACTTGGTTTCTGAATCTATTTCCGCGCGAAAAGCCGTTTGAGTTTAACGGCGGCGGTTATGCCACGCTGAGTTTCATTCCAACACTTGGCACCATGCTTCTAGGATTAATCGCCGGCGGCTGGCTTCGCTCGGATGGGTCTCCCGAAAGAAAGATTACGCGGTTGGCGGCGGCTGGTGGAATTTGTTTGGTGCTGGGCTGGCTGCTGAATGCCACAGGCGTGTGCCCGAACGTGAAGCGCATTTGGACACCGACTTGGACAATCTTCAGCGCCGGTTGGTGCTTTCTGTTCCTGGCGGCGTTTTATGCGATTATTGATTGGAAGCGCTCGAAAGGATGGGCCTTCCCATTGGTTGTCATCGGCATGAACTCTATCGCCGCCTACACGATGGACTGGCTCTTTGCCGGCTTTATCCGAAATACGTTGAACACGCACTTGGGCGCTGACTTCTTCAAAGCGTTCGGGACTGCCTGCGAACCCTTGTTCCGAGGCGCGGCCATTCTGCTTGTGCTTTGGTTAATTCTTTATTGGATGCACCGCCGGAAGCTGTTTCTAAAGATTTGAGGGGAAGCGAGGTTAATTTTGTATTCGGTGATCAACGCCGCGCTGGAACAAGGGTAATGCGCTGTCATGAACGAGGCCAATCCCTTGTTCTGGCCCTATCTTCACCGACAGTTTTGATCGCGCGCGACAAAGTTGACGATTAAGTTTACGACAAAGATTGCAATAGGCTCGATGGATGTGTTCAAATCACAACGGCAGACAAAAGGTCTGGCTGGCAGGCGCGATTCTGCTCCACGGCTCACTCTCGTGAGACTGCTGGCGTGTCTCGCTCTCGCCATCACCGCACTGGCCAATGCTGCCGAGGAGAATCCGAACGGCGATCGGTTTTGGGCCTATCAGCTTCCGCGAAAAAGCATTCCTCCTTCGGTGACGAACATCGCATGGCCATACAACGATGTGGATCGGTTTCTTCTAGCCAAGCTCGAATCGAAAGGACTCCGACCGGTGACGGACGCGGATCGGACCACGCTGCTGCGCCGCGTCTATTATGACCTGGTTGGGCTGCCTCCAACTCCAGACGAAGTGGACGATTTTGTGCAGGACCAATCGCCCAATGCTTTCGCGCGCCTCGTCGAACGCCTGCTTGCTTCGCCCCAATTTGGCGAACGCTGGGCGCGTCATTGGCTGGATGTGGCGCGTTTTGGCGAATCGGTGACCTTGCGCGGGTTTGTTTTCAAAGAAGCTTGGCGTTATCGCGATTACGTGATCGAGGCCTTTAACCGCGACTTGCCTTATGACCGCTTTGTCCAAGAGCAACTCGCGGGTGATCTCATGCCAGCTTCATCTCTTCAAGAACGCCGCCGGCAATTGACCGCCACCACGTTTCTGACACTCGGTAATACGGTCCTCGAGGAGCAAGATAAAGCGCAGCTTCGCATGGACGTCGTGGACGAACAGCTCGATACGATTGGCAAAGCTTTTCTCGCTCAGACAATCGGCTGCGCGCGCTGCCACGATCACAAATTCGACCCAATTCCAACCCGCGATTATTACGCGATGGCTGGCATCCTTCGGAGCACCAAGACACTCATCCACGCGAATGTGTCGAATTGGATTGAGGCGCCTTTGCCCGAGGAAGCGGGGCAGGAACAGGTTTTGAAACAGCACGAAGCCGCGGTCACAGCGCTCCAATCTCGGGTAAAGCTTGCGAAGGAAACGCTCGCGAAACTCGCTGCGACTTCCGAGGGTGGATCGAATCGTGCGGCAGTGGCTATTGCGGCAAAAGACTTGCCGGGCATTGTGGTTGATGACGCGGAGGCAAAGCGTGTCGGCGAGTGGAAGCATTCGCAGTATTCAGCCCGGTACATTGGCGCCGGCTATCTCCATGATCTCGACACAGGCAAAGGAGAGAAGACGCTGACCTTTCAGCCGGAGTTGCCGAAAGCCGGGAAGTACGAAATCCGCCTGGCTTACATCCCGAGTTCGAATCGGTCCACCGAAGTTCCCGTGACCGTTTTCAGCGCGGACGGCGAAGCCGTCATCCGTGTGAACCAAAAGATCACGCCGCCGATTGACGGACGGTTTGTCTCGTTGGGCCAACACCGCTTCGAACAGAATGGCCAAGGGTTTGTGTTGGTCTCGAACCAAGGCACCGCGGGCCACGTGATTGCGGATGCGGTGCAATTCATCCCGGTCGATGAGCTTGAAACGCCCATTGCGCCCATCCAAGAAAAATCGAGCTCCCCGGCACGTTCAGCCAAAGGGGAACAGGGGACTGATGCAAAGAAGATGACTGATGACATTAAGCGCCTGGAGAGTGAGCTGAAGCGGTTAGTTGAGAGCGGTCCCAAACGGTCGATGGTAATGTCTGTACAGGAAGAAGAACAAATTGGCGACGCCGCGATTCACATTCGTGGCAGCGTCCATAATCTTGCGGCGAAAGTGCCGCGCGGTTTCCTGCGCGTGGCAACGTATGGCGCGGCTCCGGCAATGCCAACAAGCGAGAGTGGCCGGCGTGAATTCGGCCAATGGCTGGCAACCCCGCTAAATCCGCTGACATCGCGGGTCATGGTGAATCGAGTTTGGCATTGGCTTTTCGGCGCCGGCTTAGTGCGAACAACCGACAACTTTGGCGCGACGGGAGAGCTGCCGTCGCATCCTGAATTGCTGGATTACCTGGCAGTTCGCTTTATGGAGGAAGGATGGTCGATGAAGTGGCTGATTCGCGAACTGACGCTTTCGCATGCCTACCAGCTGGCTTCGACGGAAGTTGCGCCGAATCAGGTCGTGGAGAATTTAGGGCGCGTCTTTACCGACGCGGCGACAGCTGATCCGGAGAATCGATTGCTCTGGCGAATGAATCGGCGCCGGCTGGAGGCAGAGTGCATTCGCGATACGATCCTTTCGGTGAGCGGACAGCTCAAGCTGAATTCGACTGGACCGACCATTACGCCTGGAACGGCGGCCGATTATGGATACAAAGATACGGAGACGCGCCGGAGCATTTATGTTCCCGTGCTGCGGAATGCTCTGCCGGAATTGTTCGAAGCTTTTGATTTTGCTGACCCGAGCGTAGTGGCCGGAGTGCGGAATGTCAGCACAGTTGCGCCCCAAGCGCTCTTCTTGATGAATCATCCCTTTGTGGTCGAGCAAGCTCGGCACGCGGCAGAACGCTCGTTGACCGCGCCGTTCGCCAGCGAGCGGGAAAGAATCAAGAAAGCTTTTCAGCTCGTGTTGAGCCGTCCGCCAACCGAGGGCGAACTGGTGGTCGCCCTAAAATATTTGGCGGGAGCGCCTGATGAGAAAGGGCAAGCCCAAAGCGTGGAACACTGGACTGAATTGTTCCAAACGCTGTTTGCATCGGTCGATTTCCGTTACTTGCATTGAAATTTTTGAACGATAAAGTGTAGCGAGCAACCTTAAAGTCATGCCCGGTTCAACATTCGTAACGCGCCGGCAGGCGCTCAAGTCGATGGCATGCGGCTTCGGCTATCTGGCTCTGGCCGCGATGGCGGGAAAGCACACCCTCGCGAGAACTAACAATCCGCTTGCGCCCCGCGTGCCGCATTTCAATCCGCGCGCGAAGCGTGTCATCTTCATTTTCATGCAAGGAGGACCGAGCCACGTCGATACCTTCGATTACAAACCGCTCCTGGAAACACAGGATGGAAAAATGCTGAACTTTGCTGATGCGCGCACGATCGCTAATACGGGCAATCGCGCGTCGTCGCAGCGCGTCATGAAATCGCCCTGGAAATTTGCGCGGCACGGCCAAAGCGGACGCTGGGTCTCCGAGTTGTTCCCTGAAATGGCGCGGCATGTGGATGATCTCTGCTTCATACACTCCCTGCAAACGGAAGGCGTGGCGCATGGTCCGGCGACTTTGTTCTTGCATTGCGGGGCCACTAATTTCATTCGCCCATCGATCGGTTCCTGGATCAGCTACGGCTTGGGCACAGAGAACGAAAACTTGCCAGGGTTTGTGACGATTGGTCCTTCGAGCGGCAACGGAGGCCCGCGCAATTATGGCCAAGCGTTTTTGCCGCCTGTGTTCCAAGGAACGGCTTTAGGCAAGGCCGGCGCGGCTGCGACCGAAGCAGCGATTCGCAACTTGACGAGCGCGTCGTCAGCGGCTGCGCAACGCCGGCAGTTCGATCTGCTGCGCGAGATTAATGGCGAGCAGCTCAAACGAAATCCCGGTGATTCCGAACTGGAAGCCGTCATCAATTCCTTCGAGGTCGCATGGCGGATGCAGAGTCATGCGCCGGACGTCATTGATATTTCGAAGGAATCTCCGGCGACGCTGGCCATGTATGGAATTGGCGAAAAAAGCACCGACAACTTCGGGCGCCAATGCCTCATGGCGCGGCGCCTCTGCGAGGCAGGGGTCCGCTACGTGCAAGTGACCTATGGCGATAACACGGCAAATCCGGCCTGGGACCAGCATTCGAATTTGCCCAAGCACGCGGACCACGCGCGCGCAGTGGATAAACCGGTCGCGGGGTTGATGGCCGATTTGAAGCAGCGCGGATTGCTTGACGACACGATTGTTTGGTGGGGCGGCGAATTCGGCCGGACCCCTTACGCGGAAAAGAATGGCACAGGCCGCGATCATAACCCCGGCGGATTTACCGTCTGGCTCGCGGGCGGCGGCGTGAAACGCGGTTTCGCGTTTGGTGAGACGGATGAATTCGGTCACTTGGCAGTGCAGGGGAAAGTCCACATGCACGACCTTCACGCGACTATCCTTCATTTGCTCGGTCTCCATCATGAAAAGCTCACCTATCGTTATGATGGCCGCGACTTCCGCCTGACGGATGTGCACGGAGACGTGATCAAGCAAGTTCTGGCCTGACTTCAAGGATTGTCGACGCCTCCAAAGCCGGAATTGAGATTTGTTTTGATCAATTTCGAATTTCGGATTTCGAATCTCGGATTTCGACGCTAGTCTCTTTCCATGGCGATACAGACGTTAACGCTCGGACACTCACCGGATCCCGACGACGCCTTCATGTTTTATGCATTGGCGCGCGAGTTAATTCCCTGCGACGGATTCCGATTTCAGCATGTGTTGCAGGACATCCAAACGCTGAACGAACGGGCCACGCGCGGCGAATTGGACATCTCGGCCATTAGCATTCACGCCTACGCTTACGTGAGTGACCGATACGCCTTGCTGCCAAGCGGCGCGAGCATGGGCGACGGATACGGGCCAATGCTCGTGGCCAAGCGCGCATTCACCAAGGAGGAAATTCGGGAAAGGAAAATTGCCGTGCCTGGAACAATGACAAGCGCGTTTCTGGCGCTCCAACTCTGGCTTCAGAAGGCGGCGCGTGAAATCAATTACGTGGTTGTTCCGTTCGACCAGATTTTTCAAGCGGTGCGCTCCGGCCAAGCGGACATCGGCCTGATTATCCACGAGGGGCAATTGACTTATAAGAAGGAAGGATTGGAATTGTGTGAGGACTTAGGTGTTTGGTGGGGACGGGAGAATGATGGATTGCCCCTGCCCTTAGGCGGCAATGTAGTTCACAAACGGCTGGAACCGGCGTCCCGCCAGAAAATCGCCGAGATTCTAGCCGCTAGCATTGCCTATAGTCTCGAGCATCGCTCCGCAGCGGTCGAGTACGCGCTCGCTTTTGCCCGTGACATGGGTTTGGCATTGGCCGATCGATTTGTCGGAATGTACGTCAATCACTGGACGATTGATTATGGCGATAAAGGGCGCGAGGCCATTCGGCGCTTTTTGGGGCAAGCTTTCGAAAATGGCCTCATTCCCCGCCGGCAGGAATTGGAATTTGTGAGCTGCGCGAAGCGTTAGCGCGTCGTCCGCGCTTGAGAGTCATGTCGGCGCCCCAATGTAAGCCGGGCTATTCTTTTCCGGCAAAGAAGTCTTTTTGAATCTTCTCGAGGGCCCTTCGCATTTCCCGATATTTGGCGGTGTCCGGCACGCAGAACGACGTCCAGGCGGGACGTTTGGGCATTTTATCAAAGCACTCGAAGAACGGCAGGACCCCTTCGATGGTGCAGCCGGCGTCGAGCGCATTGCGCACGCCCAGTCTCAGAACTTCGTCCCATTCCTTCGGAGTCAGCAGATTATTCATCGGGGTTTGCTTGCCGGACTCGGCATTCATCTGAGTGGCGTACTTCTTGTAATGTCCCAAGTAATGGTTCGCCAGTTTGACGCCGACCATCGTGCCGACGATTGAATTAAAATTGCTGTACTGCTCGTTGATCATGTCTTCCGTCCAATATGCCGGATTCGTGTCCTTCGGAAGCGGCTTCAACTCCTTTTCTCCCGTTTCCTGCGCGAGACTGAGAATATATTTCTGAAAATATCCCTTCTCGATCTTATCGATGGCTTTGGCGTGGGCGACGTTGTTGATCAGGTCAACGAAACCTTGCGAAATCATGATGACGGGCAAGGGCTTGGGCTCTTCTGGAAGTTCCTCAAGTTTGACGAATGGCATGTCGTCCAATTCCATAAGAATCGGTTCGACGTGGACCTTATCCTGATATTGGGGCTTGAGCGCCCTTTGAATATCGAAACCCAGTTTCTTGGTCGCAAAAGGACCTGTCTTGTAGTGCGGCCGGTCCGAGTCTTGCGATTGTACGACCACGACGGGAAGCAGTCCCAGGCCGAAAGCCGGAATGAGGGCAAGAGCTTTCATAGATTCCTGAAACGCTGCAAATTAAGTCCTGACGGTTATCCGCAATCTCGCGCGCGTCAATCGCATAGTGGGACGGACAAGCTCTCGGAAGGGCGCGTCCGTTCAGTTGTAGCGGCGTCTCGTAAGAGCGCGGCCAGCTTTGGCGGGAAGAATGCGGCGCTCTTACGAGACGCCGCTACAGCTAGAAAGGACGCTCCCTAAAGCTCTCGGCGATAGTTCTTCTCTTAGCCTTTCGCTTGCGCCATTCCCCGGCCGATGGCGTCATCCACGGTTCAGGATCAACGCCCAGACCTTCAGCAACGCGATTGATGTAATTGAAGTAGCCGATTACTTGGACTGCGACGCCGAGTTGATCGTCCGTAAAACCTGACTGGCGGAGCCGAGTGATGTCGGCTTCGGAGACGGCACTCGGAACAAGAGTGGGCTTTGCTGCGAAATCGCATAGCGCGCGGTCCGGCCCTTCCAATGGAGCTAGGCGATAATCATAAATGAGGTGATTGGCCACGTGATCATTTTTGGATTCCACACGGAAATCCTCGGCATGCGACAGCGTTCAGTAGTAACAATCGTTGATGTTGCTGACCACAGCGGCCAGCATCTCTTTGCGCGGTTTGCTCAGGGCATTTTCCTTCTTCATAAGGCTGACATAGAAGTTGATCGAGGCATGAGCCGTGGCGGCATCGCGGCTCGTTACTTTAATAATGTTTGCCACGCAACCTGCGCGAGAGAGTGCGGCGTCGTAAAGTTGCTTGAGAGGACCCGACGCCTCCAGCTCGTTAAAGATTGTGATGTGCGCCATCACGCCATAGTAAGGTGCGCGGACAACGAAGAGAAGCCGCGGCTTGCTTTTTCCCAGCGATTCTGCCCATGAACCGGCGTCGCAGGATAGGCGTCCCGCCTGTCCAGCATTTGCCGACACCAAAAGCAGGACAGGCGAGACGCACGTCCTACGGGTGACTACGGGTGACGTTGGCGATTGACAGAGCGGGCCGATTCAGGGAAATACCGGCGTTCATGACATTATCCCTGTCGGTCCGGATCGCGGAAGAGTTTGCTTCGAAGGAGAAAGCTTCGTTGAGTTTACCCGCCCTCGCTGAGCTCGCCATCGCCGCCGGCTATGACGCTCTCTGCATGCGGGCGTCGCAAGTGGGCATTCATTCGCCACAAAATGCGGTCGAAAACGCAGCAGCAATTCTGGCGGCCCGGCGTTTGGGTGTGACAATGATCACGGGCAATTTCGATGTCGTATACAATAATGAGCACGGCCCTGCATGTCTCCGGAAGATTGGGCCGCATCTCGAACTTGCGGGCAGACTTGGAGCGCCTTTGATTCGCGTGGCGCTCAAGAGCGAGCAAGATATTGACTGGGCTAAACGCGCTTCAGATGAGGCGGCGGAGTTCGGCCTCAAATTGGTTCATCAATGCCATACGCAGAGCCTGTTTGAGACGGTCGAAGGGATCGAGCGAACTCTCCGAAGGATTGATCGGCCAAACTTTGGGATCATCTATGAACCGGCCAACCTCGAGTTATGCGGACAAGAGTACGGCCAGGCAACAGTGGAGCGGCTTGCACCATGGATATTCAATGTTTACTTGCAAAACCAGCTTCTGAGAAGGGAGGGCAAAATGACTCTCACAACCTGGCGCCGAGGCCCAGTGTCATTCGATTTGATTCCGGTTCACGAAGTTGGCGGGATAAACTTTGAGCGGGTCTTTCAGGCCTTGGGGTTGGTCCGCTATTCGGGTCCGATTACCGTTCATCAGGCGGGCACTCCAAACGAGCCGGCGAGTGAAATAGCGCGAGCAACTGCGAGTTATCTAAAAGGACTGGCGCGAAATTCCCTCTAAAGTTTATCGGCTAATGTCCGATTGTACTGCCGCAGAGAGGCTGCATCGGCGTTAACACGGGTTCCTGAAATCGCCCTTCGGCTCCCTGGCAAATGTTCAGATCGATCACATCCGAGATCGAGATGCTGAGACGAGGGTTCGATTCCCTTCACCCGCTACAACTTCTGCAAGTTACTTATCCCCAAAGAGTTTATCACTGGGAAGAAAATCTCAGGCACGCCAGTGGGAAGTTTTTTGGGAAGTAACAACAGCAAAAAACGCCCGCAAATCGGCGTTTTGCCAGCGTTTCCTTTGATCCTATTCCCTCCGTTTTGGGAAGTGGAACTCTCGATACCAACTTTGCTGAATCGAACTTCTCTGGGACGTTCACGTGCTGCGCTCGACGATCAACTTCGCCCGAGTTGGCCAAAACCCACGGGGACGCCCACTAGTTCCTCCGCCTCGCCGGCCATATCGAGCAACTCCGCTGTAGAAGGGGGCGCCGATCCGTCGGTGGTCACCAGCAACGTCACGGTTCGTGGTTCCCGTCCCGTGGGCTGCTGAGCCAAAGATGTCCAGCCTGCGAATTTCATGCTTTTGGCAAAACGGCTGAAGCAGCGTCCGTAACTCCGCGAGGGATCGCGGTTTGGTTCAGCGCAACATGGCAGAAATTTATCATCGGACAATAGGGCTTCAAGCAGCGAAGAGGAGCCGGAGAACCGGGGCAATGTCATCCTTGCAGCGAACGCGTCGGCTTTTAAAGCGTGCAGGTGGTGGAGGAGATCGCGGTGAACGGGCAAGAGGACTTGTTTTGCGGGTTTGTTGCTAATACCTGATAAGTGGCATTCTCGGTATCGATGTTGTCCCGGGTCAAACCAAGGCAATTCTCAAAACGGGCTCTATCTGGCTACTTTCCGCGCAAATTCAGCCGGTGAGATTCCAGGCACAGGAGACTTGCGGTAGTGCGCCATATTGCGAGTGACAACATAGGCTGCTCCAAAACTAAGCGCGGCTGCGGCCTGCAAAGCATCCTCAAAATCTTTCATCGGAAACCGAAGCGCTTGCTTTGCAGCGTTCGTTCCCGTTGTTGGGATAACCACAAACTCCAACAAGTCAGTTATGAATGGACGCGCATCCGGTCTCAGAAGGTAGTTAATATTGGAGAGCGAATGCCAGGCAACGGACGCTTGACCTGGTTCGGATTCTGCCCACCGCAAAACCGCCGCGCTGTCCTCAAAGAACTCGGCGCGGCGCAGTGCAACGTCCAACAAGATGTCC
Organism: Verrucomicrobiota bacterium; assembly: GCA_016871515.1. GTDB lineage: Bacteria > Verrucomicrobiota > Verrucomicrobiia > Limisphaerales > SIBE01 > SIBE01. Next base: position 27,927 of record VHDE01000065.1, read on the forward strand.
GTGTCGAAAAGAACTTTCATCGAGTCGTCAGCCCGTGCTTGGCCTTCAATCCCTCCAAACGCAAATCACCCGGCTTCGACTGGCTTACGGCAAACTTGCCCGCCCACCGCTCGACAAACGAGCCGGTTTTCCGTCTCGTGGGCATCGACGTGGAACGAAGGAATCCTTCTACCAAGCCCGACACGGTGGTTTGCTTGGCATGCGCGAGTTTTTTGGCCTGTCGTGACACCTCAGGATCAATGCTCAGAGTTATTCGATGCTTCATGCTGCATACTTTATCATGGAGTATGCACATGAGGCAAGAACGCCCCATGCCTGGGTACACCGTCGAACGAACGGTCCAGCCGGAGCCGCTGCCACATCCCCGCCACCGCGCGACCGAGGATTTCTACGTCGCCGCGCACATCATGGCGGCGGGCTCCTTAAGGATCGATCCGCAGACGCGAAATCAAATGATCCCATGGAACGGCTAGTTCCCCGCGTCTTGCCAAATAGCATCCTCGACATATGGATCGAGTCGATGCTGTTGACTGCCACCTGTTCCTCTGGTCCACAGCAGGAGCCGACTACTGCCGGAAGGTGGCTCACCTAAATGGACTGACAGGTTTTTTCGAGGGCTTCACGGCCAAACCTGATATTGTCATCGATGACACCATCGACATTGCACCACTCAGTTCATCTATGACGTGCGGCAAGAGCGATCCTGGGGCGCTTTAGCCAACCGTATCACTGCCAAGCACGTCGATTGAGATGAAACCAGCACACGACGGACGTGCGTGCGGAGCCATGTGCAGCCTCCGCGCACGATAGGTATTGACGTTGGGCTATGCGAAAATGTGCCGCTATGCACTGATGATCGAATCGTAGGGTAATCGTCGCGCTGCGGAATTCACTCAACGTCCCCCGAATCATAACCGAAAGCCTGTTAGCGCACCTCCCCTATCCGTCTAGCGCTGTCGATCAGCTTCCATAAACGCAGACGGCAGCAGCTAGGATATACTCCCGAGCGTAACGGTTGGCCGATTTTTCCAAAGACTGGCGCAGGACAAAACCCACGGGGACACCCACTAGCTCCTCCGCCTCGCCGGCCATATCGAGCAACTCCGCCGTAGAAGGGGGCGCCGATTCGTCGGTGGTCACCAGCAGGTCAACGTCACTGTTCGTGGTTCCCGTCCCGTGGGCTGCTGAGCCAAAGATGTCCAGCCTGCGAATTTTATGCTTTTGGCAAAACGGCTGAAGCAGCGTCCGTAACTCCGCGGGGGATGGCGGTTTGGTTCGGCGCAACATGGCAGAAATTTATCAGCGGAGAACAGGCTTTCAAGCAGCGAAGACGAGCCGGAGATCTGCGCGCAGCCACGGATGGCTCACGCCTGTTCGCCTCGGTCCCGTTTCTTCCTCCGCTTAATGTCCTCCCAAATCTTCTTCGTGGCGTTTTCTCTGTCGGCGCCCGACACATCAAGACCGGTGGTGGTCTCTTTCAGATCCGAGCCAGAAGCTGGCCCCGGCTGTTTGGCCTGGCGCGCAGACACAAGCTCCGACAACCGGCCCAAAAATTCATCGACGGTAACGCAAGCCACTTTCCGTTGCTCATCAATGGTGCATCCCGCTGCTA
>VHDE01000066.1 GCA_016871515.1 Verrucomicrobiota bacterium
CACCTGCTGGTGGACCAATGCTTTGAGGATGGCGGTTACAATGCCCTGGACTTGTCCGGCGACCCCAAGCCGCCACTAACTGGCGCGGACGCGCAATGGCTCGACGATTGCCTGAGACAGGCCGGCCTGCGAAAGTAATACCGTTGGCCTTTCTGTGTTCCTCCGAATGCTTGGCCCTACTGATGGTGATGCGCGTGGACAGAGGACGGGAATTTGAAAGTCGTCAATGCGATTCGAGTTGCATTCGTCTGACCTTCACGAACTGAGTAGCACCGGTTCTTTTCCAAGCCTGTGAGCAATTGTCGCATGCCCGACGTTGGCCACCATATCTCGACACTTTCAATCGACTTCGCCTGACCGAGACCAAACTCCTGGCGAAGCGGTGAGCAACCAAAGGTCCCTCCTGAATTCACGGTTTTGTAGATGGCGCGTTTGCCCGCTGGCGTATCAACCGTAACTTTGATCCGAGCGCCAATGGCGGCCCGGTTGGATTTCACCCCCACCAACTTGAGCTTGAGCCAATCATTGCCATGGCCGGGATTCTCGAACAACGCGTTGTAGTACACATCGCCCTCATAAGCGCCGCCAATGGAAGTATAGATGTCCTGATCGCCATCATGATCAAGGTCACCAAAGGCAATGCCATGACCTTTTTGCACATTCCCGAATCCGCCTGACGTTGTTACATCCTGGAAGCGCTGGCCAGCGTCGTTCCGCATCATCCGATTTGGAATCAACATCGTGAGATCGGGCGCGCCCGTGCCGAGATAGATGTCGAGGAAGCCATCGCTATCGAGGTCGCCAAAGTTGCCGGACATCGCGAGCAACACGCGATAAAGGCCTGCTGACTTCGTGACATCCGTGAAGGTTCCGTCCCGGTTGTTGTGATAAAGGCGCGCTCGCTCCGCGCCGTGCGGCAACCCCAGATAATCGGCCGCGACGCTGCCAGCATTCTTAACCCCATAACCACACGAGAACAGGTCTAACCAGCCGTCATTGTCGTAATCGAAAAACCACGAGGGAAAGCTGAACACCGGCGCAAAGACACCGAGTTCCTTGGCGACGTTGGTGAACTGCCAAGCGCCTTTCGCAGATTTGTCAGCGCTTTGCGGACCATCATTTCGATAGAGGTAATTCGGTTGGCCGCGGCACGAGACATAGAAGTCCGGCCAGCCGTCATTATTGTAGTCGCCGCTGTGGACCGACTTGATCAATCCCAACGCGTCAATCCCGGATTCCGCCGCGCATTCAGTGAACGTGCCGTTGCCATTATTTCGGAAGAGCTCGCAGCGGTTTGTGTCGCCCGGAACGCTTTCGTTGCCAATAAACACGTCGAGCCAGCCGTCATTATTGAAATCGAACCAACTCGCAGTCTGCGATGGGTGAAAACTCAGCAACCCTGCTTCCTCGGTCACGTCGTCGAAGGTGCCGTTGCCATTGTTGCGCAAGAGCGAATCGGGATGATGGCCTTGCTTTTCGAACCATGCGCCGCGCAACACCAGAACGTCGATGTGACCATCGTTGTTGTAATCCGCCTGGACCATATTCAATCCGCCGACTTCGCCGATTAATCCGGCCTCTTTCGTGCGGTCCGTGAAGGTGCCGTTGCCATTGTTGAGGAAGAACCGCAATTGATCGCGCAGCCCCATCGCGGAGATCATCAAATCGAGATCGTTGTCGTTGTCGAAATCATCCATCACAACGCTGCCAGCGAGGTCGTTGAAATCGAGGCCGAGTCCGCGTGAAATGTCCGGGAAACGTTTAATGTCGTACTCGGAGGCAAACACTTTCGGCGGAATGAGGAACTTTTGCGGCACATTGTTCGGATGTTCGCCCAGAGTCATGTAAGCCAGGTTGAGCAACCAGCCGGCGCGCAGATCGTTGGGGTCCTGCTCAAGATGCTCCATCAAGAATGTAATGGCGCCTCGCGAACCGCGCGGGATTCTGTGAAAGCCACCCGGTTGAATCGGCATGATGCAGGAAGCGGTCGTGTGATTGGCGAGGCAATTCTCCTGTTCGCCCAGGCGCAGGAAAGCTGTCGCGGCATTCATCCGCACCAACGCGGCTTTATCGCCGGTCAGCGCGATGCGGTTGGTCTTCATGAAGTCGATCAATTGGAGAAACTGTTGGACAGCCTTCTCACTTTCTCCAGCATTGAGCAACTCGTAAGCGCATTTGTAATGCAGACCAACCATTTTGGCGGGCGCGCTCGCGGCGCCGGGCTTTGCGAGAGCCTCTCTCAATTCGCCGCCGAAAATCTCGGCGGCGCGTCGATTTAGAAATGGATTCTGCAGCGGATCAGCTTCCCGCGCGATCTGTTCCAGCCGCTCAGCCATACGTTTCGTGGAAGGTGCAAGGTATGGCGCAGCACTAAGAACAGGCGTTGAAGTAATCGCGAACGCGAATAAGCCAGCACGAAGGTAACGATTGAATAACATGAGTCCTGAGTATCTCGTTGAAGGCCACTCTAATCGACGCTTCCGCACCGGACAAACGCGAAATTGACCGCCCGTTCGGAGCGAACGCGTTCTGCAGGATGATCGGGATGCGGCAGCGTTTGCGCCGCTTCCCTGTCTAAAGATCCGAGGCGAAACCATGCCACTTGGCTGCCGTCAGAGTCACACGCCGGTCAGCGCCCTAAGTTTGTTCGACATGAACGCGGAGACTGATACAGTGCCATTGCTATGGTTGATTATCGGAAAATCATCACAATAGAACCCGGGAAACGCGGCGGAAAACCGTGCATTCGCGGCATTCGGATCACCGTCGGTGACGTCTTGGGATGGCTCGCATCGGGAATGACACATCAAGAGATCATCGACGACTTTCCGGACCTGACGAACGAGGATATCCTTGCATCTCTGGCCTATGCGGCGGACAGGGAACGGCATTCGATCATCGCCCTCTCGCCGCATGAAACTGCTGTTTGACCATCATCTAAGTAACAAACTTGTCCGGCGGCTCGCAGATGCTTTTCCGAATTCTGTTCAGACCCGATTGATCGGAATGGCGACTGCCAGCGACGATGTGATTTGGGAATACGCAAAGCAATCCGGCTTTATCGTCGTTACACTCGATGCAGATTACTATGATCTCAGCTTGCTGCGAGGACATCCGCCAAAATTGATTTGGCTGCGATGCGGCAATTCGACAGTCGGAGACATCGAACGGCTGCGCAGGCTCAACCTCAAACAAATCGAGGTATTCTCGTCCGACGACATCGCCGGATGCCTCGAAATTTTTTGAGCAAGGATCAGACAAACAATTCGTTGCCGTGGTGACGGTGTTCGCCTAGGTTGGCTCGTCAATGTGTCTGATTGGTATAGCGCGCAAACGACGATACAAACGCGAACTTTTCCGTGCCTGCATCCAGGCAAGAATACAAATCGCCGCTCTTGGCGTCGCGCTAGTGTTGAGCGCAACTGGGCCGGCGTTCGGCCAACTTCTGCCCACGGCCACTCCGGACTTCAAGCGCGGCAAGGAGCTCTCCCAGAAATATTGCGCTGGCTGCCACATTTATCCGGAGCCGGACCTTTTGGACCGCGAGACTTGGAAGAACGGCACGATGCCATTTTTGCGCAGCCGCCTTGGCATCGATCGTTTTAGCGCGTCGAATCCTGATCAAAAGGTGGTGTTGGAGGAATGGGACCTGGTTTGGAAGTATTATTTCGACGCGGCGCCGGATAAACCGTTGCCCCCGCCGCCCAGGGCGAAAATTCACCCTCGCCTGAAACAATTCGCGGTTGTGAACCCGAATTATCGACCTGGCCGGCGCTTTGTCACACTCACACAAATCGATCCGAAAGCCCGCCAGATTTACGTGGGCAACGCTGAGGCGAAAACTCTGGATGTACTCGATGGAAACGGCCGGATGTTATCGTCGGCCGCCCTGGAAAGCCCACCGGTCAGTTTGGCGCACCGCTCCAATGGCTGGTTCTGCACGCTCGTTGGCCGTGTGCCGCCGCATGACCAACGGCTCGGCAAAGTGGTTCTTCTCGATAAATCCGGCGCCACCTTTGCCAAGCGTGCCGATGTGCTTGCTGATTTGGCGCGCCCGACCGATTGCGCCTTCGGTGATCTTAATGGCGACGGGCGCGAGGATTTCGTGGTTTCGGGTTTTGGGAATATCACCGGCGACTTGACGCTCTACGAGAATCGCGGCGACGGCAAATACAGTCCGATGCTCATTTACGATCGACCGGGGGCGATTCGATCCGAGCTGCACGATTTCAACCAGGACGGGCGGCTCGATATCATCGTTCTCATGGCCCAAGCCCGCGAAGGCATTTTCCTCCTGCTAAACGAAGGTGGCGGTCGTTTCACTGAATGGCCCGTGATGGAACAGCATCCGGTCTGGGGTTATTCCGGGCTTCAACTCATCGACTTCAATCACGACGGGCTGCCAGACATTTTGACCACGAACGGCGACAACGGCGAATATCCATCGTGTTTGAAGAATTATCACGGCGTGCGTTTGTATCTCTGCGACAAACACAACAAGTTTGACGAGGTCTTTTTCTATCCGCTCAATGGCGCATTCAAAGCCATCGCGGCTGACTTTGATCAGGATGGTGATCTTGACATCGCGGCGATCTCCTATTTTCCGGACTACGAGCACTCGCCCGAAGAGAGCTTTGTGTATCTGGAAAACCGAGGCGGTTTGAAATTCGACGCGTTTTCATTTCCGGAAAGCGCGATGGGCCGCTGGCTGGTGATGGACGCCGGCGATGCCGATGGCGACGGAGACATTGACCTCGTGCTGGGTGCGGCAAATCGGACGCCGTATAAGGTTTCGCCGACGCTTTACGAGAAATGGAACAAGGAAGGGCCTTCGCTGTTATTGCTGAAAAACAATCTGAAGCAGGGCGGATCTGATACCGCCAAACAATGACACAGAGGCTCCGCACTATGCTAATGGCTTTCTCCAATTCAAGGCCTTATGCCGGTGCCCCGTCCCGAAGGGACAGGCTGACAATAGCCCGGCGTTTTAACGCCGGGAACCAAATCCACCGACGTCTGAGTCCCGGAGGGACGGTCGAAACGCTCGGACTGTCCGCACCATTCAGCCGTCCGTTCGGGACTTACTTTTCGTTTGTTGCACTCCCGGCGTTGAAACGCCGGGCTATTGTCGGCCCGTCCCTTCGGGACGAAAACCATTCGATTTACCAAAACGTATCGCGCGTTATCCAGATACGAAACTCTGCGCTGCGACTCTTAGCTGCATTAGCTCGCACGTGCGCGGCGTTCCTGTTTCTGTTCGCCGGCATGATCTCGGCCTTGGGCCTGGAGTGGACCGTTGGAACGAATTACCGCAGCGCCGCGCTTTCCGTGCCGACCAGTGGAAAGGCCGGGTTCACGCAGCTTCAACCGTCCGCCACCGGGATCACTTTCACCAATCTCCTGGCTGAAAGCCGCTACACAACCAACCAAATTTATCTCAATGGCTCCGGTGTTAGCGCCGGCGACATCGATGGAGATGGCTGGTGCGATCTTTACTTTTGCGGCCTCGACGGTCCCAATGTTCTCTACCGCAATTTGGGCAATTGGAAGTTCGAGAACATCACAGCCTCAGCAGGCGTGGCTGCACCGAATCTCGACGCGACGGGCGCCACGTTTGCCGATCTGGATGGAGATCGCGATCTCGATCTCGTCGTCAGTTCCGTCGCCGCAGGCACGCATCTTTTCTGGAACGACGGTAAAGGCCATTTCTCGTCGCGAGGCCCTCCGCTGAATCTCCAGAAAGGCGGAATGTCGATGGCGCTGGCCGACATCGACGCCGACGGTGACCTGGACCTTTACGTAACCAATTACCGAACGGTCACCGTCCGCGATCAACCGAACACGCGCTACCGCGTCAACAAGGACGAGCACGGCAACTTTGTGGTTCTGCGAGTGAATGATCGTCCGGTTACCGAACTGGATTTGGTCGGCCGATTCAGTGTCGAGCCAGGCCGCGTGATCGAACATGGCGAGGTCGATGCGGTGTTCCGGAATGAAGGTCGTGGAAAATTCGTCCCGCTTTCCTTTACCGACGGAACCTTTCTGGATGAAGATGGCCAGCCGTTGAAAACGCCCCCATACGAATGGGGACTTTCCGTCATGTTTCGAGACATCAACGGCGATCGCGCTCCGGACATTTACGTCTGCAACGATTTCAGTTCGGTCGATCGCATTTGGATTAACAATGGCGCCGGCCGCTTTCAAGCGATCCCGCGCTTGGCGCTGCGCACTATCAGCACCTTCTCGATGGGCGTCGATTTCGCCGATCTGAACCGGGACGGTTTGGATGAGATATTTGTGGCCGATATGCTAAGCCGCGACCATACGCGACGGCATGTCCAAGTCGGCGATATCGGACCAACCGTTCTCAAAATCGGCCAGATCGACAATCGTCCGCAATACTCGCGCAATACACTTTTCCTGAATCGTGGCGACGGCACTTACGCGGAGATTGGACAATTTGCCGGCGTCGAAGCTTCCGAATGGTCTTGGACACCCGTTTTTCTCGATGTCGATCTGGATGGGTACGAAGACCTGTTAATCACCAACGGTCATCAGCTCGACATGATGAATGCGGATGTCGCCAGACAAGCCGAAGCGATGAAAGCCGCCAAAAAGTTGTCGCCAGCCGAACAACTGAATTTGCGAAAGATGTTCGCCCGCCTCGCCCTCCCGAACGTCGCCTTCCGCAATCGAAGAGACTTAACCTTCGAAGAGGTCAGCGCCACTTGGGGATTTACCGAACGAACCGTGTCGCACGGAATGGCCTTGGCCGACTTGGATAACGACGGCGACCTTGATCTTGCTCTCAACAATCTCAACGGACCTGCGGGAATCTATCGCAATGAATCTGCGGCGCCGCGTGTCGCCGTGCGATTGAAAGGGACGGAGAACACACAAGGCATCGGCGCGAAGATCCGCGTCATCGTTGGGACGGTAACGCAAAGTCAGGAGATGATCTGCGGTGGCCGTTACTTATCCGGCGATGAGCCAATGCGAGTCTTTGCCGCTGGATCAGTCACGAATGAGTTAACGATTGAGGTTTCCTGGCGAAGCGGGAAACGAAGCCTTGTGCAGGCCGTCAGCGCGAACCGAGTTTATGAAATTGACGAGGCCGCCGCTTCGGTAGCGCAGACTGCCGAGTCTGCCGTATCGGCGATTGCCAATCGGCATGGCTCTGCGCCTGACGCGAGCGTGGCAGCGCAGGATGGGCATCCTGCGAAACAGCAGACTGAGCAGTCTGCGCTACAGCCGAAGGTCTGCTTCGCAGAGGTCAGTCACCTGCTAAATCACACGCACGCCGAAGAGCCATACGACGATTTTGCGCGGCAGCCGCTCATGTACAATCGCCTGAGCCAACTCGGTCCCGGTGTTTGCTGGCACGATTTCGATGGCGATAGTTGGGAAGACTTGATTATTGGAAGCGGCAAGGGTGGGCAGCTTGCCGTCTATCGCAACAACCAGCAAGGCAGCTTCACCCCTGTGACCGGCGCTCCTGTGGATCGGCCCGTCACTCGCGATCACACAACCGTATTGGGCTTTGGCGCCAATGTTATTGTTGGCTCTTCAAACTACGAAGATGGTCTGACCAACGGCGGCTGGGTCCGCATTTACGACTTAAATCGGAAAGCAGTCGGAGACAGTATCCTGGGCCAAGAATCAAGCACGGGGCCTTTGGCGATGGGTGATGTCGATGCCGACGGAGACCTCGACTTGTTCGTCGGCGGCCGCATCAATCCCGGCCGCTATCCCGAACCGGCCACATCATTGCTGATGCGAAACGAAGGCGGACGATTTGTCGTGGGCCAGCGATTCGAAAAGCTCGGCTTGGTGAGTGGCGCGGCGCTGAGCGATTTGACCGGGGACGGGAATCCGGAATTAGTCCTCGCCTGTGAATGGGGGCCCGTGCGGCTGTTCCTGAACGAGAAAGGAAACCTCCGCGAAATCACTCGCGACGCTGGCCTGGAAGAACATCGCGGCTGGTGGAATGGCGTGACGACCGGAGACCTCGATGGCGATGGACGTTTGGACATCGTGGCTAGCAACTGGGGATTGAACAGCAGATATCGAACGAGCCGCGCGCATCCGCGAAACCTCTTCTGGGGCGACTTGGATAACAATAGAACGATCGACTTGGTCGAGAGTTCCTTTGATCGAGTGCTCGGCAAACAGGCGCCGGAGCGAGGCTTCAAAACGATGCGCGGCGCGATTTCCCTATTGGCCGCGCGCGTGGATAGCTTCGAGGCTTACGGCAAAGCGAGCGTTGAAGAACTTTACGGCGAGCAACTGAAGAAAGCCCGGGTTGTCGATGTGACGACGCTGGCTTCCATGGTTTTCTTTAACCGCGGTTCAGAATTCGAAGCCAGGGAATTGCCCAGCGACGCGCAATTGGCGCCAGCGTTTGGAGTCAATGTCGCGGATTTCGATGGGGACGGAAATGAGGATGTTTTCTTGGGCCAGAACTTCTTTGCTGTCAGTTCGGACAATGCCCGATGCGATGCCGGACGCGGCTTATGGTTGCGCGGCGATGGGACGGGCAAGTTAGAGCCGGTCGCAGGCCAAGTGAGCGGGATCAAAGTGCATGGCGAACAGCGAGGTTGCGCGCTGAGCGACTTTGATCGAGACGGTCGAATCGATTTGGCCGTCAGCCAGAATGGCGCGGCCACCAAGCTGTATCGGAACGTCGGGGCTAAGCCCGGCCTTCGCGTGCGGTTGAAAGGAACCCCGGATAACATCGCGGGAATCGGAACGCAAATGCGTTTGATCAGCGGCCAGAGAATGGGACCAATCAGAGAAGTTCGTGCCGGCAGTGGTTATTGGTCGCAAGACGGCGCTGTCCAGGTGCTCGGCCGAGACGCGGATCCGAAGCAATTGTGGGTCAGATGGCCTGGAGGAAAAGTCGTGACGGTTGATGTGCCAGCCAACGTTCCAGAGGTCTTGGTGGACGCAACCGCGCGCTAGCTAGGAGCCCAGCGTTTACGCTGCAGAAACGTCGGCATCTTCGAACGTTCCCGAACCGCAGCAAGCGCCCGCCAGTTTCACGCTTCCTTCCATTCGGAACGTAAGTGGCCCTGCTCCGTTTTTACCAGGCATTCCCAATTCTGGCCACGTGGCCAGAATTGACTTGGAGCCATTATCGCCTGCTTTCACAAGTGACCGACGCCAAGGAACGGCACGAGTTAGGAGCCCAGGCCGCCGCTCAAAAATGGACCGCGCGCGAACTGGAAGACCGCATCCGCGAAAGCGCCAGCACCGCCGCCAAGACAATCTCCGCAGACACGGGCGACAACAGTGGAACAAAAATCCGGTTGCTCGAGCCCACGCAAGGCAAAATCGGAATCTACAAGATCGTCGAAACGCATGACGGTCTCGCCGTGGGAAGAAACGGTGATACAACGGTAACATCTCCTTGCTGCAAGACAGCCAGAGATTCCGAAGGTTGCACGACCTTAACCGCGCGAACGGTCACCGGCGCGCTCGCTTTCGGTGCAGATACAATCCGTCTCCGTTCCGTGATACAAAGAAGCAGTTCAATCACAGACCTAATCGGGGACAGCGAATAATTCTTTATGATCGTTTGGGAACCTTCGTTCGACGAGGTTTTCGCGAGCGCGAAATAATAGCGAACGATTGTGATTGGCTGATCAGAACGCGGATAGAATCTGATCGGCAAAGAATCGAGCAATAGGACAACAAGGTTACCAAGGAGATCCAGCCCCGCCTTCGCCTCCTGGATCCCACAATCCTGAAAATCCGCCATTGATTGGTGGATTTTCATGGTGTAGTCTTTGCTGCCATGATCGACCGCGAAATCGATATCGAGTTGGTGCGGCGGGCGCTCAAACGGAGCCGAGTTGTCGCGCTGGTCGGACCGCGGCAATGCGGCAAGACCACTTTGGCTCGACAGTTGGTGCCATCCAACTCATTGAACTATTTCGATCTCGAAGACCCGCCGGGCCTCGCGCGATTAAACGAGCCCGACTTGGCTTTGCGGCCCTTGAAAGGCATCGTTGTCATCGACGAGATTCAGCGCCGGCCGGAGCTATTTCCCTTATTGCGAGTCCTGGCGGACCGCAAACCGCTGCCCGCGCGCTTTCTCGTCCTGGGCAGCGCATCACCCGAGCTCTTGCGGCAATCGTCCGAGACGCTCGCTGGGCGCCTGGAGACGGTGGCGTTGGAAGGTTTTCGTTTGGCAGATTTGGGCGCAGCCGCCCAAGGCAAACACTGGCGTCGCGGCGGGTTCCCGCTGGCGCTCACCCAGCGCACGGAAGCGGACTCAACGAGTTGGCGGCGTCAATTCATCCAGACCTTTCTGGAGCGTGACATGCCACAGCTCGGAGTTTCCATACCAGCCGTCGCTTTGCGCCAATTTTGGAATATGCTCGCCCATTATCACGGCCAGATTTGGAATGGCGCGGAACTGGCGCGGGCGCTGGCGCTCGGCGAATCCACGGTGCGGCGTTATCTCGATCTGATGACTGGAGTATTCATGGTGCGACAATTGCCCCCGTGGTTTGAAAACTTGGGCAAACGGCAGGTCAAAGCGCCGAAGGTGTATGTGCGTGATTCCGGCCTGCTTCACGCGTTGCTTGGTATTGGCAGCCAGAGAGACCTGGAACAGCATCCGAAAGTTGGCGCTTCTTGGGAGGGGTATGCCGTCGAAGAAGTTCTCAAAGCATTGCAGCCGGACGATGCCTATTACTGGGCCACCCACAGCGGGGCTGAAATCGATCTGGTGCTCTTCAAGGCCGGACGCCGCATCGGCATCGAGTGCAAACGAGCGGACGCTCCCGGTCTGACGCCCTCGATGAGAAATGCTCTGGCCGACCTGAAACTCGACGAACTATTGGTGGTTTATCCCGGCGCCAAGTCTTACCCATTGTCCGCCCGGGCGAAGGTCGTGCCGCTGGCCGAGTTGGTCGGGGCTTCGTAACGAGGATTGGCCGGCAGGCATGCGTTCCTCCTTTAGTTGATGTGGCATGTGTCTTAACGCAAAGATCGCAAAGACCGCAAAGAGATGCCAAAACCGCGTCGTCGATCGGATCGATATCATTCTCGAAAAATAAAACCAATCCGGCTTGCCGGCGCTCTCGGATGCCGCAGCACCTTCAAAAGCGGGAGCCAGATCCGCGGACAAGATGCTCAATCGCTGCACGAAGGCTCTTTCCACTTCCGAAAGCCATTGTGGCGGTGCGCCGCGATTTGCGCAGTGGAACCGAAAACGAGACGGCGTTGGTCAAAGAGATTGAACCGCACGCGAGTTATGGATTTCCCATTACCGGTGATTTGAACACGCGCTTTCTCGCAGTCGTTCCCGAGAAACGCTCGCCAGATCATCTCGCGCGCATTTATCGCTGCGACCTCTGGACAGGGCAAACTTCAGAATGGATGCGCTCCACGAATTTCATCGGAGCCTTTCCCACGCCTGACTCGCGAGGCATTGCCGTTCTTGAGGCGCGAACATTTTGGGAACGCGAGATTCGCCTCTTCTCCAACGCACTGAAAAAGACTTGATCCGCAAACTTTGGCCTCACTATGCTTCTATCGCTAGATTTCTGGCTGACCTTCGCGGCTCTTCTGTGCCGGGTTGAGAAACAGCCTCCAGGCGGAGTAATTAGAACATGGCTAAAGTTGTACGGAATAATGGGCAATCCTCGCGTCCCGCGATGGCCACGAAGTATGACGCCCACCACACGGTGCTCAATAAAACTTACGGCGCGCTGGCCGACCTGCGCCGTGAATTGGCCGATTCCAAAGCCGCCGTCGCGGAACGGACCGAGATTCTCAATGTCTTTGCCAATTGCGCCGATCCGCAGCGTTCGTGGCTCCTGTTGGAGGATTACTTCGAAAAGCTCTCTCTCGCGCGCAAAGATTTTGCCGGCGACAGCTGGTGGCCCCGCCTTTTGGAAGCGCGCGGCCGGGAACGGCTCGAGTCCACGGCTCTCTTGTTCTTGCGCTCGAATCGGCCATTGCCCACCGAACTGTTGTCGTATGCGAACCTCGAACGTTTCGCTGAAATCGAGCAAGCTGAGAAGGAACAACAAATCGTCCGGCTCCTCGAGAATTGGCTGTTGCCCCCGGCTCCGGTTCACCTCGATTCACCCCGGGCCTCACTGCGCGTCCTTTGCCAAACACAGCTTCTGGATGGCTCAGATTCATTGTTCGGTTTAAAGGTTCAATTCGGACTTTTCCGCCCTCGAGCCGGTGAGAAGTTAAAGACCGTCGCTGAGATCATCGAACTGACGACCCGCTCAGCCCACGAACAAGAACTCTTTCCCGCGAAAGATTGGGAGTTCATTCAGTGGCTGGCGGAAACATATCGTGACGCGAAGAAGGATTCGGAGTGGCTGTTGCTCGCTGGCCTCGAATTGTTGCAATGGCTGGCCCGCTGGGGACAAGTCGCGCGGTTCGAATCAGTGCCCCATCAAACGGTGCTGAAGTTTTACGGCCAGCTGGCCGAACTGACGCCTCACCTCGAAACGATCGATGGCGAGCTTTGCTTCACACACCGTTTGCGGGTCGCAAACGACGAAATCCATCCGGTCAATCGAGGGCGCTTTTTCGGCGGTCATCCCTCGCTGGTCCTGATCAACGACACCTTTTATCTCCTGCGCAATCCGCCCTCGACTGATCTGCTGACCACCTGGGTATTGAAGCCTTACCTGCCGGTTAGGCGGCTCAGTCATCGCTTGCTGACGCAACTGCGCAAGAACAGTCCGGCGGAGAACAATCACGAGTGGGCACAACTTTGCGTCAGTCATACTGCTGTCCCGCAATTTGCTTTCGAGCTTAACGACGAAACGGTGCGATTGCGTTTGCTGGCCCGAAGCGAAAGCGACGAGAGCGTTTGGCAATGGAACGGTCATGAATGGCAACGCGCCAATCCGCCCGCGCGGCCAGCGGAAAAACCTGAAATTCTGGATGACTCGCGCTTAGAACCAGCCATTCAATGGTTGCGCCGTCTGGATTGGTTCACGCCCGAACCGGGGCTTTGGCTCGGCGATGCGAACGAACATTTTCTGAATACTTTGGCCGTCGCTTGGCCAGACCGCCCGATGGCTGCCGAGTACTTGGGCAATCCGCCATTTCATCGTTTATTTTTGGCGCCTCGCCGGTTGCGTCCGAAATTAATGGTCCAAGGCAGCGGCATTGACTGGTTCTCGGTTTCCGCGGCATGGGAGGCGGAGGGTTTGAAATTAACCGCAGCCGATTTGCAACGGCTGCAAAACGCGACCGGCCGCTTCGTCAAATTGCCGGACAGCGGCTGGATGGAACTGGATTCGGCAGCCGTTTGCGCGGCGCACGAAGCCATGGCGGATTTGGGCTTGGATGTCTTGAGCCCCATCCCGCAGCGTGTGGACCTCGCGCATGCGAAACAATTGGATGAAGCGACGCTGGACCGGTTTCAGGACCAACCGCAAACGAGAACCTTGCGGGAGCGCGTGGCCGCGTTCACCGGCGTCCCGCCCGCCGTTATCCCGGCCTCGGTTCAAGCCGAGATGCGGCCTTACCAGAAGGATGGGTTTAACTTTCTCTGTCATCTCACGCAGCTCAAGATGGGCGGCGTCTTGGCGGATGACATGGGCCTCGGTAAAACGCTCCAAACCTTGGCGTGGCTCGCATGGCTGCAGGAACAGAATCCCCAAAAGCATAAGCCGGCCCTGGTTATTTGTCCCGCGTCGGTCCTGCACAATTGGCGGCGCGAAGCGAATCGCTTTACGCCCCATCTGAAAGTGCTCGTGCTGGAAAGTGGCGCGGCGCGGCACAACTTGCGCAAACGAATTCCGCAGCACGATCTCATCGTGACGAACTATGCGTTGCTGCGCCGTGACTTGAGCGCTCTGCAAAAGTTCGAATTCCGCGCCATCATTCTGGACGAGGCCCAGTTCATCAAAAATCCGACAGCGCAAGTGACGCAATCGGTCAAGCAACTGCGCGCGGACCAACGACTGGCTTTGACCGGCACGCCCTTGGAAAATCGCTTGCTCGATCTTTGGAGCATCGTCGATTTCGTGCAGGCCGGATACCTTGCCACCCAAGCCGACTTCCATCAGAATTACGAACCCAAAGGCGAGGACGTGGCGTGGTCGCAGAAGGTCGCGCGACGCCGCCTCTCGGCCAAGTTGCGCCCGCTCATGCTGAGGCGGCTCAAACGGCAAGTCGCACAGGACTTGCCGGATAGGATCGAGGAACGGCGCGATTGCCAATTGGGCGAAGCGCAACGCAAGTTATACTTGGTGGAACTTCGTCGCAGCCGCGAACAAGTCCTGCAGACGATCGATGAGAAGGGCTTGGCCAAAATCAAGATTCACGTATTGGCCGCGTTGACACGTTTGCGCCAGATCTGTTGTCATCCGCAATTGGTCGGCAACGATTCGGCTTCCGGCAAAACCGAGACGTTATTCGAGTTGCTTGAGCCGTTGCTGGCCGAGGGGCAAAAGGTGCTCGTCTTCAGTCAATTTGTCCAAATGCTGAACTTGCTTGAAGTCGAATGCCGCCAGCGCGAGTTCCCAACTTACGTCTTGACTGGCGAAACGAAGCAGCGCCAGGAGGTCGTCAATGCGTTCCAAGGCGACTCGAACGCTTCGGTGTTTCTATTGAGTTTGCGCGCCGCCGGAACTGGATTGAATTTGACGACCGCCAGTTACGTTGTTCTGTACGATCCGTGGTGGAACCCAGCCGTGGAAGCGCAAGCGATCGATCGTTCGCATCGCATCGGTCAAAGCCGCACCGTCAATGCGTATCGATTGATTGCGCCCGGAACCGTCGAGGAAAAGATTTGGGAACTGCAGCAGCGCAAAGCCCAAACCATTGTCGATGTTCTCGGTGAAGAAGGCTTCGCCCAAAGCCTCACCAAGGGCGATCTCGAATATCTGTTCTCGGAGGATTAACAAGATTAGGGAATCGCGAGGCCACGGACATCGTAGGACAGCGCGTCTCGACCGTCCTGCTCTAACAGGCGCAACGCCTGCCCTACAACACGGGTTTCGGCCTACGGTCTCATGCCGCGCGCGGGTGCACCTTGAAAGTACCACCATTGTTTTTGACAGGAGACGCCTTGGTCGTAACGCAGACTTGTAGTCTGCCGTATCCCCGACTTGCAGCCGGCGCCGGGTTCGCCTTGCCCAGCGCGTCCGAGCTTGCGGAGGCACGGCATATTGAAAATATGCGCTGCGAAAGCGGCGCGTTCCGGTTGGTGGTTCTGACGAGGTGCACCCCTTCCGCGCTCTGCCGCCTGCCACCAGAATTCACTTGCGCCCCGAAACCGAACTTCAGAGGATGCTGGGCAGTTTACGGACAGAAGGAAAAGGTTATGCAACAACTCGAATCAAACGATTCCAAGACTCCACTCGCCAACTTGGAGGAGTGGGAAGATTTTCTAAAGACGCGCTATCCCGAAGCCGACGCCTTGCAGACCGCGCCCAAAAAGTTTCAAGCCACGAATCCTGAAAAGAAGAAGGAGGAATTCCGGAATTACGAAGCCGATGCGCGGCCCACGGTTCGCGAGTTCTACCGCCTGAATCATCGTTATCAAACCTACGACTTCGTTCAGGCCAAGAAGCGCGAATTTCTGTCGCGCAACCGGCGCACGATGAGCATTTGGGAAGCGATGGAATATCTCAATCAATTAGTGGATGATAGCGATCCAGATACCGACCTTTCCCAACTCGAACATCTGCTTCAAACCGCAGAGCACATTCGCCGCGACGGTCATCCGCGCTGGTTCATTCTGACCGGACTGATCCATGACCTCGGCAAGATTCTTTGCCTATGGGGTGAGCCGCAATGGGCCGTGGTGGGGGACACTTTCCCGGTTGGTTGCGCCTATTCGGACAAAATCGTCTTTCCGCAGCACTTCACCGACAACCCGGATTCCAACGAGGCAAAGTACCAGACACAAGCCGGTGTTTATGAAGAAGGGTGCGGGCTCGATAACGTTCATCTTTCCTGGGGACACGACGAATACATCTATCATGTCGCCAAGGATCATCTGCCGGATGAAGCGCTCTACATGCTGCGCTACCATTCTTTCTACCCCTGGCATCGCGAGAACCAGTACCTCCACCTCACCAACGCGCGCGACCGCGAGATGCTCCAATGGGTTCAGGCCTTCAATCCGTACGATCTCTACACCAAGAGCCACGCCAAACCAAACGTCGCCGAACTGCGGCCATTCTACGAAGACCTGATCGCGGAATATTTCCCCGCGAAGCTGAACTGGTAGCAAGCAAGCGAGACCAGTTGCACGTGCCGCGGTCGTAGCACAGAGTTTCCGGAGCGCGGACATTCTTGTCCGCAGTAATTCCTAAAATGAAACCGCAGCGCGAGCGTGGCTACAGCAAGCCGCCCTGCCATCTGAACTGCGGAATCGGCTGCTCCAGTCGAAATAAGGATGCGCTGCGCGGCGCTAAATCCTCTCAAAGTACCGGACGCGTTCCCAGTCCGTGACCGCGTCGTCAAACGCTTGAACTTCGAGGCGAGCGGTGTGCGCGTAAAAGTTGACGACGTGATCGCCGAAAACGCGGCGGGCGAGTTTGCTTTCGCCTAAGAGTCTCGCCGCGTCGCGGAGCGTCTTGGGTAACGAAGCGAGTTTGGGATCGATGTAAGCATTTCCTTCATAAACTTCCCCGCAATCCAATCGTTCTTCGACACCGGCAAGACCCGCCGCAATTGTCGCGGCGAACGCCAAGTAAGGATTCGCATCCGCGCCAGGCATGCGGTTCTCGATGCGGAATGAATTCCCCTGGCCCACCACGCGAAATCCTACGGTGCGATTGTCATAAGCCCAAGCCATCTTGGTGGGCGCCCAACTAGCCGCCTGGTAACGCTTATAGGCGTTGATCGTCGGCGCAAAAAAGCAGCAGAGTTCCGGACAATACTTCATCAAGCCGCCCAGAAAGTGGCGGAAGAATTTCGAACCGCCACGCCCCCTTTGGTCCCAAAAGAGGTTCTGACCATTCTTCCAGAGGCTGACGTGAATATGGCAACTGCTGCCGACTTCCGTTTCGGCGAGCTTCGGCATGAACGTAATCGCTTTGCCGTGCTGATCGGCAATTTCTTTGATTCCCTGCTTGAAGACGACGTGCATGTCAGCCATCGGGAGCGGTTGATCATAAATAAAATTGATCTCGTGTTGTCCCCTGCCCCACTCGCCTTTGCTCGATTCCACCGGGACGCGAGCGGCGCCCATCATGTTGCGAATCGCTCGCATGAGGTGCTCTTCTCGCGCGGGCTGCATGGTGTGATAATCGATTCGGTAATCGCTGGCCGGAGTGAGATTACGATAAACAGCCTGCGAAGCCTGGTGGTAGGTATTGTTGAACAGAAAGAATTCCAACTCGCTGGCGATGTTGCAGACGAGTTTCAGTTTGGCGACGCGATCTACTTGGCTCTGGAGAACCGAGCGCGGCGCTTCGTCCACGATCTTGCCATCGTGATGATGGTAATCGCAAATCACCAACGCCGCAGCCGTTTGCCAGGGCAAAATTCGAATGGTCGATAAATCCGGTCGCATTTCGAAATCGCCGAAGCCTTTTTCCCAATTGGCAATTTTGAAACCGTCCATCGGATCCATTTCCATATTGACGGTGAGCAAATAATTGCAGCCGTGCGTGCCATGGCTGGCGACGTTCTCAATGAAGAATTGGCCCGCAAACCGTTTCCCAACGAGACGGCCGAGGACGTCCGGGAAGGCGACGATGACGGTGTCGATGGCGCCGGATTTGATTTTAGATTTGAGAGCTTGCAGGTTCATGGGAGCGCTTGTCCTAATCTTAATCCTAATCTTACTCGTACTCCCCTTCGTGAAGGCGATAATCTGAGTTCGCCTTAATCAGTCCAACGAGCATAGATACGATCTGACGCAGTGTTTCCTTACCATTGAGAACCTCCTCGCCTTTACATTTGCCCTTCGCCACCAGCACATCGAGTCCCGCCGCACATTCCAACGCCGATCCGCGTGAAACGTCAAAGAATCGGCAGCGGTCCGGCTTTGTGAACTTTCCGTTGCCTTCGGCAATATTCATGGGAATCGAACTGCTGGCGCGATCCAGTTGGTCGCGAACAGCGAGCTTCTTAGGCAACTTCTCCATTAATGGCTCAAGCCAAGAAACAAATGAAAGGGACTGCTGGTAAACTCCCCGTCTCTCATGGTCGAACATTGGGGTCATAAATGTAATAGGGTCAAGGTTCTGAATTGGAATCGAGATTGAGATTAAGGTTAGGATTAGGAGTAAGATTAGGACAAGTCCGAGGGCATCACTCCCCCACATACACATTCTTCAATTCCGTGTATCCTTCCATCGCCGCCATCCCCAAATCTCTTCCCAACCCACTCTGCTTAAATCCGCCGAACGGGGCTTCGACATGGACGCTGCTGTTTGAATTGATGCTCAGCACGCCGCTCTCAACTTGGCGGGCCACGCGAAGCGCGCGCCGCAAATCATTCGTCCAAAGCGAACCACTCAGGCCGTAAGGCGAGTCGTTCACCTCCTCGATCATTTTCGCCTCGTCATCGAAGGGACGAATGCAAACGACCGGACCAAAAACCTCTTCGCGCCACACGCGATCCGAAGGCTCGACCTCAAGGACTACCGCCGGATTCAGATAGTAGCCGCGCGGGAAAGGACGATCGCCGCCCGCCGCAATCCTGCGCCCTCCTTTCCTTGCCTCAGAAATAAAGTCTTCCACAACTCGCCGTTGCCCGGCCGAAACCAGAGGGCCAAGCTGCGTCGCATCCTGGACAGGGTTCCCCACACGCAATTGACGGGTCGCTGCCGTGAATGAATCAACGAATCGGTCAAACACCCGTCGCTCGACGAACACGCGGCTCCGCGCGCAGCAGTCTTGTCCGGTGTTGGCGAAAACACTCATGGGAGATTCCATCGCGGCGCGATCGACATCAGCATCGGCAAAGACAATGTTCGGTGACTTGCCACCCAATTCCAGCGAGACCCGCTTCAATCCGCGCGAGGCCAACTCCATAATGCGCGATCCAACACTCGTCGAACCCGTAAACGAAACCTTTCGAATCAACGGGTGCGTGACAAGCACGTCGCCAGTTTCCTGTCCCGAACCAGGCAAGACCTGTAACACGCCCGGCGGCAAGCCAGCCTGGCGCGCGATCTGCCCCAAAAGCAGCGCGGTCAAAGGCGACAGCGAAGCGGGTTTCAGCACCACCGAATTCCCCGCCGCCAAAGCAGGCGCTACTTTCCAACAAGCAATCGGGAACGGGAAATTCCAGGGAACAATGGCGGCCACGACGCCCATCGGCTGCCGCAAAGTGAAATCAAAGCCGCCGCGTGCAACCGGAATGGTTTGTCCCGTGAACTTCGTAATTGCGCCGGCGTAATATTCGAAGACGCGGGCTCCGAGCGCAGCTTCGTCGCGAGCATCGCTGATGGGTTTGCCGATACTCTGTGACTCCAACTGGGCGATGCGTTCCATGTTCTCGCGCAGCAGTCGTGCGATATTGAACAGAACATCCGTCCGTTTGCCCGGGGTGAGATCCCGCCAGCCGCGGCGGTATGCCTCATGGGCGCTTTCGATGGCTGCGGCAACGTCCTCGGCGGATGCGCCGGCAATTTCAGCAATGATCTCTTCCGTCGCAGGATTGATCAGACCGGCAGGTTTGCCCTGCGTGGAACTGCGAAATTCGCCATTAATGAATAACTGCGTCGGGATTTCGCTCATAGCGCGCTCAAGTATAGTGATTTCAAATCAGCGACCGTCACTGGAACGGGGTTGGTCCGATGACACGAATCTTCAATCGCTTGTTCAGCGAGCGCATCAACGTCGGATTCTTTGACGCCGCAGGCGCGGAGACCCGGTTTCAGGTCCAGCTCCGACAGAAAATTCGTGAGAAAATCGATCGTCAACAAATCTGCGTCGATATCGGACTGCTTCATAACATCGAGGCCGCAAGCCAATCCGACACGCCGATAAAGTCCCGGCTTGCGTTCAGCATTGAAACGCATCACGAATGGCAAACAAAGCGCATTCGCGGTCCCATGGTGCATGCCGCAGATCGTCGAGAGCGGATGGGCGAGTGAATGCGTCGCGCCGAGGTCCTTCTGAAATGCAACCGCGCCCATCGCAGCCGCCACGAGCATCTTGCCGCGGGCCTTGATGTCATTCCCATCGCGAAAGGCGCGCGGCAGGGCTTTGACTGTCAGATGGATCCCTTCGAGCGCAATGCCATCGCAGAGCGGATGAAATACGGGCGATGTAAATGACTCGATACAATGAATCATGGCATCGGCGCCCGTGGCTGCCGTCAGTTTCGGCGGCAGAAAGCGAGTCAGCTCCGGATCCAGAATGACCAACTTGGCCAGCAGTTGCGGCTGAAACAGCACAGCCTTTCGTTTCGTGCTCTCGATCGTAATAACTGAACTTCGCCCAACTTCACTGCCTGTTCCGGCCGTTGTAGGAATGCCGATTAACGGCACTAAATGTGTCCAATCATCCTCGTAATTGAACTGGCTGAGTTGCAGCTTCGGACGTTTGATCAGCAAGCGCGTGGCTTTGCCCACATCCAGCGCGCTGCCACCGCCAAATGCGATCACCGCGTCGCATCGCTCTTTGCGAAATGCTGCCGCTGCTTGGACAACGTCTTGTTCCACTGGGTTCGGATGCACTCCTGAAAAAATCAACCAATCTTTGCCGCGGTGATCCGCTCCTAGGGCTTGTTCAAGGAGCGCAAATGCCTGGGTCCCCAGCAAACCGCTGTCGGTCACAACCAACGGGCGTTCAATTCCCAGTGTGTCCAAGCGCGCCGAAAGCTCGGTCAATGAGCCGGCGCCAAAAACAGTTGTGGTTGGAAAAGAAAAGGTAGAGATGGATGGATTCATTGAGCGGTAAGATTCAAGTTGTGCCATAGCCTTCCGATGAACCAACTGGCAGGACAGTGCGTCTCGCCTGTCCAACGCCGCGCTCCTATCACCAGGTTCAAGGTTTCGCGCGTTGCGCCCATGAATCTGGCAGGACAACGCGTCTCGGAGAGAGGCCAGCTTGACGGCATACAATTACCTGAGGCTCTTCTTCTGCGCCGGCGCCACGAGCGACCGGAGCACAGCCAAGTTTTCAACATCCTCGTGCAAGTCATCCGATTTGGGAGTTTCCAAGCAACCGGGCAAATCAAGAAAGCGCGCGTCGTTCACAATATGTCGAAATGCTTCCCGTCCGATCTTCCCTTTGCCGATGTGTTCGTGGCGGTCCACGCGTGAACCAAGATCTGTTTTGGAATCGTTCAAATGAAAAGCCAGGATTTCTTTCAAGCCGATCATGTTTTCGACCTCCATGATTGCGGCGTCCCAGCCCGCGGAAGTTCGCAAATCATATCCAGCCGCGAAGAAATGCGCCGTGTCGAGGCAAATGCCAAGGCGTTGGGGCTTGCTGACTTTTTGGTGAATCGCAGCCAACTCGGAGATGCGATGCCCAAGACAGGTGCCCTGCCCGGCGGTGTTCTCGAGCGCGATCCGCACCGGCGAATCCTTTGTCGCTCGAAAGACTTCGTCCAACCCCTCGGCGACGCGACCTACGCCAGCTTGCTCACCAGCACCCAGATGTGCGCCGGGATGCATGACAAGGAACGGCAATCCGAGATCGGTAGCCAGGCCAATTTCCTGAATCAGAGATTTCAACGACTTGTCGCGATTGGACGAAGGCTGAGCGGCGAGGTTGATCAAGTAACCCGTGTGACCGAAGACGCAAGCGAGTTTATTCTGAGCGAATTGATCGGCATACTGAGCGAGATCCGCAGACTGCAGCGGTTTGCCGAACCATTGCATGTTGTTTTTGACGAAAATCTGGACAATGTCGCAACAGATTCCGATGCCGCGTTCCAAAGCTTTCCAGACTCCGCCGCTCGTGGACATGTGGGCTCCAAATTTCATGATGTGTGAAACGTGAAACGTGATCCGTGAGAAATCGCAACGAAACGTTTGATTGCGCGAACAAATTCCCGACGCGCCCCGCGTCAAGCCACCTTTCGCAAAGGGCGACACCGCGTTCGCTCGATACGAACGATGTGATCAGATGCGAGGAGGGTAGCTTCTTTGGGAACTCCCCGTGGCGTTTCCGTGCCCGAGCCAATGGTAACAAGCTCCGCTGTTATGAGAATTGATTCAGGATCGTTCAGGTAGATGTTCCGGCCGTCCGGAGCATAAACATTCACCGGCAGCTTTGTCGTATTGATGATCTCGCGAATAGTGTGAAGATTCATTTCCGTTCAATCTTGTGATGCTCTCGATAGAAAATGTGTACCCGCCAGGAGGCCAACACGCAACAATCAAACGGTGCGTTGTTACAAGGCGGCTGGACTGCCGAGCAGCCTTGCCACTCGCGTCAGCAGACGTCCGGCCGCCCCGCCATCAAGCACGCGATGGTCGAAGCTTAAAGTCAGATTCGCTTCCATTACTGGCGCAAACTGGCCTTTCTGTTCGTCCCAACTTGGGACGCGCCGTCCGGCGCCCATGCCGAGGACCAACGTTTGCTCCGGCAACGGAATCGGGGTCGCCCAAGTCAAGCCAAACGAGCCAAAGTTCGTCACGGTCGCGATCGACCCGCCGGTTGCGTCGGAAGGCAATCGGCGTTGCCGCGCGAGTTCAACCAATTGGTTATAACGTTCGACCAAATCGCGCAACGGATGCTGATCAGCATTGCGAAGCACCGGCACAAGCACGCCATCTTCCGCCTCGACCGCAAACCCAACATCAATCGCGCTCGGATGAACAATCCGATTTCCAACCAACCGTCCAGCTGGAGCACTGTTCTCCGACAATGCCAAAGCCAAAGCGCGCAAAGCGTAAAGCGCTGGACCGGGCTTCGGGTTCGTGGACTTGCGGTGCGCCAAAAGCGCATCCAGAGAAATCGGCAGCGCCACGGTGGCCAGCGGCCGTGTCCAACTTCGCCGCATCGCATCCGCCACGGCGACGCGCATCGACGAAGCCGGGCTCATCTTGTTCTTTTCGAGGTTGGCCAAAAACTTCTCGAAATCTTCGATAGTTACTCGACCGGCCGCCCCGCTTCCCGCGATTCCAGCGAGGTCCGCCGCATGAAGCCCCAACTCGTTCATTCGAGCTTTCATTCGCGGCGACATAAAGCTCGCGCCAGCGGCATGGGCCGGAACCGGCAAGCCGCGCACGGTAGGCGCTACCCCGGATCGGACTTGTTCGGTTGTTGAATCAACCGCTCCGTTTCCTGGTGTTTGGCCTTTGTCGTCCGCCTTGTCCGTCGTTGGTGAATCGAGGCCCAGCCGCGCCGCATTTTCCCGGCTCACTTCCAAGTAACCCAGCACGGCGCCGACGGGATAGCTCTCGTTGAGGTTGACCAGAAATTTCTGAACGCGCCCGCGGCACGGGGCCGTCACATTCATGGTGGCTTTGTTCGTCTCGACTTCGATGACATCCTGGTCGGCATCGATTTCGTCGCCGACCTTCACCAGGAGATTGATCACGGTAGCTTCGGCGATCGATTCGCCGAGTTGCGGCATGATAATTGGAATCTGCGGCATAAGCTAAAGTCGAACTAAGTTGCGTGCGGACGTCGCGATGCTCCGCGCGGTCGGTCGGTGAGCGGCCCACAACGTCGGATGGTAGGGAATCGGCGTGTCCTTGGCATTCAGCCGTTGCGGCGGGGCATCGAGCAAACCAAAGCCTTCACTCGCTACGCGCGCTATGACCTCAGCAGTAACTCCGCCCCACGGAAACGCCTCGCCGACGCAAAGCAATCTTCCCGTCCGTGCTACCGAGGCGACGACTGTATCGGTGTCCAGAGGTTTGACGGATCGCAAATCGACCACTTCGACGTCGGTTCCTTCAGTCGCCAATTCATCCGCGACGGCAAGGGCTTCGTGAACCATTGCACTATAGGCCACAATGGTGAGATCGCGTCCGACCCGCGCAATTCGGGCCTTTCCGACAGGCATCGCTTCCGTCGGCAACTTGTCGGCCTTTAAGTGGTAATAAAGATATTTGTGTTCACAAAAGATGACTGGATCGTCGATCGCGACCGCTTCGAGCAGCATGCTGTAAGCGTCTTCCACCGTCGCGGGGGTCATGACGATTAGCCCTGGATAATGCGCGTATAGCGCCTCCATGCTTTGGCTGTGAAACGGTCCGCTGCCCGACGTTCCACCCGAAGGCAAACGGATCGTGATTGGGCAAGGCACCTGCGTCCGCCAATGAAGCGTCGCGGCTTGATTGACAATTTGATTAAAACCGATGGTCGAGAAATCCGCGAATTGCATCTCAACAATCGGGCGCATCCCTTCAATGGCTGCGCCAATCGCCGCGCCCACAATCGCGTCTTCACTAATGGGAGCATCAATCACCCGCCCCGGGAACTCTTGCGCGAGGTTCTTCGTGGCCTTGAAAGCTCCACCGAACGCTCCGACATCCTGGCCATAGATAAAGACCCGCGGATCTTCTGCCAAAGCCCGCGCTTGCGCCTCACGAATCGCTTCGAGATATGTAATGCTCATTGCCACAGCCGTGTCCAATCACCTCAAACAAAAAACGGTTCGATGTTACGTGCATCCAAGGCCGTTGGCAAAAGCATTCATGAATGTGTGGAGGCTCTTTGGGGCGCGTCTTTTCTGGCTGGGGCGGCGTCTCGTAAGAGCGCCGCTAACGTTCACGGGAAGAATGCGGCGCTCTTGCGAGACGCCGCTACAACTGAAAAGACGCGTCCTCGAGGCTCTTTGGCGGTTTCAAAAGTACGACACGCCAGCCGGATCGGTTGAACCGCTGGTTTTGCATGAACCAGCCTCACAGCTTCTGAGTCTGGACCTGCCGAACGCTCCGGATTTTGTCTCGCGGCCATCGCGCCTTTCTTTGGAACGAATGGTTGCTCTGTTGGAGCAGTATCGCCGCTGGTTTCCTCCCACAGAGGCAATGATGGCCCAGCGCACAAAACGCAAATGCAACGTCGAGTTCCTTCTTTGACCTTGTTTCTTGGTGTTTTCTTAGCGCTCTTTGCGGTCTTGGTGTTCAGGATGTTTCATCTTCGGTGCGAAAGGCAGGGCGCCCATGGCCATTCGGTTAAGCCCTGACGTTTAGAGAAGCCGTTTCTTAATCGTAATCGTAATCGCAATCGTAATCTTTGGTCACGAGGTTCTGGAGGATTAAAGAGTAGGATTAGGATTACGAGTAAGAATCATCTCACAATGCTTAACCGAATTGTCTCCGATAACGGCCGCGAAAGTGCGTCACTCCAGAGGCATCGGTCCGCACTGTTTCGGAAACGAGAAAGATTTCGCCCTCGTCTTCAATCAGATTGTTGATGAAGAACTGCAGCGTGAACGCCGTGACTGGAGTGCTCTGAAGTGTGTCGGAGACGTTGATTCGTCCGGGAAGAATCCAATTCGCGCCGCCTGGGGAATCCGAGATAAAGTGTGCCGCCGGTGATGTCGTTTAGTTCTGGCGATGGCGTGACGATCTCGATTTCTCCGGCAACCGCGAATGCGATTGTGTCCGGGCCAGCCGTGTCGTTTGCCTTGATGATCGCGTCTCGCAGTGAACCAAGTCCCGCATTATTAAGGTTGGTGACGGTGAACATATCCGCGTGAGATATGCCCGAATGTGGGCAGACATCCGGTCTGCCGTTGGCAGAGTGAAACTCTGCCCTACGAGACTCATCCCCTCCTCCAAGGCAGGACTATGATGCGCCTGATGCGCCTGGATATGGTATTGATATGGCATCGTCGCGGGTTGCGGCTTGGAGGCCGTGTGTGATAGCTTAGACCGGTTCCAAATATGAAACTCGAAGCATTGCACATCAATATGCGGGTGAAGCATCCGCAATACGGATTAGGCGCCGTAAAGAGAATTCTTGAACACACCGCAGATATTCAATTCGACGATGGCTTGCGGACGATTGCTCCTGAAACCAGCGGAGTCGAGCCCGCGGAAGCGCGCGCCAGCCTTGCCGGGTTAGAACTTCCGTTGAAGGACCTCATTGACCAGACAGTTCAGGCTGCAATTGACGCGCTCGGGTTGGAGAAACCGGATTCGCTGATCGAAAAACTCGGCCCGCGCTGGCACAACGGGCGCCTCGTGATTTACCCGGCCGACCGGACGCTCCAATCAAAAGAGGTTCCGCTGGAGACGTTCTTTCATAAGATCGTCATGATGCGAAATAACCTGCGTGTGCTCGAACAGAAGATTAACGGACATCCGCAATTGACCGACGGAGACAAGGTCGAGATGCAGCAGTACATCACCCGCTGTTACGGATCGATGACTACTTTCAACCTGCTGTTCAAGGACAAGGAGGATCAGTTCGCCGCGAGCAGCGAGGTGAGCCGCTAGCCGGTGTTCCTGAGAATCCTGTCAGAATCGATCTCGATCCCGCGAATGGAGGCTAGAACTATCGTCTGTGATGGCCACTTCGAGCGACACAATACGTACGCGGCCCAGCTTGCTCAAGCGCCTCCGTGATCTCGGAGATCATACGAGCTGGAGCGAATTTTTCGAGATTTACTGGCGGTTGATCTTCAATGTGGCGCTCAAGGCGGGTCTGACCGAGAGTGAGGCCGAAGACGTAGTTCAGGAGGCCATGCTATCGGTCGCCAAATTGATGCCGGATTTCAAATACAATCCGGCGATTGGTTCGTTTCGCGGATTTCTCCTGCAAGTCACACGGAGACGGATTGTGGACCAATTCCGCAAGCGCAAGCCGGAGATTTGCGCATCAGACTTTATCAACGGGGGAGATGCGTCCTCGATTGAGGCGCTGCCGTTGCCGGTGGAATCGAAACTTCAGGCGATTTGGGAGGCGGAATGGAAGAACAATCTGATCGAGCAAGCCACTGAGCGGGTGAAGCGTCGCGCCGAACCATTGAACTACCAACTCTTTCACCTCTTTGTCATAGAGCGTTGGACGGTTAAAGACATTATGAAGACGATGGGTCTCAGCGAGCACCTCGTTTATAAGTCCAAAGAACGAATTTCTAAATTGATCCAAAAAGAGTTGCAGCGCCTTCAAGAGAAAGTGATCTGACTCTCGGATTGCCAGGATGCCTGTCTCGGTGTAGAAAACCGCCGATCGTTGCCAAACTCACAGCCTCTTGAAGGTATGCCGACGATTACGCCGGAGATCTCTTATCGCGCGACGCCCACAGCGGGGACGAGCCAGCAGGGTTCCATACCGCCCAATATTCCTGACCACGAATTGCTCCGTATTATTGGTCATGGCAGCTGCGGCGCAGTTTGGCTGGCTCGCAATGTTCTGGGGCAGGACCGCGCCGTCAAAATCGTTTACCGGGACAACTTCGAAAACGACCGGCCTTTTGAGCGCGAGTTCACAGGCATTCAACGATTTGAACCGCTTTCCCGCTCACACGCGAGCTAGGTGGACATCCTGCATGTTGGCTGGAATGAGGCGTATTTTTACTACATCATGGAGCTGGCCGACGATGTCGATGCGAAGAATCAGAATTGGGAAACCTACCAGCCGCGCACCTTGCGTAATGAGTTGAAGCGCCGCGGCCGTTTATCGCCGCACGAGTGCGTCCAGTTGGGTCTCGCTCTTTCAGATGCGCTGACCCTGCTCCATGGTGAACGGCTGGTGCATCGCGATATCAAACCCTCAAACATCATTTTCATTGGCGGCGTGCCCAGACTTGCTGACATCGGACTGGTGACTTCTACGGATGATGCCTTTTCGATGGCAGGCACGCATGGTTTTCTTCCTCCAGAAGGGCCGGGCACACCGCAGGCAGACATATACAGTCTTGGTATGGTGCTCTATGAGGCGAGCACCGGCCACAAGGCCAGCGAATTTCCGCTGCCACCCGCGGACCTTAGGGAGATCTCTGAATCTAAAACGTGGGGCGAATTGAATCACATCATTCTCAGGGCCTGCGCGCGGGACATTCGGCGCTGGTATCCTTCCGTTCAACATTTGAAGGCAGCTTTATCTCGAGTCCGTGACGGAAAGTCCGTCAAGGACGAGGATGCCCTGCTACGCCTGTTCACAATGCTGGGCTGGGCCACTCTCGCGGCAGTGATTCTCACTCTGGCTGGAATTGGCGCTCGCTCTGTTTGGGAATCAGGCGCTCGTCTGACGAACTCGGTGTCAGTTTCTTGGCCGGTAACGAACAACATTGCTTCAAGTGTGTTGCCGCCACCGAGCCCAGCCCTTCGAGAGGTTAGGAGACTGGATTCACCGAGTGTGTCACGCTGGCCCTATTGGCCGAGCGCCTTGCCTGGAAATTGGCAGAGATACGGGGAGCCGCTGCTGTTTCTGGCAACCGGCGCGGAACTCAACGTTATTTCGGGCCGCTCCTATAGAGTTCAGTCCACGTTGCTGCCCCTGTCACCCGGCGCAAATCTGAGTCTGAATTTTGTTACCGACCTCGACGGGGACGGTTCCGATGAGGTGGCTGTCAGCGGCCGGGAGGGCGAAGAGCTTTTCATTTCCGTTTTGGACCCAAGCTTGTTCGAGATCAGGCGATTCAAAGCCAAGGCGGAAAAGAGAACGGGAGAGTTTGGAGACAAGTTCGTCAATGCGCTGTGGGCAAAGCGGGTGGACGATCTGAAGGGCAACGGAAAAAAGCAAATGTTCGCGCTGATGGGCACTGCGTATATCGGAGGCGGGCCGAAACCTCGCGAGGTCTTGTGCTTCGATTACGAAACTCAACAGCCCGTCTGGAAATATGCCATGGGTCCGTTCGGCATCGCTCTCGAGACCGCCGATCTCGATGGCGATAGCGTGAAGGAAGTCCTCGTTGGCACCGAAGCGCTGTCGAACGGTAACGCGGCTGATGACGGCACAGACGACAATCACTCCTACCTTTATGCCTTGAATTATCATGGAAGCCTCCTCTGGAAACGGGAATTGGGAGGCTACTACACCCGAGCTTATCCGCTCGTTCTACGCGCGAATGAAACAGGCCACGCAAGCGTCCTGGCCTGGATGAAGGATGCCTACGAATTCCGGAGAGAGCACCATGAATCCGAGAATGGCAAGATTCTCAGATTCGATGCGCAGGGAAATATTCTCTTTGCCTACGACGCCGGCCTGCAACTCGCAAGCTGTCGAGTGCTGGACGATACCCGCGATGAAGGCCAAAGAGTCCTGGCGGTCGACCGCGACGGATTCCTGCACGTTCTCAACAGCCGCTTAAGTTTGATGAACAAGACGCGCCTGGTAACGAACCGTTTCGACAGGGTTCGGGCAGAGATCGCGGCCATCGCGGACCTGGACAGGGATGGCAAGGATGAATTCATCGTTACGAGTCTTCAAGAGGAAGGAATTCCGCAGCGGACTGAATGCCGGCAGTTCGAAGGAACCGCCGAATGTCCGGGTCTTCCACGAGAATTGCTTTCTCGATTAGTGGCATTATTGGCAATCCCGCAAAGGCGTTTCGCAGGGCAGAAAACGACTTTATCTGCGAGCTTCAAAAACTGGCGACTGAGAATCTGGAAATGAACGCGACAA
>VHDE01000067.1 GCA_016871515.1 Verrucomicrobiota bacterium
GGCAAGCAATACAAAGTGACTCGAGAACGCATTCGCCAGATTGAAGCCAAGGCTCTGCGGAAATTGCGGCATCCGACGCGCGTTCGCCATCTGCAAGGTTTTCTCGAAAACCAAGAGGCGGCCTAAGCCACGGTTGTGATGCGCGTCTTCAATGGCGCATCGTTTGAAACGTCAAGCGTGCGAGGCGAATCAGGTCCAATTACGGTCAAAGTGGGCGGGGGGATTAACTGGCCGGCTAACCTTGTCGGATTGCAAGGGTTCTCGCTCGCTGGGCCAAGCCCGATCGCAGGGAAACTCAGTGTCGAACGACCCGCGAATGGGCTTACGCTTATTTACACCGGCACATTGCAGTCAGCGGACGCCGTAACGGGTCCGTACGCTGATGTAGCCGGAGTAGCAAGTCCAACCACTATCACCTTCAGCAGCGCGGCCAAGTTCTATCGGCTCAAACCATAGGCCGACTTGCCTGAGTTTATGGTTCATCTGAAATCGGCGGGTCCACGGCGTTAGCTTCGTTAGCGCGAGACCTCTGAAGTTGTTCGCGAACCGGTTTGAGGCACTCCTTTTCGTGGTTTTCTTGGCGACTTTGCATCCATTTCCTCGACGACCCCAAGGGTTTCAATGAGCGATTCTTCACAATTTCGGCGACTATGACCGTCCATCTTTGCTAGCCGCCGCTTCAGGCCATAGGTCGCGTACTCCCACCTGTGCGATCTTTTATCGATTACCGTGACCTGTTCTGTTTCATTCTCGGTCCTATCGATCAACTGGAGTGCGTGGTTGGCTTGCAGTGGGGTCAAACTTGGAACCAATGACATGAATGATCGCAAGACAAGCGCCTTGCACGAAAGGCCACTTAGGAAATCGAGCGCCAACCCTCCACGACCGATCTCAGCAGCAAATCGGTAAGCCTCCATGTAGCGATCAAATGCGGCATTACCATGCCCTTCGATTTCGGCGATTTTTGCCCTCGCAATCATGAAATGGGTCAGTCGCTCCAGGCGATACACGTCATTTGTGTGTTTGCTGAACCACTGGTCGGAAGCCGCAATTGCGACTCTGGATGATTTACCCAGGCCAGCGCGTACGAGAGTGTAGGACTCGGAGTTCAGTGACACCCACGTCACTAGTATCTCCGAATCGCAGGAATCCGGTGGCCCGCCGCGCAAGACACTGGCGGCCTGGAGAAACTCATCGTAACTATTCGGGTTCGGAAACCGGAAATGAACTTGATCCCCATGGAAATGATGCGAGCACAGCGAGCAGCAAGACGGGCCACCCGCAGCCAATCCATCTGAGCTTTCGGGAAGGTTTCATCATGTAACGCGTGTGACGGCGCGGGTGAAGTGGCGTGCCCTACCTGTCGAGCCAAACTCAAATCGTCCCAATCTTCTGTTTCGATCTAACTCACTTTGCGCAGCTTCGTAATGCGCCCCGTATGGACCCATTCGGCAACGAAAATGTTGCCAGCCGGATCGAAGCACGCGTCGTGCGGATGGAGAAACCTGCCGGAAACCCAGCCTTCACCCTTTTCAGCCCGGCGCAATTTCATGCCCTCCTTCAACACTTGCTCGCGCCACGCGGGGTCTTCGCCGAGGTGCGCAATCACCTGATCGTTCTTATCGAGCAGCGTGATGCGCGCGCTCAGATCGGGCACGAGCAGGACATCGTTCAAGCTGTCAATGTTCGCGGGGAGGATGAAGCCGTCGAGAGTCTTGAGATGTTTTCCTTCGAGCGTGAACCATTGCAGCCGTTTGTTCGCACGATCGGCCACGACGACAGACGGCGCGCGGCCTGGACGGCTGTCGATCCAAATGCCATGCGGCGTATCAAACTGGCCGTCGCCCTTTCCAGGACCGCCGAACATCGATTTCCAATTGCCGTCTTTGTCATACCGATGAATGCGCCACGAGCCGTAGCCATCAGCCAGAAAGAATCCGCCGTCAGACAGGAACGCGTAGTTCGTCGGCATGAAGGCATCGCGGCCCCAGCGTTTCGTTGGCTTGGTGTCTTCGTCCTGCGGGTAGAGCTGCGAATCCATCGGGGCGCGCTTTTCCCAAACTAAGTCGCCCTTGAGCGTAAGCTTCGCGAAGTTCTTCAACTGTTGGTAACCGGTGACGTAAAGGAATTGTTCGCGGCCTTCGGTCCGCACTTCGAGACCATGGCCGCCGCCTTGGAATTGATTGCCAAAGGCGCGCACGAATCTGCCCTGCTGATCGAATACAAAAATCGACGGATGATCCTTCAGGTTTTCGCGGCCTTCATGGATGACGTAGAGCAGACCGTCACGGTCCACAGCGACGTTGTGCGTGGTCTGCCAGGAATATTTGTCCGGCAACTGCGCCCAGTTGTGCAGCACTTCATAGCGGTGTGCGCCGGCGCCGATGACGAGTTGTTTGTCGGATTTTTGCGCAGTTAGAACTCGAGGCGCAGCAACGGCGACGGCAGCGGCGGACAAAAAACGGCGACGGGAGATTTTGGAATTCATAAATAAATTACAAAGTTTCGGATGTTGAAATCGCGGTAAGTCTAGGCGCCCGCCGTATTCATGCAACCCTGAGGTTTTCAGGTGCGTCGGCGTTCCAGAGCCTCCCCGCGTTCTTTAAACGTTCGCTAATAAACTAACATTCTTGCAAATTGACCTCGGAGCTCGATAGTGGGAATATCCCACCATGATCGTTACTCTTGATGCTAAGCGTCGATTAAGTATTCCTGCGGCACTTGCGCCCGCAAGTCCCGGCGATGCTTTTGAAGCAACTTACGATGAGGACGAAGACGAGATCATCTTGCGCCGAGTGAAAAGACAGTCCAGGACCTGGCTGGAGGTCTTGAAGGCGTGCCCTGTCTCGATCGACGATTTACCGGTCCGCAGCCGAGGACTGCCAAAAAAGCTCAAACTGTGAACTGGCTATTGGATGCGGATGTGCTCAGCCAACCTGCGAAACGTCGCGGTGACCCGCGAGTTATCGCGTGGTTAGAAGAACACGAAGCACACTGTTACACCAGCGCAGTCGTCATCGGGCAACTCGCTTATTGGGTCCGGACCAAGCAAGGGCGGCCGCGCGCAGCGCTCCAGAAATGGATTCGGGACCTTGTCGATTCGCTGGAGGGAAGAATCATCGGTTTTAATGTGGGTGTTGCGCATGTTTGGGCCGAACAAAAACTCGAACTCGAACTTCGCGGCCAACGAATGCCGGTCGAAGATAGTTTCATCGCTGCGACAGCACGAAGGCACGGTCTCACCATAGTCACAGGCAACGACAAGGATTTTTGCCGGCCTGGAATAAAGGTGTTTAACCCGTTTACGGGCATTGGGGGCTAAAATTATCTGGGCAGATAATGGTGGCATCCCTCCATTATGTTGCCGTGCCAGTATCACGTAATCGGCAAGGCGCGGCCATCACATAGCGTATGTGGACGGCCCGCCAAATCGTGAAGGACCATGTGCGGATCGATACCTAAGGCGTTGAATATGGTCGCATGCAGGTCGGCTGGCCCGCAGGCCTTCTCGGCCGGTTCGAAACCAATACTGTTCGAGCGCCCATAAACTTGACCGCCGCGAATGCCGCCGCCGGCGAACGCCACTGAGTAGCAGTTAGGAAAATGATCGCGTCCGGCGCCGCGGTTGACTTGAGGCGTTCGGCCAAATTCCGTCAGCCACACAACGAGCGTTTCATCGAGACGGCCGCGTTGGCGCAAATCTTCAAGCAAGGCCGCCGAGGCTTGGTCGTACGGCGGCAACATATCCTTTTTGAGGCGATTGAAATTGTCGCCGTGCGTATCAAAGTGTGATCCAACAGAGCCATTAAGGTCGCCGGCCGCACAATAGACAGTCACGAGCGGGACACCGGCTTCAGTAAGACGCCGGGCGAGCAATGAGCTTTGGCCGCAGATGTGATCGCCATAACTAGCGCGAAGAGCCGCAGGTT
The DNA here is from genome assembly GCA_016871515.1 of Verrucomicrobiota bacterium. Classification (GTDB taxonomy): domain Bacteria; phylum Verrucomicrobiota; class Verrucomicrobiia; order Limisphaerales; family SIBE01; genus SIBE01. The sequence continues at coordinate 3,930 of VHDE01000067.1, forward strand.
CTTTGTCGAGATCGAAGGCGTCACGCACCGAAGGATCGAGCAGCATGTTCAGAGCTTGTTCGTTCGCGCGCTCGATGGCGGCTGTTTCGGAGATCGAACCGATTTGTCCAAAGCTCTCCACACTGGCGCGGAGCTGGCGCCGGCCACTGAGGCGTTGGGCATCGACGCCTGGCGGTGGTTCCAAGTGAATCGTGCCTGAACTCGGGGAAACGCCGGCATAAAGGCGTCCGCTGGAGGGCCGAAGCAACACGGGATCGTAGGCAAGACCGAGGAATCCGCCGTCTTGTCCGTTGGCGCGGCCGCCATCGGCCATGTGATAAGGCAGGGCGAATGTTCGGGGCAGAGCGTGGGATCGCCCGGCCATGCGCTCGAAAGCGGCGGCGGTCATGGAACCAAGACATGGCCAGTCGCTCCGCGACGGGGGCCAGTTCGAGTCGAGGAGAGGCGGCGCGTGACCGGTCAGGTTCCAATAAGCGGCGGAACGATGCGATGGCGCGGCATGATGCACACTGCGCACGATCGCGAGGTGATGGGCCTGACGCGCCAGCAATGGCAGATGTTCGCTGATCTGAATACCATCCACTGAAGTGTCGATCGGACGAAATTCACCGCGAATATTCGACGGCGCGTCGGGCTTGGGATCCCAGGTATCGAGATGGCTGATGCCGCCCCAGGCGAACAGGACAATGCATGACTTGGCTTTGCCTCCAGGCAAGCGCGCTGACTTTGTCTGAGCACGCAGAGCCAGCACCTGAGATAACGCCAATCCCAGCGCGCCGAGTTTCAGAAAGTCGCGCCGGAGTATCGCCGCCCCGCGATTAGGTGGCTTGAAGGCGCGCAGAATGTCGGATAAGCGTGACATAACTGATGCTGGGGAATATAGCGGACCTCGATGTGGGTAGGCAAGCCGCACGTTCGGTTCGGCTCTGATTCATGATTTTGTCCCCCATGATTTTGTCTCACCCACTCACAACGCCGTTCAGCTCTAGGTCCTTGAGACCGCTCCTTTCCCGAAACGTCCGGAAGGAGGGGCGGGACAAAATCATGGAGGACAAAATCATGACATCATGGAATGCCAATCTAGCGGAGTTAAGCGCTGCACTTTCCGAGCAGTCTGCGTTACGATCGCTGCGCAAACAAGCAGAGCACGGCGGGCAGGAAAAATAAGACGGTGATCAAGGCGCCCACGTAGGCAATGGCTGAGAGAAGACCGAAATGGACGACCGGTGGAAATGAGGAGAACCAAAAGATTGAAAAAATGGCGATCAGAATGACGCTCGTGTAAACGATCGGCCGGCCTTTGACGCGAAAGGTCTGCCGGATGGCATCCTCACGCGAATGTGCACGCCGTCGTTCATCCCGCCAATTAGTAATGAAATGAATGGAATCATCGACGGCGATCCCCAAACAGATGGCAGCAACCATGATCGTAATTGAATTCAACGGGATGTTCGCGAACCCAGCGACGGCTAGAACGAACGCAACTGGAATCGCATTTGTGATCAGCGAGAGCATCGCCAAAAATGGCGAACGCCACAGCAGCGTCAGAACAATCCCGATGACAACCGTCGTTAGGCCGGCGCTGTTCAGCTGGCTGCGAATGATTCGGCGATCCGCTTCCAAAATCGAATGAATTCCGGCGCTTGCTGACACGTTCACCCTGGCGGGCTTTGTGCGTTGAGCGAAATCAAGGATTTCATTCAGCGCAGCCAGGTATCGCTCGGAAGGCATGTCGCGCGTGCGCACAACCAAGTAAGCGGTCCGAAAGGTTTTGTCGGAAAGGGCTGTCAAAAAAGGATAATTCTGCGATTTCAGCGCCGCGACAAAAAGACTGATGAGAAGAGGATTCTCGGGAAGTTTGAACGCGTCAGGACGTTCGCCTTCCCAAAGTTGATTGATCATCGCGAGCAACTGCGCGTAGGCATAAGCAGCCGAAACGTCTTGGCGCGATTCCGCATAACGCTGGACGCTCTCGACGTATTTGAGAAAGTCCCGCGCATTGACGCCGTTCTCCGCACCCGAATCGATCTCGATCTGGACCACATTGATGCCGCCGTAGATTCTGTCCCATTCCTCGACCGCCTGGCGCGCAGGACTGCGCGGGTTCAGAAATTCCACAGCCCTAATATCCGTGCGAATCTTGGTCAGCCCGATCCAATTGACCACTGCTACGAGTGCGGCTAACCCGATGATCGTTCTTCTGTTGCGTTCCACGGTGGTGGCAATCCAATCGCTCCAAGCGTTCGCTTTTGTGGGAGCGCAGACTTGCAGTCTGCTGTCTTGCCGATTTTCAATCGGCAGCGCGCCCGCATCTTCCGCAACGCTCGAACTCGCGGGCAGCCCGCACAAGACGCGCCTTCCGAAAACGATCTTCAAAGCGGCCAGGCCCGGCCCAAAAGTCATCAAAAAGACCAGCACAACTCCGATGGCGCCCAGAAGGCCGAAATGGCGAATTTGCTGCACATCACTGGTCGCAAGCGACAATAGGCCGATGGCGGTGGTAATTAATGAAAACCCGCAAGACTTGAACGTCTCTCCAAGCGTCAAACGAATCGCTTGCCCTGCTTCCTCGCCGCGAGTCCAGGCCCTGTGGAACGCGGTATAGACGTGCGCCATCTGGGCCAGATGAATTCCCGTCAGCAACGGAAACAACATGATCGAAAAAACATTGAACGAAAACCCAAGTGTGTAAATGACGCCTGGAAACGTGAGCAACAGAACCAATTGGTTAACCAGAACTAATCCCAGGAGACGCACAGAACGAAAAGTTGCCCATAGAATGACCAGCAGCAGCGCAATCGCCAAGGGCACGAAACGCTGCAGATCGGCCCGCAATGTGGATCGAATCTCTTCTTCGATCAATGGCAAGCCAAGCACCTGGAAGCGCAACCCTTCGCCACGGAAAGGATCGAGCGTCGCTTGAATTTCCTGGCGGAGGAGGCGCTGGCTTTCTGGCGTATCCAACTCTCGGCGATAGCTAATGGTAATGAGTGTGTGCTTTGAATCTCCCGAAACCATGACATTTCGGATGAGCGGATGACTCAATGAGAATTGCTTGAGCCTCTCCAACTCGACGATACCGGCTCCATCGGGCACGAGAGGAACCATCTCGAAGGCTAGGCCACGCCGCACCGGTTTCGACGAATGCGTCAGGCTCTTTACATCTTCAACTCCCGGCTGCGCTTGAAACGCGTCGCTGACTCGGCGAATGGCAGCGATGCTTTTTGGGGAAAAGACTTCCTCGCATTCGAGACTGATCACGACGACTTCGACGTCGGCGAGGATTTGGCGGACTTTCTCGTAACTAGAGAGGTTGCGTTGATCTCCTTCCAAGAGCACGCGTGTTTCGGAGCTGACTTCGAAGCGGGTCAGGTGCGCCAGAAATGGAATCGAGGCGAGCAGGGTGATCAGGAGCGAGACCCGCGGAAAGCGCAGAAACGGGTTCCAGTTTTGGTGGGTCAATGTTATGACTCTAGTGACCCGAAGTTCCGAATCAAGCTTGGTTCTCGACCCTAACCCCCATGAACCTGCGCGGTAGGATAGGCGTCCCGCCTGTCCAGCATTTGCTTACACCAAGAGCATAGACAGGCGAGACGCGCTGTCCTACCACTGCGCCGGTAAGGCGGCGTTGCTGCGCCGCCAACATCGTGGGTTTGCCAAGGCGGCGCAGCAACGCCGCCCTACCTTTAGGTTCATGGGGAGGGGCTTTATGCACCAGGTTTCGCGGGCCCCATGCATGTCGAAAAGAAGACCGTAATTCGTTTTGATTGTAACCATTTGCAACCTTTGGCGAATAAAGAGGGTAATAACGCTAATGGTCTCTTTCGCTTTACAAGACAGTTCGGCCGGGTTGACTATGCCGCCGCGCATGTCAGCTCCTATTATCGAGACCACCAATCTGACGAAGCGGTACGGTCGTCAGAACGCGCTCGATAATGTGACTTTGAGCGTGTTTCCGGGCGCCATTGGCCTTTTGGGTCCTAACGGCGCTGGCAAAAGCACGTTCATGAAATGTCTTCTCCAACTTCAACCAATCACGAGTGGTTCTGCGCGTTTGCTCGGTCGTGAAGTTGGCCACGAAGGGCGCGAGATTCGCAAACGTGTCGGTTACACGCCCGAACAGGATTGCCATATTCCCGGCATGGTTGGATGCGAGTATGTCACTTATTGCGCGCAATTGTGCGGCCTCCCCTTTCAGACCGCCCGGCAGCGCGCGCATGAGATGCTCGATTTTGTCGGCATGGGCCAGGAGCGCTATCGCAAGATCGATACGTATTCAACCGGGATGAAGCAGCGGCTGAAACTCGCGCAAGCGATCGTTCATGACCCAGAGATTGTCTTTCTCGACGAGCCTACCAATGGCCTCGATCCCAAAGGACAGACGCAAATCCTCGAGCTCGTCCAAAGCCTTTGGAGGCAGCACGGCATTTCGGTCATTCTCTCTTCCCATTTGCTCCACGATGTCGATCGCATTTGCGAACAGATCATTATCATCGCCCGCGGGCGCGTTTTGGTTCATGACAGCCTCAAAAATCTCAAAGCGCGTCGGCGCGGGGCCGCGGAGATTGTCGTTGCCAGCCGGCAAGGGGAGTTAATCGAAGCGTGCCGGCGCAACACCTGGCCTTGTGAGCTGCTGCCAAATGGACGCGTGCGAGTGGAACACCGGTCCGACAATCTGAATCCTGTGCTGCAGCTCATGCAAGGGATCAAGCTCGCGCCATTGGAGGTCATTCCGAGTCCAAATGCGCTCGAAGAAATGTTTGTGCAAGCCCTGGCAACTTCGGACCAAGCCTGAATTCTTAGGTGAACGCACTCCTCTCCCTAACCCTCCCCCTGAACCTGTGTCGTAGGACGGGCGTCCCGCCTGTCCAGCATTTGCGTGCACCAAAACCAAAAGCAGGACAGGCGGGACGCGCTCTCCTGCCAAACCGTTCATGGATGCAATGCGCGAAAATGTGTTTCGGAAAAGTTCTCTCGCCATCCGATGGGGAGAGGCTCAGAAGGGAGAGGATCGGATGAAACACGACACGAGCTACCAGCACTGGGAAGGCGCGCACCTCGGCATCTGGAGGCGGCGAGCGGTGATTGCTGCCAATGGGTTGAGGAGCTGTCTTCAGGTCAAGTGGATGCGATATTTGATTACGTTGTGTTGGGCAGGGTGCCTTGTGCAGGTCACACTTCTCTTTTGCCTCGGTCAGCTTCTCATCGCCGACAGCGTGGTCGTGCAATGGCTCGGCAATCTCAATCCGCAATTGCAGGCCATCGCGCGCGCGCTTGTTGGATGGCTCGAACAACATCCCGAGATTTCTGTCCGCACCACTTACAATCTGCTTTTTTACTTTTTCTCAGCGAACCTTCTGACGTTCACGTTGATTGCAATTGCGTTAGCGATGCCGCATTTGATCACGCGTGATCTTTCGAGTAACGCCATCATTGTCTATTCTTCGAAAGCGATCGGGCGTTTTGATTATCTCTTGGGGAAAGTGATGACTTTGTATGGCCTGATGACTTTGACGTGGCTGGGCCCGGTTTGCGTCGCTTGGTTTCTCGGCAACCTGCTCTCTACGAATTGGCATTTCTTCTGGCATTCCCGCGTCGCGCTCGGCCACGCGTTAGTTTATGCGCTCTGCAGCATGACCATTCTCAGTGTGCTGGCGCTGGGCATCTCCGCGATTTCGGTTCGTGCCAAAGCGACTGTGAGCATTTGGATCGCGTTCTGGGTGTTGGGCAACGCGCTCGTGCCGATTGGGCTGCACACCAAACCTTGGCTCAAGTTCTTCAGTTTCAGTTTCGACCTGGAACAAATCTCTTTGGCGATCTTTAGGCTGAAGAACGATTTCGACTTGGCCACCACCAACATTCCGTTCTTTGGCGATATGCTGCGGGGACTGCGGCGCCAAGCCAATTCAGTCCTGCAGACCCCCGAACCAGGCGCAGCAATTTGGGGATTGGCCGTCATGCTAGCCCTGGCGGCATTGATCGTCTGGAGAAAGGTGAAACCAGAATGAGCGCCGTTGTCGAGGCCCGCGAACTGAGCCGTTGGTATGGAATCGTGATGGGGCTAAATAACGTCAGCTTTGAAATCGGTTCAGGCTTGACTGGTCTCGTCGGTCCAAACGGCGCCGGCAAAAGCACGTTGATTCACATCATTACTGGCCAACTGCAAGCGAGCTCCGGAGCGCTCACGGTTTTCGGCGAAGTTCCCTGGAACAATCCGCGCCTGCTCAAACGCATCGGCTATTGTCCGGAGCGGGAAGCAATTCCGCGAGACTTGCAACCCGTCGCGTGGCTGCGCGGATTGGGGTTGATCTCCGGTCTTTCCCGCGCCGAAGCGAACGAGCGCAGCACGGCGATTTTGGACAAAGTGAAACTGGCGCGCGAGCATTGGTCCAAGCGCATGTCGCAATACTCGAAAGGCATGCGCCAGCGCGTCAAACTCGCCCAGGCACTCTTGCACGAGCCGGATTTGCTGGTCTTGGATGAGCCGATGAACGGCCTGGACCCGATGGGCCGCCAGGAAATGGCGCAATTGCTCAAGGAGCTCGCCGCATCCGGAACAAGCATCCTCATCTCGAGCCATATTCTCGCTGAGCTCGAATCGCTCTGTAAGAATATCCTGATTCTGAGCTGGGGGCGCATTTTGGCTTCCGGAGAACAAAAGGAAATTCGTTCCGATCTGAAGAGCTGGTCGGAACAATTGTCGATTCGGTGCGATCAACCCGAGAGACTGGCTCGCTACTTGTTCGATGCCGATGTTCTGCTCGGGTTTGATTTGGAACCAACCGACGGCATCGTGAATATCCGCGTGAAAGCCCCGGAGAACTTTTACGAAAAGTGGACCGACTTGCTCTTGGGCAGCGGTGTGACGGTTCATGAGATTCGCAGCCAAAATCGATCGTTGAAACAGATTTTCGAAAAGGTAACTACGTGAGTGTCGCTGTCATAGAGCCGGAAGTTCCACCCAAGCTCGAGCGCAAATCGATGCTGCTCCAGCCAGCGTGGCCAAGTGCATTTTGGGGTCTTTGGTCGCTGACCTGGCGAAGCCAATTGAGTTTGCGCCGGCTGCGATTGCTGATGGTCACGCTCTCGGTCATTCCATTGCTGACCTACCTGACGGTGGACGACGAGCGCATTCGGCCGTACCTCCATTGGGTGATTGATTTTTATTTGCTGTTGCTCCTGCCGTTGTACTGCCTGTCCGTTTGTGGTGGGATGATTCGCGATGAACTGCAGGCGGACACGCTCGGATTCTTGACGACTCGCCCGATGACGCGCGCGCAGTTTTTCCTTGGCAAATACGTTTGCCAAATTGTCTGGCTGCAAATCCTCGGCGCGGCCAGTGGGATTTTGCTCTTGGCGGCAGGGTTTGGTCGGGAGATTCCCGGCATCGCACCATTTGGCGCGCTTTTCTTGGGAACGCAATTCCTCGGCATTCTTTCGTACGGCGCTCTCAGCGCGTTGCTCGGATTGCTCAATCAACGTTACATGGTCCTCGGCATCATCTATGGCTTTGTGGTGGAAATGGGGATAGGGCGAATCCCGACCAACATCAATAACCTCTCGCTGTCGCGCCATTTGCGCACACTGCTGGCCAACAACGACACGGTCCTCAATATCTACGAATGGTCGCCAGACAAAACGTTCCTTTCGATCATCATCATGTTGGCGGGCGCGTTGACGTTCTTGGTTGTCGGAGCCGTGGTTTTCACCTTTAAGGAATACCATCATACCGAAGAAATGCAGAAGTAAGCGGACATTCGTGTAACCTTCTGGGCACATCCGGCGAACTACAGATGTATGGCGGTCCGAAACCCCATCAACGAAAGCGAACCACAAAACAAATTACGAATGAAATCTCAATTCCGACTCCTCCTCCTCTTAGGGCTGCTGACGGTCTCCACTGCCGTCCGAGCTGACGCACTGGAAAACAATCAAATTCCCGCAGACGCCAAATGGCTTCTGCATCTAGACCTCGAGAACTTGCGAAAAACTCAGTTAGGCAAATTCGCCATGGCGCACCTGGACAAAGCGCTTGAAGAGGCCAAGGCCGCGATCAAAATGGATTTACGACCGGTCTTGCAAAAGGTCAGCTACCTCACCGCGTATGGCGATGATTACGCGAAGGGACCGCAGGCTAGCGGCGTGCTGCTTGTCAAAATGGACGCCGAAACCCAAAAGATTCTCGAAGGGCTCATTGCCTCGCAGATGCTGGCCGCCAAAGACGACTCGATCAAAAAGGTTCAGCAAGATGCCTCTGTGCTGTACTCGCTCAAAGACGAACTTCATCTGGCGATCGAACCGAACCATGTCGTGGTCGTGAGCAAATCCCAAAACCAAATCGAGAAGGCCCGGCAGGTGCTGGCAGGCAAATCGCCGAACCAGGGCAAAGCGCGCGCATTCTCCGGCTTCCCGGCCACGCCGAACACTTTTTTCATGCTGGCCGTGGCCGAGGCGTTCAATGAAAACTCCGACCTCCCGCCGCAAGCCAAAATCCTGCAAATGACAGACGCCGGCCGAATCGTGCTCGGCGAAAAGACCGACAAAGTTTTCCTGGAACTCATCCTGCGCGCCAAGACCAAAGAATTGGTCCAACAGATTCAGCAGGTCGTGCAAGGCATGGTGGCGCTGGTATCGTTGAGTCAGGTGGAGAATCCCGAGCTAATCGAGTTGACCAATGCAATCAATGTGACGCCTCAGGAGAAAATGGTTGTGATCAACGTCGAGTACTCGCTTGCCAAAATCATGAATAAGCTTTCCGAGGAAATGGAAAAACACCACAAGCCACAAGGGCGAAAGCCAAAAGCAAACCTCGAAAAAGATTCTGAAGATAAGCCGGCCTCGGATGCGCCGAAGAAGCCGTAAGTATGCAGTCAAAGCTGCCCCTCTCCCTAAGCCTCTCCCCATCCGATGGGGAGAGGGAACGCGGCTTCGCGCGTAAGATTTCAGCGTTAACGGTCGCATCGCGCGAGTTGTTTTCCCTCACCATGAACCCGGGTAAACGCCGCGCTCCTGTCGTTCTTGGGTTCAATGCGCGAAAATGTGTTTCGGAGACGTCTCCCCCCATCGGCTCCATCGGATGGGGAGAGGGTTAGGGAGAGGGGCTCGTGACCTCTGTGGATCGAAATGAGTTGAGTCCCGAACAGCTCGCCCAGGAGTCCCAGGCGGGCTGTCGGGAATCCTTTGAATTGCTCGTCGAACAATATGAGAAGCGTGTGTTCACTTACCTATGGCAATTCACGGGCAACAGCCATGACGCGGAAGACATCACGCAGGAAACGTTTCTCAAAGCTTATCAAAACATTCACCGGTTCAACCCCGCCTATGCATTCAGCACATGGCTGTTCACCATTGCCAAGCGCACGGCGATCAGCCATTTCCGGTCCATTAAACCTTCCGAAGAACTATCCGTCGAACACGAAGCAAGTGTGATAGATCCGTCTGCAGCTTTGGAAATCGAAGATGAAAAGAAATCGCTTTGGACTCTCGCGCGAAAGCTAAAGCCAAAGCAGTACGAAGCGCTTTGGCTCAGGTACGCGGAAGGTTTCTCGATCGCTGAGACAGCGCGCATCATGCAGACGAACCAGATTCACGTGAAGGTTCTGTTGCACCGAGGCCGCAGCCTGTTGGCGAAACGGTTGCAGCAAACGGGAGCCGATGTTGTCTTATGAATGCTTCGGATAAAAATTAAAAACAAACAAAGTCATATGCAATTGAAGCCGCCCCTCTCCCCATCCGATGGGGAGAGGGAAAAGAACTCGCGCGATGCGATAGCTAACAATAAAATCCCACGTGCAAACCCGTGTTCCCTCGCCCCATCGGATGGAGAGAGGGTTAGGGAGGGGGGGGTATGATTCGTTGCTGGCTATTCAAACAGGAGATATCGCACCAGTTGGATTTCAACAGTCCCCTGCCAGAGCGTGTGCAGAAACATTTGCGGCAGTGTCCATCATGCCGTGCCTTTCACGAAAGCCAGGTTCAGATCGCCGAACAATTAATTGCCACCGCGCCTCGACATCTGAAGACACCCTCACCCTTCCTCCATGGGAAGATCATGGCTGCGATTGATCGCGCTCCCATTTACGCTGGCAGGGAACAGCGCATCTGGCGGCCGGGGTGGACAGCGGGTTTTGTCATGCTGGGTCTCGTCGTGGTGTTTGGCTTGCTTATGCAGCATCAGCATTCTCGCACGAAACCTGGCAATGTGGTTGCGACACGAGCGGAATTAGATTCGAGTCCATCCGTTGGGCTGGAGCCGCTGGCTTCCGTTGTCGGCCTGCCCATCACGCAGAAGCTCCGAGAATTAAGTCAGAACCTCGACCAACCATTGGAGGCCGAGCTTCATTCAGTGGTTCACGATGCGAAGCAAGCTCTTCACTTGCTCGCCCAGAATTTCCTGCCAGATCATGTACTGGAATCGTTCTCCCGGGACGGCACAGGGAACTAGTCGATCCCCATGAACCCGCGCGGTAGGATAGGCGTCCCGCCTGTCCAGCATTTGCGTACACCAAGAGCATAGACATAGAATAGACAGGCGAGACGCGCTGTCCTATCAGGTTCATGGTCTTAACGCGCGCGCAAGGCGCAAGGCGAATGGAGGCTTCCATAAACTTGACCTGCACGCGGTCTCGCCAGACAATTCGCACCGATGCACCGCTCCACTTTGCCCGCCGTGCTTTTCGTGTTCGGCTTGCTCACAGTCTCCAAAGCCGAACGTTTCACCGGCCCCTGGAATCTCGATCGCTTGCGTATTGCGCCAGAAGCTGTCTGGGGTAAACAAACCAATCTCGTTCAGGAAGTCTTCTACGAAGGCGAACCTTATCAAGGCAAACTAACCCGCATCTTCGCCTACTACGGTCGTCCGAATGGGGGTGAAGGTCCATTGCCGGCGATGTTGCTGGTTCATGGAGGCGGCGGCAAAGCGTTCCCCAAATGGGCCGAACATTGGGCCAAGCGCGGCTACGTCGCGCTGGCGATGGACACGGCCGGCCACGGCCCCGAAGGCCGCTTGCCCGATGGCGGTCCCGACCAAACCGATAAAACGAAATTGGGGGACTTTGCCGATGGCCAAGCAAACGAGATGTGGACTTATCATGCAGTGGCGGCCGTCATTCGAGGTCACTCTTTGCTGGCGTCTCGCAAGGAAGTGGACGCGAACCGCATTGGCGTCACTGGAATAAGCTGGGGCGGCTATTTGACGTGCATTGTTGCCGGCCTCGATGATCGGCTGAAAGTTGCCGTGCCCGTGTATGGATGCGGCTTTTTGCACGAAAACAGTGTTTGGCTGAAACCGAACTTTGCGGCGATGACCGAAGCGCAACGAACGCGCTGGGTCAATCACTTCGATCCTTCGAAGTATCTTCGCGGCGTCGAATGCCCCATTCTCTTCCTCAATGGCTCCAATGATTTTGCGTATCCAATGGACAGCTATCAAAAATCGTACCGGCTTGTCCAAGGACCGATGACCCTTTCCTTGAGAATCGGCCTGCCGCATGGCCACATCTGGACATTTCCTGAAGTTGATGCCTTTGTGGATAGCGTTTTGCAAAAAGGCGAGCCGCTCGCAAAGCTAGATTCTATGACGATAAAAGACGGCATGGCTACCGCGACTTTTTCGGCCCGCATTCCCGTCGTGAAAGCTGAACTTCACTTCACGAGTGACACGGGCGCTTGGCAGAAGCGAGTTTGGAAAACCGTCCCGGCTGAACTGCAAAATGACGCAGTGAAGGCGAAGTTGCCCGCGGACCGGCCATTGGTTTGTTTTCTTTCCGTCACGGATCAACGCGAAGTGCTCGTCAGCACCGCGCATCAGGAACTCGACTAAATCGAGACTTACGACATTGGTACATTCGTACATTCCGCCTTCAGATTAAACAAAGCCAGGTTCGCCCTACCAATCGCGGACTGTGCCAGTGTTGTGTGCTTTGATTTAGTTAGAGTATTTCTCGAAACCGATTTCCGGATCGGTGGGGCAAACCTCCTCGCTTGCCCGGAAGCGCTGCAGCCCATGGCGGCCTTGGGAGCTATTGGAACAATTCGCGTTGCCAAGACATGAGTATGCTTTGGTTCTTCTCCCAATCCACCGCGAGCGCCACAAGCGTGGAACGGCTGGCGATGAGCGTCGGATCAATTTGCAATTCCGCTGCCCGTCGATCACGCAACAATTTGAGCGAGTCAAATCGGCCGATTTCCTTGCGGCCGAGGCGAACACCCGAAGAACGCCGCAGGCTGGGATGCGCGGACGCGGGCAGCTTTAGGGCTCGTTCGAGCGCAGCCGTGAAGCGTGCTTTGCATTTGACTGAATAATGCGCGGGAAGAAGCGGCTCAACCGGACGGTTCAAGGTTGCCGCGGCGGAAATCGAGACGAGCAATTCATGGCTCAAGATGAAGTACGGCGGGCGGTTCTTCTGGACAGCCGCCTCTTCGCGCCAACGCCAAAGTTCGCGCAACACGGCCAAGGCTTGACGCCCGAGGCGATCGCTGCCCTTGATGCGCCAGACTAAATCAGGGTCAGAGATTCGTTGTTGGGAACAGTCCTGCAGCACCCTCGCGCAAACTTCCTCCTGCCACGGGAGGCGGCCCTTTTCCTTCAATCGCTTCCGCAGCAACTCTGCCAAGGGTCTTAAGTAGTGCGTGTCATTGCGCGCGTAAGCTTCCATGCGCGGCGTCAGCGGACGCTGCGCCCAGTTCATTTTCTGCGGGCCTTTTTCCAGGGCAATTCCAAGGTTCTTCGCGACGAGGTCAGTTAACCCGAACTGCACATAACCCAGGAGGCGGGCGGCCCACATGGTATCGAAAATAATTGTGGGACAAAAACCAAGGCCTCTTTGCAACAGGCGCAAGTCATAATCCGCGCCGTGCAAGATCAACTCGCGGCCCTTCAGCCGATCCAACAGAGGTGAAAGGTCAAATCCCGCGAGCGTATCCACGAGGTAATCGCCATCGGGCAAACTGATCTGCAACAGGCAGAGCTTTTCCGGGTACGCATGGAGGCTGTCGGCTTCCGTGTCGATAGCCAGCCAGGGCGCCTGCTCCAGCCGCGGCAGCAACTCTGTCAGTTTTTGATCCGTGTCGATCACGTACTTAACTAACCCTATCTCCCGCCAAAACGAAAGTTCATTTACCCGCTGCGAGTTTTGACTGCCGTAGCGCAGACTGCCTACTCAGCGCTACCCAAACGCGTCCCTGATTTGAATTAGGACACTGCCGCTGGAATGGAAAGCCACTGAAGCCACTGAAAGCCACTGCTTGACCGCCCTCGGCGGTTCTGACACTCTGCGAACTTGGAAAATGCTTTGGGGCTTCAGACTTCGGGACCAACGACTCGAAGGGCCAAAAGCGAATTCCTAGAATGTCTGTGGCGTCGTTTGGTTGATTATTCCGTTCCAAATGAGGCCAAGAAAAAACTGATCTGAAACTTCATGAAGACCTTTCTTTCCACAGGTCGTCGGCGCTCCGGGTTCACGCTGATCGAATTACTCGTCGTAATTGCCATCATCGCGATTCTGGCTGGCATGCTTCTCCCGGCTTTGGCTAAGGCCAAATCCAAGGCCCATACAATTAAGTGCCTGAACAATACGAAGACGTTGTCGCTCGCGACGTTCATGTATCTGTCGGAATTCGGCAAACCGGTGCCGTATAACGGGCAGGCCACCGCTTACATGGACAACGCCCTTTGGGTGACCGTTCTCGCCACCAACTACGGCGGTATTAATGCCGCACGCATTTGTCCATCGGCTCCGTCCGCTAGTAAGAAGTCGCTGCGGCGGCATTCAGCCAGCGGCTCTGTCAATCAAACTTGGCTTTGGACGAGTTCGAAGAACATCGATTACGAAGGCAGCTACGCATTCAACGGCTGGTTTTATGGTGATGACGATCCCTATTTCAGCTCGGGGGACCAAAAGTTGAAGAAGTATCGGAATGAAGCGGACGTACCAAAGCCGTCGAGCGCTCCCGTGATCCCGGACAGCAACTGGATTGACACTTGGCCGCAACCCAATGATCCACCGGCTCGAAACCTTTATACGGGCGACGATTTCGCGGGAGCCATGGTCCGTGTCACCCTGCCGCGGCATGGAGGCGTGGCTTGGAAGAAGAATCAAACTCACGATCCGAAAACTGACCTTCCAGGCGCCATTAACATCGGCTTCGTTGATGGCCACTCGGAGCTCGTCAAGCTGGAGAAACTCTGGCAACTCGACTGGCACAAGAACTGGGTGCCGCCGGTGAAGCGTCCGGGGAAATAGCGCTGACACCGCAGAAACGCAAAGAACGCAGAGAAGCGCCTGGCTGAGCTTCACTCCGTTGCATGTTTGGCGGCAATACCCCTTTCGGCAACTATCCATTATATCAGCGTAGGCGCGAAAGCTTCGTGCGCTCTTCCTGAAGCTTCGCGCGACGGAATTCACGATACACAGCGCGCAGCGATTCCTCGAGTTCAGGATTTCTCGGGATTGAAGACCGTGTTCAAAACTTGGGCGCGCTCTGCGGCTGGAATCTGCCGCGCGCCGTTGTGGAGACTGAAGTTTTCCACGCGACCGCACATGTAGCGCGCGTTCAGGCCGTCAGTCTCATCCACCCATAACGCGTGTTGTCCGGCTCAATTGCCAAAGCTGCGTAAGTCTCCTTCATCTTTGACATGTTGTCGGCTTTGAGTTGGCCGAACTCGAGAAGCGTCTTCAATTCTCCGCTCATTCGCGATTCGTAGTCTTTCGGCACTGACTTGTAGGACCCAGTGTCGAGCGCCTGGATGCCGTACAGTTTTGCGGAATTGAGTCCAAGGATTTTTCGCTTGGCCCGCTCCGTGAGTTCAGGATAGCCCCACTTTCTCCGCATCTCCTCCGGAATTTGAAAACGCCACAAGGCTTCGATCTGCCATTGCGGCGAACCGTACCAAACCGAATCCGAGCCGAAGACAATACGATCTTCGCCCAGGAACTTCATGAGCTGTCCCAGAATGTGCGCGGCAATGGTCGGGAACGTCACGACCGATGATGCCCAGGTTGTCCCGATCTCCGCGTAACAGTTCGGAAATTCTCTGACGAGTTGCGCGTACTCAGTCGTCCAACTGATGTTTGGCACACCTTCGCGCAGCTTCTCGGCTTTGACTTCATCCAGCATGTCCGCCATGAAAAAGCTCGGCTGAATGCAAGCGTGGTAGGTGATGAAGTTCAGCTTCGGCCAATCACGCGCGGCCTTTGGCATGTCACCGGGATGCCCGCGCAATGGATCGGGCGGTCCTGGCGCAAGACCTTTGTGGACGCAAATATTATTGAACCCTGGCCGACGACTCTTGAGCTTCTCGTAATTCTTCTGGATCAATTCGAATGTCGGATAGGCCACTTCTTCATCGTCGTGCCGCCATTGCCTCATAAGACTGTTCGGGTCGTTGTCTGCCTTGGCGGCGTTCGAGATATTGTAACCCTTCCACGAATCGGGTTCGTGTTTGTCGGTTTGCTCCTGAATCCATTCGAGGTTGCCTTTGCCAGTGTAGAGCAAGCCGTGGCAGAGCATTCTGGTCGAGCCGGAGATTTCATTAACCCAATTCCGCGCGGCCGCCGTTTGTCCCGCCGTGAGCACTTCGCCGAGTTGCGCTTCCTGGGCGTTCTTTGGAGGTCGGCGTTGTCCCTCGATTTGAATTCCCGAAGCGGTCACGTTGCTTAACAGGCCGATCGTCACCTGGCTGTCCAAATAAACGTCTTTGATAAACTGCGTGATGTGCGCATAACCGGAATCAATCGGAAGGCCGACCAGCGCTGGATTCCACACACTCCAAGTTTGGCCGAGTTCATCGAGTTGTCCCTTTGGATTGTAGGGATTCGATTTTACGGTTGGCGCTGACGAAGGCCCTTGGGCAATGGCTCGCAAATCCCTCGGCGACGGCCGGCTGCCGCGGACAAAATGCAGTTGGTCGTCGAATACGAACAGATCCTTCGGTGGTGCGGATTGGGCGAAAGCCGCTGGTTCAAACAGCTCGGTGAGACTGACATTGAAGAATCGTCCGAAGACTTCATTCATAGCGAGCAAGGCGGCCGCCGTGCCGCCCGAGCCTCTGAGAAACTGCCGCCGCGTGACGCCCAACTTCTTACTCGCTTGCTCAGTCAGGTCTTCGAGCCGCGCTTCAACATGCTTTTGTTGCTGAGTTTGTGGCACGGGCATGTACTCGCCGTTTGAAATCATTTGTGTTGGGATGGGCGAACGCAATCGTTCTCCGACGTCGGCGCGTTCGCACTTGGCGACTTGTTCATCGTCCAGCAGCCCATGATCTTCTTCCCAAACTCGACCAGTTTCATTCCATTTGGTCATAGTAATATTCTCCTTTGTTGAGTTCCTCGGATTGATGACAGCCATTATCGAGCAGCGGACGTTGTTGCGCGGACCATGATGGCAGGTTCATGGGGCACGACTAGCAAGTGATTCATATCCGCTTGGCGACGACCGCACGATAAGCTTTGGCACGCTAGAGACAAGGCAAAAAGCAGGCAAAAAGCCCCCAAAGCCAAAAAGCTCCTTGCAGACGGGAGCCGTTCGGGCGCAGTGCCCGGCTCGGTTAACAACAAGAACTTTTCCAACAACTATTCTTTTATGAACGCTATTCTTGGCTCTTCGCTGGCTTCCGCTTTCACGCTGACGCCACTGTCTGTTCTCGGTCAAGCGTTCGATATAACGACTTTCGATACCACCACCACTGGGCGATGGTCGTCCCTGGCCAACACGACGCTCCACGTTCCGAAAGTGCCGAACGGTTCGGTGAAACTCGATGGCGCCGCCTCGTCTTCGGAATACGGCGGTTTCAAGGAAGTGACCGTGACACCTGGGGTGAACGCGTGGATTCTCGATTTCCCATCGGACCGAGTTTGGAATAATGCCGCTGACTCCAGCTTCTCGTTCTGGCTCGCTCATGATGATGACAATTTCTACGTGGGCGTGCATGCCAAGGATGACGTTGTCAATAGTGACGACCCCAACTCTCAGTTCTGGAAAGATGATGCCATCGAAATCGTCGTCGATGCGCTTGCGGATCGGTTCGACAATAACACCGACAATTCCAAGGACCCGGTCGGCGGCCACAATTATGTCAATTACCAAGCCCGATTTTCGGCTTGGGATGAGACAACTGGCGCTATCGGGTCCGCAACTTGGGCGACGGCCGTCGATTGGAAGTACGGTGAAAGCGCCGATCTGTTTGGCTCTGGCAAAGCCGCAACAGGAGGTTGGCAAATGGAAGTGCGCTTCAAGAAACGCATGTTTGAAAGCGCAACCGCCGGCAACAAGCTTCGGAACGGCTATCGGATGGGTTTCAACATCGGGATGGACGACGATGACAAGACCGGGATTGGAACGAATGGCAACAAGTCGCGCTCGCAGGATCTCGAAATACAATACTTTTGGGCGAATCGAACTCGCTACAAAGGCTTGAACGCTGAACTCATCGCCGGATTGACCCCCGAACAAAAGGCTGGAAAGCGCGGTCCCGATTCTTATCTATTGAATCTTGAATCCGGCATTGATTCCGCAGGCCGGCTCTCCCACGGCGGCACCGGTGAAATTATCTTCGGCGATGACGCTCCGGCTCAGGGCAAAATCCTGTTCCTCACGTCGGACGGCAATGCGCCAATCAATGCGGATCCATCGTTAATAGCGCTTTTGCGGGCCAGAGGTTACACAGTTACAGTCTCGGGTCCGCCAGCTACGCCCGACCAGCTGCGCGCGGCTGCAATAGGCCAAGATTTGGTGATTTTGTCGGAGACGCTTGGCTCAACCTCTGTTCTTGATCCTGTGGGAGGAGCCACCGGCATATTCAGTCTAAAGGATGCCAATGTTCCAATCATTTCATTCGAACCTTATATGTGGGACAACGCCGATTGGGTGAAACGAACGGAGGATGGATCTAACGACTTTACGATTTGGGGGAATTCAGGCCGTAATGAGGCGGACGTGGTAGGACTTCTCGATGGGGGGGATTCTCTTCACATCATGAAACCGGGGCACGCTCTGGCTGCAGGATTTACCGGCAAAGTCAAAGTGTATGACGTGCTTTACAGTTTGAATTAGGGCATCCCCTCGGCCGACGCTGACGTCATCGCCAGTATTACTCCAGATGGAAAGATTCCGACCATTTTCGTTTACGAGAAAGGCGACAAGCTCGCAGACGGCAGCATTGCCCCAAACCTCCGCATCGGAACATTCCTCGGCCAGCTCGCTAATCCTAACGGAAACACGGCGCTGTTTTACGAAGATCTCTCGCAGGCGGGGCGAAATCTGTTCCTCGCTTCTGTGGCCTACGCGATCCCATCAAAGGCGGCTCCGACGCTCACGTTCGCGCGCACGGCCGCTGAACTGACCTTAACCTTCGCGGGCGGCACGCTCCAAAGCGCCGATGCCGTGACTGGTCCTTGGAAAGATGAAGCTGGTGGAAGCCCGCTTAAAGCTCCACTCACCGGCGCTCGGAAGTTTTACCGGGTGAAAGGCAACTAGCTGGCGCCGAGTTTTTGAGCACGCAAAACTGCGCCTGTCGGGACCAACGACAGGCGCGCTAGTTCTTACCGGAAGAGAACGTAGCCAGTTTTCTCTTTGTACCATTGGAAATCCTGGCGGCCAACGGCGTCGAAGGGTCGGACCGAAAAACTAAACCTGACGGGATACTTGGATGTTGGGCTGCGCCATTTCTTGATCTCGGCATGGCCATCGGCGAAGGAGAAACCGCAAGCGCCGTTGTGGAACGAAGCTGGAAGGTCACCCCATTGGCTCGCGTTGATATCGACGATGAAGAAACCGTCATTGATCGAGTCCGGGTGTTCGTCCACCGTGAGCCAGGTATTGGCGGGATTGGGGACATGAGTCGTTTTTAGGAATTGCCGATATTGGCCGCCCGCGTACCAGCTCTGACCTTTCCAACTGATATCGCTCGGATTGCCGCTCGACTTTCCAAAGAGCGCATTCATGGCGTTGCTGCGCAGACGTGATTTCCAACTTTTGGCTCTCTGCTGCGGGCTGACCATGATATCCGCCGGGCACTTGTAGATTCCTAGAGCAGCCGTCGTGTAAGGGGCGAGAACGCCGTTTTGCACCCACAGCACGTTGGTGTTGCTGATGTCGGCAACTGATCCGCCAGCCCCCCAGGTGATGACGTTGTTCACCCAGTTATCAAACTTCTTGGTGTTGATCGCCGATTCTGTGTCCGGGATCGTGAAATTGTTGGCGCAAGCGTCGTCGAAATCGCCGGCGTACAGGTGCCAGGCTTTGAGCAATTGTTGGTTGTTGCTCATGCAGGCGATGCCCTGCGCTTTCGTTTTCGCCTTGGCTAACGCGGGCAAAAGCATGCCCGCCAAAATGGCGATAATCGCGATGACGACTAACAGTTCGATCAAGGTGAATGCACGGCTGGAGGTGGAATGGAAGCGTTGCGCGTTCATAAGTTTTCCTACACGGTTATTGGGCTGGCTGACACGTGGCTAAGGAATCAGCAGCGGGATAATATCGAAACCTAGGGAGTCTGCAATTCTCTTTTTGAAGGCATTGCGGGCATTGCCTTCTCGTAGCGCAGAGTTTCGCTCTGCTCTGGAGTTTGGACATTTTCTGCATTCTGTAGAAGTCATAACTAGTCATAACTGCCTGAGTCGCCTGAGTCTTCTCCCGTAGGGAGGACGTGATAATAGCCGTTTCAACGCCGGGAGGCGAAGAGCATGAACCGTAAGTCCCGGATGGGACGGCTGAATTAATCGAATTAATCCCAAAGGTATTTATCATCGAGAAGCCGACAGACTATTCACACCCGGCGAAAACGAAAGAGCGGCCTCGTTCTGAACACGCCCTCAGCGCCCCGCGCCAAGCGTGTAAATCGATACGTCAGCCGTAGAAAAACTCGTAACAAGTTATTGGATTCGGCAGAATCCACCTAAACTAATAAACGTGAAAGGTCGGGAGTGTCGGTCAGGGAGCCTTCTTGATAAGCGGGACGTTTTTCCAGATCCGGATCCACCAGCGGCTCGGGCAGGGCCGACTCATCCAGGTGCAGCAGAGCGATGCGTTCGATGGTGTCCAGGCTGGTGATGTTTGGGAACATGGCGGCCGGGATAATCCGGCAGCCTGGATTATCCCCGGCCTCCTAAATCTTCTCGATTTCAATGCGGGCACTTTGGAAATCACCGGTTCTAGATCGACTCTGCCAAAGCTAGCAAGCGCTGTTGCTCCACGGCTTTATCGCTTGATCCTTTCTTTGACACGATTTCGCATTGACCGTACGAGAACGAATAAATCTAGCCATTCATAAGTTTGAGAGATGCGAGGGCGAATAGCCCAGCTTCGAAAGTTGAATGAGAACTCGTAAGACCTTTTTGGTGACTCTGTCGCTGTTAATAATGGCCAGCCTCTTTATTGTCCGTTCACGCGTTAGCAAGGAAACGCCGTTAGTCGTCCGTTCCGAGGCGCACACGTTTTGGGGAGAATTTCGAAACGCTGCCTTCCTTTTCCGAAGTCGAGAATTCGAAGGCATTCCTGAATGCAGAGTGTCTTCGTTTCCTGGCCGAGTTTCGTGCCAAGTGGATCTCGGGTCTCCAAGCTATGAAAGCAAAGGCCCGTCAAAATCCGGCTGAGGCAAGGGCCACCTTTAACCTCGATGATTCGATTAAAGAGCTCGAGAGCAGGATCGAAGAATTCAAGCGCACCGATCAGGAGTTTGTCTTGCTTGAGGAATTGCTCCTCGTTCTCCACCGGCAACGCGAGTATGACCGATGGCTCGATACTTATTTGAGCGTGTTATATAAGCACCCGACGCAATCGCTCGTTCGGAGTGGGGCGGAACGAGCATTGGAAGTAGCGAAGGTCGCAGACCGCGAATTCGAATTAGTATAGTAAAGGCGTTCCGGCATTTGCTGAACATCCCGTACGATTTTGAGACCAAGCCGAACATCGAGAGTCTGCTGAAGACGCCTCCGGAGAGTTAATGATCGTCTATGCAGACATCGCAAGACCTTTCTGATACAACGACAGCACGAACCCAGCCCGCGCGAAGGCGGCGGTGGGTGGCAGGCTGTCTATGCATCCTGCGCTTGCTCTTGTTTCGCAGTCAATTCTGCTTAAGCTTGGCCGTCGGAGAAAGCATGCGGCCGACCTATCAGACAAGCGATCTGCTTCTCGTGCACAAGCGCGCTTATCAAGCTGCGGACCCGCAACTTGGTGACATTGTCGTCGCCCGCTATCGGGAAGACACCATTGTCAAGCGCATCGTCGGTTTGGCCGGGGAGACGGTCGGAATTGCTGATGGCCAACTGAGGATCAACGGTTCTCCAATGGAAGAGAATTATTCGATTGAAGCTGGCCCGCTCGACGTCGGAAAGGGAAGAGTCGCAACAGGGAAAGTCGCCTTGTTTGGCGATAACCGCGCGTTACCGCGTCGCATGGCCGTTCCGGCAGTCGTTGCGAAAGACCAGATTATCGGCAAAGTGATCTTTGCGATTCGCTTCAAACGAAGCCGCGTTGATCCCGTCGAGGGCGATAGCGGCAGTTAACTTTGAGTATGTCTTCAAAGCCGTCCAGTGAAGAGGCTATTTTTGATGCGGCCATTCAATTAGCCACGCGCCAGGAACGGGCCGCGTATCTGAAAAAAGCGTGCGGCTCCGATTCAGCGTTGCGCGGGCGCGTCGAGGACTTGCTCCGGGCACACGACGAAGCCGGCGAGTTCCTGGAAACACCCCTTGTGACGAGCGAACGCGCTTTAGCGGACAGCACGCCAGCCACCGGACAGTCTGGCGAGACATCGACCCTCGCAATTACCGAGAAACCTGGCGACACAATCGGCCGGTATAAACTTCTTCAAGTCATTGGCGAGGGTGGTTGCGGCGTCGTTTACATGGCCGAGCAACAGGAGCCCGTGCGCCGCCGCGTCGCTTTCAAGATCATCAAGCTTGGTATGGATACCAAGAGCGTCATCGCGCGTTTCGAGGTGGAACGCCAAGCATTGGCGCTGATGGACCATCCGAACATTGCCAAAGTGCTCGACGCCGGCGCGACCGAAACAGGCCGGCCGTTCTTTGTCATGGAATTGGTCCGTGGCATCCGGATCACGGAGTTTTGTGATCAGAATAATTTGCCGACCGAAGAACGACTCAAGTTGTTCATGCAAGTTTGCCGTGCGATTCAACACGCTCATCAGAAGGGAATAATTCATCGAGACATTAAGCCCTCCAACATTCTGGTTACTTTGCACGATGGTGTTCCTGTGGCGAAAGTCATCGATTTCGGTATCGCCAAAGCCACCGAGCAACGTTTGACCGACAAAACTTTGTTCACGGAGTTCCAAGCTTTCATCGGCACGCCTGCGTATGTCAGTCCCGAGCAAGCGGAGATGAGCGGGTTGGACATCGACACACGCAGCGACATCTATTCGCTAGGCGTGCTGCTCTACGAACTGCTGACTGGCCGCACGCCTTTTGATCCCGAAGAACTGGCGCGCTCCGGGCTCGATGAGATGCGCCGCACCATCCGAGAGTCGGAGCCGGCACGGCCTTCGAATCGGCTCAGCACCATGCTTCACGCGGAGCTAACTACGACAGCAAAACGCCGCCAGGTTGAACCGCCGAAGCTTATCTCACGCATACGCGGCGACCTTGACTGGATCGTGATGAAGTGTCTCGAAAAGGACCGCACCCGCCGCTATGAAACGGTCAATCTCCTGACGCTGGACATCGAGCGTTTTCTGAACCAGGAAGCAGTTTTCGCCCGGCCTCCCAGCAAAATCTATTTGCTGCAAAAGATGGTGCGCCGAAATCGGGCGGCGTTTATCGGCGCATCATCAGTCGCAGCGGCGCTGATCGTCGGCTTGATTGTCTCGACGGTGCTATTCTTTCGCGAGCGTGATGCGCGCAAGGATGCAGTGACTGCCGAGCGCGAACAGACGCGTCTTCTCGGTGTCGCCGATCAAGCCCGAGCCAGCGAAGCCGAGCAACGCCAACGCGCCGAGGCCGAACGCCACACTGCGCTGCGGACAGCGTACAATTCAGACATGAATGTGGTCCAGCAAGCCATGACCGCGAACAATTTCGGACGGGCGGTCGGCCTGCTCAATCGGCATTGGCCTGGAGGAAAGCCCGAAATCCGGCATTCAAAATCCGCAACCGAACACGACTTTCGCCAATGGGAATGGCGCTACTTCTGGAGCCAATTGCAGAGCGACGCCGCGTTCGCTTTGCCTCGCCAATCCAACTCAGTCGTGAACGTGGCCATCTCTTCCGACGGTCGCTTTTTAGCTTCGAATGCGAGAGATGGTGGACTTAAGCTCTGGGATTTGTTCCGGCGAGCTGAAGTAGCAACGTTCCGGGAGCAAGGATCTGGCTTCGGCTCTGGTGCCGGCCCCTTTGCCTTTTCGCCTAAGGGCGATCGCCTGGCTGTTGTCATTAACCGCGGCCCACGCCAAACCTCTGTCAGCGTGCGAGCCTTGCCGACGCGTGAAATCGTCGCGGAATTTTTCATTGACCGAGGGGCGCAGGCCCTCACCTTCACTCCCGGTGGCGCTAAGCTGATCGTTTTGGGAGGCGATATGGCCATTCGGGCATGGGATTTCGAAAAGCAAGACTTCGGTCAGGAAACGCCGGTCCGCCTGCAAATGGAGGGGTTTCGCCGCCGAACCGTGCACCTTTCCCCTGACGCTCAACGCGCAGCGCTCAGCGACGATGAAGGAAACATTCGATTCTTTGATCTGAATACCGGCGCCGAGCTGTTTAACGTCCCTGCTTTTGAGAGAGCCTCCATCGCTCGAATGGCGTTTTCACCGGATGGCGAGTTGCTCGCGGTCACATCTTTTGTCAGCGATACGGTGGTAAAGCTTTTCTCGGTAAAAACAGGCCGGGAAGTTGGCCAGCTCGTGGGCCACGCCTCGTGGATTCCCGGGCTTACTTTTACAGCGGATGGAAAACGGCTGATTTCGGCCGGTGCAGATCAGACCATCCGCATTTGGGATATCGTAGAGCGCAGGGAATTGACGGCCTTGCGAGGTCACCTCTCGGAAGTCAATTGCGTCGCCGTCACGGGCGATGGGAAGACCATTGTGAGCGGATGCAAAGATGGCACCTTGTTTGGGTGGGACGCTGAGCAAATCCAACGCAAGAAATCGTTCGAGACGCTTCCAACACCGGTTGCAAGTGTTGAATTCCTGCCGAACAGTGAAGGGATGTTAACGGTGAACGCCAGCGACGGGAGCGTCAGTCTCTGGGATTGGGCAACCCTTCAGGAGAAAGAACGCCTTAGCGTGCTCGGACACCGCGTTACGCGCATCATAACTTCGCCGGATGGCATGCGGATTTATGCCGGATATCAGGACGGAGAGATTAAGGTGCTCGATTGGCAAACTCGCGCGGTGATTACGAACCTTCCGAGTCCTGTGGTTTCTGGCCGCGGCTTTCCCGGACGGGGTTTTCCGGGGCCGGGACGATTTCCAGGGCGATCAGCGTCGGGGCCAATCGCTCTCATTGAGAGTGGACGCACATTGTTGGCGGCGGGGCCCGGTCCTATCGTTCGTTTGTGGGACACGACATCATGGCGGTTGAAGACTGAGTGGAAATCCAGCGAAGGCTTTCCGGGGCATGGCGGTCAAATGATTCTCTCGCCCGATGAGCGCCTCCTGGCAGTGACGAGTTTCGGTGGAGCGATTGAATTCCGAAACGTCCAAACCGGCGTGGCGGAAACGACGTTGTCCGCATCGGACTGGGGCGCGTCTGGCATAGCTTTCTCGCCAGACGGCAACTTGTTTGCAACATCGTCCGGTGAGGGAACTCTGACGCTCTGGAATGTTTCTGAAACTAAAATAGTCGATGTGTTGCGCGGCCACCTCTTGGGCGTTCACGCCGTTGCTTTCTCACCGGACGGCCAACGGATTGCCTCGGGAAGTGTCGGCAACGAAGCGGTGAAATTATGGGATGCCGTCACGCGTCAAGAAGCAGCCACACTCGCTGCGCCAGGCCTGCTCAGCGAATCCGTTACATTCTCTCCAGGCGGCCGGATGCTCGTTGCCATTAGCCGGGAACGCGTCGCGACCATTTGGCGCGCCCCGTCTTTGGCTGAGATCGAAGCGATCGAGAAAGCGCAATTGGGAAGCACGCCGTAGGGTCTTTAGATTGAACAAGGCGGTTTTAAGGCAGGGCGAACCTGCCGGCGAGCCGACAGAAGCCATTTGCGATTACTGTTTGTCGGCTCACCGGCAGGTTCGCCCTGCCCAACCGCGGACAGTTGGGATTTTCTGCACAAACAAATCCAGGAGTGTGATCGGAAAATCGAGTTGGCCCTCCAAGCCATTCCGACGGTCCGCGTGGTCGAGGTGAAGGTTAAGGTTCCTGCTTTGCCGGTTCCGGCGGCGGCCGAACAACCC
>VHDE01000068.1 GCA_016871515.1 Verrucomicrobiota bacterium
TGTATGTGGCGCGGACGGTGTGCGGCATGAGCCTTCGAGAATTGAGCGAGCGGGCTGGCATCAAATATTCGAGCGCGGCAACGGCCGTGCGCCGCTTTGGAGCGAGAGCTCTTGAAGATCGTAAAATTTCGGATTTGCTCAATCGAATCAAAAGCCAATTGAAGAATGAACAGATACGACCCCAATTTCCCCATCGCTGAGTCACGTCAGCAAATGACGGGCACGGTCCTAGGGAATTGGCCTAACGGGCTTTTACGGCCACTGCCCGCCAACAATTTCTTGAAGAGCTAATTTGAAGGGGTCGAGGACGATGTGCTTAATTCGTTCGCGCTTCCAGGTATAAGTGGCGTGAACCATTCCATCGCTTGTTTGAATCACTGCGGGGTAGGAAAATTCACTGCCTGCCTGATTTTCCAAAACTGATGCTGCATGCCATTTTTTCCCATCGGGAGAAAGCGCCACGTTCAATACGCTTCGGTCAGCTTTGCTGTGGTTATAGACCAACAACGCCCGGCCATCGCGGAGCATGACAGCGTCAAAGCCGCTATTGGGATTGGGAAGTTCGGTGGCCATCATACGGCTCCAAGTGGATCCGTTATCGGCGGACCAGCTCTCGGCAATTTGACGCTGTTTGGTGCGGCAAAGAATCTGCAGCTTGCCCGATTGGTGCCAAAGAATCGTGGGTTGAATGGCGCCATACTCCATCGCGCTATTGACGGGACCGGTTCGCCACCATTGGGGACTGAGCGTCCGGGTCCGTTCCAAGTGCACGCGCCAGCCCGCATCTTCAGTGCTGGAACCGCAGAGCAGGATGTTATCCGCTAACTCGATAGGCTTGTTCTTAATTGGGCCGTAAATGCCGCTAGGCAGACGTTTGGCTGGCTGCCAAGTGCGGCCGTTGTTCTCGGAAATCCTCATCATTCCCCACCATGATCGTGGATTGCGGCCGACTTTGTAGAAGAGATACAGGGGACCAGTTTTCGGTTGAAACAAGACCGGGTTCCAGCATGGATAACGCACCCGATTTTCCTCGTTGTATCCATTCGCGACCTCAATTGGTTCCGACCAGGCTTTGCCTTCGTGGCGGGACAACCAGATGCCGACATCGAGCGCTCCTTCCCGTGTCCCGCCAAACCAGGCGCAGAGCAGTCCATCGCGAGTTTCAACAATCGTCGATGCGTGGCAGGAGCGGAAAGGCGCTTGCTCAAAGATGAACTCGGACTTGATCAAATCCGAAGACGTATTCACAGAACCCGATCGGCTTGCTTCGGCCGCGGCGACTTCGCGCACCGAGAGAATGGCGGCGATCAGGCAAATCACTATCAATTGATTTCTCATGGCAGCCCGGAAACTAACGCCCTGGCCCGCTTCGTCCAATCTTATTTCTTAGTCACCATCGGAAAATCATCGGTCCTGAATGGCGAGGCCGGCAAACCGTCCTTATTCCAAAGGTTCACGACGGGGTAATTCGCCCAACCGAAACGCACAGCCACCGGATTCTGCACCTCTGGACTGCTTACGGTGACTTTGTCTCCGTCGATCGTCGCTTTTGCCCAGACAAACTTTTTGTCCGCGCCAGCAATCGCAAATCCCTTCAGCTCACCGTCCCGCGCTTCCAGACCTTTGCCGACGTGATCGAATGTCAGCGTGATCTTATCTCCTTGAACTTGCATTCCTTTGTAAATTGGACCCGAGAACGTGATTTTCTCGCCGTATGCAATGCCACGAGCTGCGAGGGCGAGCCGCGCGCCAACCGGTTCCTTCTTCTGCGGATGAATATCGTTCTCTTCGCCAACATCCGTGATCACGGCTACCCCGACGTTCGGCAGAACTTTCGCCGCCAATACTTGCGCTTCGCGGAGCTCGGCCCAGTCGCTGTCACCTGGCTGCTCCTTAATCTTCGTGAAGGGCGCCAACTGAACAGCCAGAAATGTGAAGTCACCTTGATTCCAATCGCGACGCCAATTGCGGATCATGTCGGGAAACAACGTGCGATATTGATGGGCGCGGCCGGCATTGGATTCGCCTTGATACCAGATAGCGCCCTTGATCGCGCAAGGAATGAGGGGAGCAATCATTCCGTTGTAAAGCTCCGATGGCTTCCAGAACGGTTTCGCCGGCGCTTTCTTGTCAGAAGTTTTGCCCTGCTTCTTCAGTTCGGTTTGCTCGGCCTCAAACTGAGCCAAGGCGTCCTCGTATCGTTTCAGGCTCGCATCGTAACCGCCCAATATAGCGTCCTTATACGATGCGTTGCCTTCGAGCACGGGACGACTCATCCAGACTTCGGCGGGAGAACCGCCCCAAGAGGTGTGAATCAAACCGACTGGAACTCCGAGGGCTTTTTGCAAATTACGACCGAAATAATAGGCGACGGCCGAGAAGTTCGTCGTCGCGCCCGGATTACACTCAACCCACCGAGCCTTGACGTCGCTGACCGGCTCGTCCGATTTCAACTTGGGCACGGTAAAGAGACGGATCATCGAGTTAGCCGAATTTGCAATGGCCGCCTGCGGCTCAAACGTGAGGCGCAAGGGCCATTCCATGTTGGACTGCCCGCTGCAAACCCAAACTTCGCCCACCAAGACATTTTTCAATTCTATTTTGTTCTTCCCGGAGACCCCAAGAATATGCGGTCCGCCTTCCTTCAAGCTTGGCAATCGGACCAGCCATTTTCCATTTTGCGTGCGGGCACTGACTTTGTGGCCCTGAAATTCAACCGTGACCGCCTCGCCTTCATCGGCCCAACCCCAAATTGGAACGGCCATGCCACGTTGCAAAACCATGTTGTCCGTGAAAAGCGCAGGAAGCTTAACATCGGCTTGAACCGACAGGCTTAGCCAAACGGCCAAAAGCAACGCGGCGGACGCCGAACTGACACGATAAAGCCATGAGAGAAAATTCAGTAGATTCATGCTCGGTAATCCAACCCAATTGATGCAATCCGTCAACGCGAATCGCTCATAGCTCGACACATGTTTTGGCGAGCAATTGTGTCGAATAACTATTCAGAGGTCATGATTTTGCCCTCCATGATTTTGTCTCGCCCACCCGGCTCTCCAATGTTGCTCAGCTCTTGATCTTGATGCCCGCGGCTGCTCGATTTCGAAATGCCCGGAGGCAGCCGCGGGACAAAATCATCGAGGACAAAATCATCAAATCATGGCGATTGAGCAGGATTCCGCGATGCGGGTTAAAATCCGCCGATACGATCGGCGCGCCACAACAGCACTGCTCCGACGGCTTGAAAGAAGAAGTTAGGCGCCCAGAGAATCAGATGCGGCGCCAGATCAGGCCTGGTATCCAAGGACTGGCCCAGAATGAAAAAGCTATAATATATCAACACCAGAATGAGGGCGAGAGCCACGCCGACGGATGTTTCCCGCCGGTGCGCGCGGAGCCCCAGCGGAATGCCAATCAACGTGAAGGCGAAGCTCGCAAACGAAAACGCAACTTGCCGATGCAATTGGACCACAGCCGGTGTGGCATCCACTCCCTGCAGTTCCAGTTTTTCGATTTCACCTCGCAATTGTTCGAAGGTCATTTCACTGAGTTTGGGCTTGCGTTGAGTTCCCGTGGCACGGCTGAAATCCAAGGCATCGGACGTAAATTCGCCGCTGAAGGCAGAGCGCCACTCGACTTTTGCTGTCGCGGCATCAGATTTCTCGGACGCGTTCGTGGTCGAAGGTGCTGGCAATGGCAGATCGTTCGGAAGAGCGTCAAAGCCTGGGGGAAGTTCGGGACCGAAGAGCGGCATCACTTCGTCGATTTTCTGTTCGGTCTCCGGCGCATGACCCGGCCCCTCAGGATTCGGAGTTCCCTCTTGCTTCAAGTTTGCTTCTACGATTGCCTCGCTTAATTGCAAATGGCGATTGCCCGTTGCCGGATCTACGATCAGTTTGCCTCGCGCCGCGGTAATTTTTCTTACGATCTCATCTCCTTTGAGCTCATAAAAGCGAACGTCCCGCAGAACTTCACCTTCCCGTTTTCGCACATAAATCACGCAACCCGATATTTCGTCCACAAAACGGTCCTCCGGGATCAGGATGGTCGAATTCTGAATGCCGAGGCGGAAGAGCAATTGTTTGTAAGCGACGCGGCAGAGGGGGGCGATCTGTAAATTGATGATGGCACAGATCAGGCAGAGGCTAACGCTCAGCAAGAGAATGGGCGACAGGACAGAAATCAGACTGATTCCGCACGCTCGCACCGCCGTCAGCTCTTGGTCAGCGCTGAAACGCCCAAAGACCAGCAAGGCGGCCGTTAGCATTCCCATAGGCAATGCGAAAACCAAGACGTAAGGAATTAGCAATCCAACAGCTTCGAAGATAGTGCGGAATGTCGCCTGCCGATTGAGCAAGAGCGTGAAAATCTCCTTCAGAACATTCCCCAGCAGCAAGACAAACGTGAATACCGCCACCGTCAGCAGCAATGTCGCGAGAACGTTTCGTGTTAAGTACTGATGGAGCGTGTTCATAACCGGGACCGGAACGCCGCGAGCCCAGGCGCTCGCCCCATGAACCTGAAGGTAGGGCGGCGTTGCTGCGCCGCCTGCATCATCACGCGTTTAACAAGGCGGCGAAGCAACGCCGCCCTACCAGCGAAAGGGTTCATGGGTTCAATGCGCGCCCAAAAGGCGTCGAGGCTCTCGACGAATAGACCGCATACTTAAGAAGCACGCAATGACTGCCAGGGCTCTTGGTTGCTCACCTCGATGGTGATGGGTCCGTCACTTTTGGCCGGGGAAAGGATAGCTAGGAAATCGAGCAATTCAGATCCAACATTGTAAGTGCCGTGGATAATGCCGGCGGGGAGGTAAAGAGAATCTCCCGGCCCCATTCGGCGCTTGTCAGCTTCAACCCATTGTTCCGCAGTTCCCGATAACACGTAAAGAATCTCCTCCATTTGGGGATGGTAATGGAACTTATGAGCTTCGCCGGGCGGCAATTGGGCGCGGACGAAAAGCAGGTTAGTGTCCTTCACCATCCCCGGCCTGCAATGCCAATAATGGGTTTTGCCAGGCAGTTCTTCGATTTCTGATTCTTGGAAAGAGACAAACCGCCATGGTGCATTTGAATGATCCGGCATGAGAGCAGTCTTGAGCACAGGTCACCGGAGTCAAGTGGAAAGCTTTGTAAGCTTTGTTTGGCGTTCGCCGCTGTTCGCCACGGAGCGCCGCGGAGCGCGGACATTCCTGTCCGCAGCGATGCCAGTACGTCCAACTGTGTGGAAGATTCCGTTCCTTGTTTGAAGACCGAGAGTTGCTGCGGGCACGGATAATCCGCGCTCCGCGGCGAACGCCAAACAAAACGAAGTGGGCGAAAGCAACACGCGAGAGAGGAAACCAAACCTAAATCACTCACGCACCGCAGACCCACTTCGTAACTAACTCTCGTACAGAATCCGAAAATCTCAAGGGGAGCCACAGAAATTTTTTCAATGTCAAAGGCCGCCGCCTCTCAGTCGAGCAAATCCCTTTCTGGAGAAGAGGTTCCACCTGCTCCAAGGGCGCCATTTAGGCCATTTAGTTGTCGACTTCCATCGAAACAGTTTTCCATGCTACGGTAAACCGCATGAAACGATCCTTACATTTGAAGGAACTCAACTAAATGACCGATCCTGTCATCACACCAGAACTCGTCCAAAAGCACAACCTGACGCCAGACGAGTATCAACGCATCGAAGAAATCCTTGGGCGTCCGCCAAATTACACGGAGTTGGGGATTTTTTCGGTCATGTGGAGCGAGCATTGCTCGTACAAGAACACCCGCCCGTTGCTGAAAGGTTTCCCGACCAAATCTCCCAAGATTCTCGTCGGCGCCGGCGAAGAAAACGCCGGGATCGTTGACATCGGGGACGGCTTGGCTATCGCGTTCAAGATCGAATCGCACAACCACCCAAGCGCCGTCGAACCATTCCAGGGAGCTGCGACAGGCGTCGGCGGAATCATTCGCGACATTTTTACGATGGGAGCGCGGCCGATCTGTTCGATCAACTCATTGCGCTTCGGCCCGATAACTGAAGACCATACCCCAACGCCACGCGGCCTTTCGAATGGAAAGCCTGAAGCAGCGGATTCGTCGGCGGCCAATGCAACAAGCCTAACCGAGCGTGACCACGAGATGGCAAATGGCAAATCGCAAATCGCAAATAACCGCCGCCTTTTCAGTGGCGTCGTCTCGGGCATTGCTCACTACGGAAATTGTTTTGGGATCCCAACCGTCGCCGGTGAGGTCTATTTCGATCGGTGCTACGATGGGAATCCGCTGGTCAACGCCTTTTGCCTGGGGGTGCTGCGGCATGACCAAATTGCGCGAGGGGCCGCCAAAGGCAGCGGCAATCCGGTGTTCTACGTTGGCCCCGCGACGGGTCGCGATGGATTGGCCGGGGCGGCGTTTGCCTCCCAGGACTTGACCGACGAATCAGCCCAGCAACAGAGAGGCGCGGTTCAAGTAGGCGATCCCTTCATGGAAAAACTAGTCATGGAAGCTTGCCTCGAATTGCTCGCGACCGGCGCGGTCGCTGGCATTCAAGACATGGGCGCGGCCGGGTTGACCTGTTCGACGTGCGAGACAGCCGCCCGTGCCGGCACAGGGATCGAAATTGAACTGAGCAAGGTTCCCCAGCGAGCGCCGCACATGACTCCTTACGAGATCATGCTCAGCGAATCGCAAGAGCGCATGCTGATTATCGTTCAGCGCGGACGTGAGGCTGAGCTCCAACAGATCTTCGACAAATGGGATTTGCCTTGGGCCGAAATCGGAGTTGTCACTGATACGGGACGCATGGTGGTGAAACATCACGGCAAAGTGGTCGTCGATATCCCGGCGAAGAAATTGGCTGACGAAGCGCCGGTTTATCATCGGGACTCGCGCGAGCCGGCTTATTTGAAAACAGTTCGCGAATTTACACTGTCCGCAGTGAAAGATACGGACGATCCGGCCGGGAACCTGCGATCGCTGCTCAGCTGGCCGAGCATCGCATCCAAGAATTGGGTTTATCGCCAGTACGATCACATGGTGCGTGACGGAACAGTCGTTGCTCCAGGGTCTGATGCAGCCGTTCTACGGATCAAAGAAGATGCCTTGCCGCCGGATTCCGCTATTGCTTCCCACCTGATCGCCAACGCCGCGGCGGATCGAAAAGCCGATAGCCCCCTCGTGGCTGCGCGGTCTGCCGTCCCCGAAAAATTCATCGCGCTAGCGGTTGATTGCAACGCGACTTACGTTTACCTCGACCCTTATGAGGGCGGCAAGATTGCCGTGGCGGAGGCTGCGCGCAATCTTGCTTGTTCCGGCGCCGTTCCGCTGGGCACAACCGACAATCTTAATTTTGGCAATCCACACAACCCGGAAATCTTTTATCAACTGCGCGAAGCGGTCCGCGGTTTGGCTGAAGGTTGCCGCGCTTTCAACGCCCCCGTGACCGGCGGGAATGTCAGTTTGTACAACCAAAGTCCAAGCGGCCCGATCGATCCAACTCCCACGGTTGCCATGGTGGGCCTTATCGAAAAGCCAGAGCATGTCACGACGCAATGGTTCAAGGACGAAGGCGATGCCATCATTCTGCTGGGCAACGTCATCGATGCGAGCGATCCCTTGCTCGGGTTGGGCGGCTCCGCCTATCTCCAGCGCATTCACGGACTTAAAACGGGCACGCCACCGCGGTGCTGTCTTGAGAAGGAAAAAGAATTGCACCTGGCCCTGCGCGCGCTCATTTATTCGGGGGCGATCAAGAGCGCACACGATTGCAGTGAAGGCGGGCTAGCGCTGGCTTTGGCTGAGAGTTGCATTAGCCAGCAGATGGCCCGGGAAACACCGCGGCTGATCGGCGCACAAATTGATCTCGCCGCCATCGGCGCGGGACAGGACGCTGATTTGCCCAAACGCATCGACGCATTGTTGTTCGGTGAGACTCAGGGACGGATTTTGATCTCCGTGGCGCCAGACCGCGCCGGTCAAGTGCTGGAACGGGCCCGAATCTTGGGTATTACATCGACCTTGCTCGGCGCCGTTGGTGGGACGAGCTTAACCATTAAGCATTCGGCCGGAGATTTGACCTGGGATTTGCTGGAATTGCACGATCTTTGGTGGAATAGTATCGCCCGCGTGATGCAATAAGCCGTGAACCGTGAATACTGAGTTGAACGAACCCGTTTCCGTGAACCCGGCAGGACAGCGCGGCCCTGCCGTTGAATCAAGCAATCGCGATTTAAGGAGTCTTCTCCCTCTCCTCCATCTGAATGGAAGAGAGGGAGAAGACCCTGCCGAATTGCAGGCCGAATATCCCAAACATTATTGCGGCGTCTTCGGCATTTACGGACATCCAAACGCCGCCGAGTTAACCTACTACGGCCTTTACGCGTTGCAGCACCGGGGGCAGGAGAGTGCTGGCATTGTGGCTTGCGATGGACATCAGTTCCGCGCGCACCGCGGCATGGGATTGGTCCCGCAAGTGTTTGACGGCGAGATGCTGCATCGGTTGGTGGGGCAGATGGCCGTCGGGCACACGCGTTATTCCACGACCGGGTCTTCACATTTGCGCAATGCGCAACCGCTGACCGGAGATTGTCAGCGCGGGCAAATCGCGATTGCGCACAACGGCAATCTGACCAACGCCGTGCAACTCCGGGAGGAACTCGAAGCCAAAGGGGCGATGTTTCAAACGACCGTCGATAGCGAAGTGATCTTGCTCCTGCTCGCCCAGCCAACGCTCGGCGCAAATGAGAATAATCTCGTGCAAACCATGCGGCGGCTCGAAGGCGCTTACTCGCTGGTCATTATGACGGAGCAGGAGCTTATCGGCGTGCGCGATCCGCATGGCTTTCGACCGTTGTCGATTGGCAAGGTCAATGACGCCTATGTCTTGGCCAGCGAGACGTGCGCGTTCGATCTAATTCACGCCCAGTTCATCCGCGATGTCGAACCAGGAGAGATTGTGGTGATCAATAAAGATGGGCTTAAGAGCATCCAAGCTTTTCCAGAACAGGAACGACGCGCTTTTTGTATTTTCGAATATATCTATTTCGCGCGTCCCGACAGCACCATCGCCAATCGTAATGTCTATAAGGCCCGCGTCGAAATGGGCCGCCAACTCGCCCGCGAAAATCCGATCGAAGCCGATGTGGTCGTGCCTGTGCCCGATAGCGGCAATTGCGCCGCCCTCGGTTATTCGTTGGAATCCGGAATCGAATATCAAATGGCTTTCGTCCGAAACCATTATGTCGGACGCAGCTTTCTGCAGCCATCCCAGCTGATCCGCGATTTTAACGTTCGAGTGAAACTCAATCTAATTCCCGCCCTGGTCAAAGGTAAGCGCGTGGTGGTGATTGACGATTCCATCGTGCGCGGCACGACCTGCAAAGCCCGCGTCACTCAACTCAAGGAAGCTGGCGCGAAAGAAGTGCACGTGCTCGTGAGCTGTCCGCCTCATATGCACCCGTGTGTTTATGGGATCGATTTTCCAGATCGCAGCAAACTCATGGCCGCCAATTACAGCATCTCCGAAATCCGCCAATATCTGAATGCCGATTCGCTCGCTTACCTTTCGGGGAGAGGATTGGTGAAGGCGACAGGCTTGCCGAAAGAATCCTTCTGCATGGCTTGCTTTGATGGCGTTTATCCGGTGCCCTACGACCCGATGACGGACAAGGACATCATGGAACGCCGCCGCGCCCGCGTCGAAAGCCTCGGCGAAGCGCTGGCCAAGGAAGAATTGCAACCGAAGCTGCTATAGCCGTTGATTGCGCCAATCGGCGGTTGATTCCTAACCCCGCCCATCCCGATCAGCCGGTCACGAAGGTGAAATAAGAAGCCGCCTGAATCTGGCGTGCCGTCAGTCAAGGCGGGCGCGGTCTAAACTATTATGAAAAACCCGTTTCCAGGCATGAATCCTTACTTGGAGGGATATTGGCCGGACGTGCACACGGCACTCGTTGCTTCGATCCGCGAGCAATTGGGAGAACGCCTGCCAGAGGACTTGGTCCCGAGGGCCGAAGAACGGGTAACGATCGCCGAGGATGGGGAACACCGGAATTACCGTCCTGATATTGCTGTCACCGAGACCTGGCCCGATGAAGGCCTCCCGCCTCTGATGTTGCACGAAGGCAGTAGCGTTGTGGCGGAACCCACCATCATCCAACTGGAACTGGAGAGAGAGCGATGGGTCGAAATCCGGGATTCGAGCGGTCGGCTCATAACGGTCATCGAGGTTCTGAGTCCGACCAACAAGAGCGACGAAGGACAGGCACACTACGAACGCCGCCGTCGTGATTTCCTGGCGGGTGGCGCGAACGTCGTTGAGATTGATCTCTTGCGTCGCGGACGTCACACGCTGGCAGCCCCAAAGCGGCTTTTGCCAGTTTGTCAGGGAACTACGTATTGGATCTGCGTCAGTCGCGTTACCCGCCCGAACCAGCGTGAGGTTTATGCGTTGCCGCTACAAGAACCGCTGCCAGCCATTCGTGTTCCGCTCCGGCCAACGGACCATGATGTCCCGCTAGCTCTGCAGCCGCTGGTGAATCGCTGCTTCGAAACCGGACGCTACTGGAAACTTAACCATCGCCGCGATCCCGAACCGCCCTTTTCACCAGATGAAAGTCGATGGTTGGATGAACAACTCCGTCGCGCTGGCCTACGATGATACGTGCCACAGGCCGCACGACAGGATTGAGACAGAGTTTGCGCTAAATCTTCGAACTTAAAAGGCGGCGTCGGCATCAAACTGCTCTCGACAGCGTTCTTAATCTTTCGAATATTCCCCGCCATCCTGATTCACGCATGAAACAAAAAGCTTACGCCGCGGCGGGTGTTGATATCGACTTGGGAAACAAAGTTAAGGCAACCCTGCCGCAACTGCTGGCTTCTACACACCGCCGCGAAGTGCTCGGCAAGGTCGGTGGTTTTGGTGGCTTGTTCGCGCTGGAGACGACGAATTACAAGCAACCGGTTTTGGTTTCGAGCGTCGATGGCGTCGGAACGAAGCTAAAGATCGCTTTTGCCATGGGCAGACACGACACGATTGGCCAGGATTTGGTGAATCATTGTGTCAATGACATCGCTGTGCTTGGCGCTGAACCGCTGTTCTTTCTCGATTACATCGGCACCGGCAAGTTGGAGCCGGACGTCTTCAGGCAAATCATCCGAGGGTTTGCTCAGGCGTGCGCGGAGAACCGCTGCGCATTGATCGGCGGCGAGACCGCCCAGATGCCCGGGTTTTATCAAGATGGCGAATACGACGTCAGCGGCACGATTGTCGGCGTCGTTGAAAAGTCTTGCATGCTCGATGGCAAATCGATCCGGCCTGGCGATGCTGTCATTGGTCTGGCCTCGAGCGGACTGCACACGAACGGCTATTCCTTGGCCCGAAAGATTTTTTTCGACCAAATGAAACTCAAACCGACGAGCCGCGTGGCTGAATTGGGCAATACGATTGGCGACGAACTTCTCAAGGTCCATGTCAGTTATGGCCCGCTTGTGCAAAAGCTGCTCAAGAAATTCAACGCCGTCTCCGCAGCGAATCAGCGGCGGTCTTTCGACGCGCCGCTGCGAGTGATCAAAGGGTTGGCGCATATCACGGGTGGTGGATTCGTCGATAACATTCCGCGCGTCTTGCCCAAGAATTGTGATGTTGTCATTCGCAAGGGCTCGTGGGAAATGCCGCCGATCTTTCAAGTCATTCAAGCCCAGGGCGGCGTTCCCGAAGCTGAGCTCTATCAAGTCTTCAACATGGGAATAGGGATGACCATTATAGTCGCCGCGCAAAAGGCCGGCGCCGTTTTGAACTTCACCCACGGGCAGAAGCATAAGGCCTGGATTATCGGAGAAGTCGTAAAGGGCCAGGGCAAGGCCAGGGTAGCCTGAACGGCTTTGGGCTGCAAATTCGCTCAGACCTCAATTGTGAGCGCGCGCTCACAATTCAGAAAAAGCGCCGCAGGAAGGAGACGCTGCCTTTTTTGAACCTGTTTTAGAATGGTAGCAGCCGAGCACCTCCCGAGCGGCGCCAGAGCAGTTTCTCTTTCATAACCCGGCGTGACGGTAGTTTTGTCGCGATCGCCAGCAAGACAAAGTCCGGCGTCGACCTCAATCGGTTTGGTCGGTTAACGCAAAATCCGTTTCCGCTTCCTAGATTTCCTGCTTCAATCAAGCCGCGATGAGAGTTTTAGTCATTGGATCGGGTGGCCGCGAGCATGCGTTGGCATGGAAGCTCGCGCAGTCGCAGCACATCAAAGAAATGTGGTGCGCGCCGGGCAATGCGGGAATCGCCGAGGAACCTCTGACGGCGCGCCCCAGTCGAAAAGTCGAGTGTGTAAATATCGGCGCGGAGGACTTGCCCAAACTGCCCGGCTTCGCCCGCGAAAAGAAGATCGATCTCACCGTGGTCGGGCCAGACAATCCGCTGGCCCTTGGGATTGTCGATCTCTTCCAGCAAGAGGGTCTGCGCATCTGGGGACCCAATCGCCAAGCGGCACGATTCGAATCCTCCAAGGTTTTTGCCCAACAATTCATGGAAGCTCATGGCATTCCTACGGCGCGGGCTGGCACATTCTCGGACGCGCGCACGGCGAAGACGTTTGCGGCATCGCTGGAGGGACGTTGCGCAGTGAAGGCCGACGGATTGGCCCTAGGGAAAGGCGTTCTCATTGCCACCAACGTTGCGGAAGCAAACCAGGCCATAGACGAGATATTGGTGAATAAAACTTTCGGGCTGGCTGGAGCGAATATTGTTATTCAGGAATTTCTCGAAGGCATGGAGATTTCGCTTCATGCCTTGTGCGATGGCAAAACCGCGAAGCTATTTCCGACATCTCAAGATCACAAACGCGCGTTGGACGGCGATCAAGGCTTGAACACGGGCGGCATGGGATCGTACTCGCCCGTTCCTTTCCTGACGGAAACCACGCTCGATCAAATCCGCGACCGGATTCTGTTGCGTTGGCTCAATGGTTGTGCTGCGGAAGGGATCGATTTTCGCGGCATCCTTTATCCGGGCATCATGCTCACGAAAGACGGTCCGAAGGTGCTCGAATTCAACGCGCGATTTGGCGATCCGGAAACGCAAGTTTATCTGACTCGGCTCGAAAACGATTTGGTGGAATTGTTCGAAGCTTGTTTGGAGGGCACACTCGATCGCGTTGAACTCGAGTGGCGGGCCAGCAGTTCGGTCTGCGTCGTGATGGCGTCTGGCGGCTACCCGGGCAGCTACGCCAAAGCGAAGGCGATCGGCGGTCTCGAAGCTGCCGCGCAACTGCCTAACACGAAGGTCTTTCATGCCGGGACCGTGCGGGTGGCAAATCAGTTTCTGACCAGCGGCGGACGCGTGCTGGGCGTGACCGCGTGGGCGCCCAGTTTGGCTCAAGCCCGGAATAGCGCTTATGCAGCGGTGGAGAAAATTGAGTTCGACGGGGCACAGTTTCGTCGCGATATTGCTGGCAAGGCGCTCGCGTCTGCCTCGGAGTCCGTTTAGCAAGTCGTTTGTTGCATTTATGAAGAATTCTCTTAGTCGTAGCGCAGACGGCCCAGTCTGCTGTTTCGCCGATTGCCAATCGGCAGAGTTGGGCGCAATCGAGCAATCGCCGCACTGCCGGACAGGCATCCTTCCAAGCAGCAAGGGGAACGTCGCCTCTCCCCATGAACCTGAAGGCAGGGCTGCGGTGCTCCGCAGCGTGCGAACAGCAATCGCGGCGGCGCAGCAACGCCGCCCTACCAAGTTCAGGTTCATGGGCGCAATGTGCGAAAACGATGTTTCGGAGAAATCTCTCCCTGGCCCTCTCCCCATCCGATGGGGCGAGGGAAAAGACCTGTACGTTGGGCGCGTTGCTCTATCAGGCATCGACCGTTCGCAAGACTCTTTTCCCTCTCCCCATCGGATGGGGAGAGGGGCGCTGCAACTGTCAGCTAATGCATTCTTCCGCCGCCGAACGGCAGCTGATTGGCTGCGAAACGGCAGACTACTGGGCCGTCTGCGCTATGCCCTCACCGGTCTGATCTTGGGCAGCTTCGTCATTTCCTCGAATGGGCAACCGGCCCCGACGAAGGAGACCGTCGATTTCAAGCAGGTGTTTGATTTGCTCCGTTCGAATTTGACAGAGACGAG
The DNA here is from genome assembly GCA_016871515.1 of Verrucomicrobiota bacterium. GTDB lineage: Bacteria > Verrucomicrobiota > Verrucomicrobiia > Limisphaerales > SIBE01 > SIBE01. Next base: position 14,092 of record VHDE01000068.1, read on the forward strand.
CGAAGCCGAGCTCAACCAAGCCGCCGTCTCGGGGTTAGTGGATCGATTTCGCAATCAAGTCATTCTGGTAACGAACGCCCCACCGTCGGGTTCACCGTTGTTGAGCAAAACGGCCGTCTTTGACGACGCGTTTGCTTATGTGCGGGTCGCGCAGGTGAGTTCTGGCCTGAATAAGGAAGTACGGTCGGCCTACGGCGAACTGAGTAACAAGCGGAAGTTAAGCGGGCTGATCGTGGACCTGCGTTTCGCGAACGGCCAAGATTATGGCGCGGCGACGGAAGCCGCGGACCTGTTCTTCTCTCAGGACCAGCCGCTCTTAAAGTGGTCGGATACGACAAGCAGATCCACAGTGAAGACAAACGCGATCACTTTGCCGGTCGCCCTTTTGGTAAATAAGCGGACAGCTGGTTCGGCTGAGGCGCTGGCAGCTGCGTTGCGTCAGGCTAAGCTCGGCTTGGTCATCGGCAGTCCGACGGCAGGTCAAGCTCGTGTTTTTCGGAATTTCACGTTGAGTAACGGATGGCAGCTCAAGATTGCGGCGGATTCGATCGAGACGGGTGACGGACAGGTAATTTCGGGAAAAGGACTAACGCCAGACATCGAGATCGCCGTGCCTCCCGAGGATGAGAAGGCATACTTTGACGATCCTTACAAAGCCGTGCCGAAGCTCTTTGCGCAATCGGTGAAACCATCGGGGACCAATGAAGTGCCTGGGCTATTGGGGACGAACCGTCCACCGCGCCGACGCATCAACGAATCCGAGCTTATCCGGATGCAAAGGGAGGGCATTGAGATTGACCAGGAATTGACGGAACGGGCTGAGGACAAAACAACTAAGCCGGTGGTTTATGACCCGGCATTGGCGCGTGCCATTGACTTCCTTAAGGGAGTGGCTTTAGTCCAGAGTCGCCGCTGATTTCGCCGTTGACGATTTATTCGGCGCGCCCCAAGTTGAAGCATTATCGGAACCATGAAGACGATTCTTTTCGTTTGTACAGGGAATGTGTGCCGCAGCCCCATGGCCGAAGGACTTCTTCGCCATGCCCTTCGGGACCGTGGTGATTATCGCGTCGTTTCGGCGGGGGTGGGCGCCGTGGAAGGGCAAGCTCCCAGCCCGCATGCTGTCCGAGCGTTGAAAGATTTGGGGGTCGATATCTCCCAACAACGCAGCCGTTCCTTGACGCCGGAGCTGGTGCAGGAAGCCGATTACATCTTTGGGATGACTCACGCTCACGTGGACACGATAACGCTGCTCTACTCTCAAGCAGCGGAAAAAACGTTCCTGCTGCGCGAGTTTGACGAAACGCTGGATGTTTTTGAAAAGGACATTTCCGATCCGATTGGCGGCTCGTACGAGGTCTATCTTTACTGTCGCGATCAGATCGAACAGGGAATTGCTTCGATGCTGAAGTTTATGGATCAGACTTCTCAAGTCTCTTCGGGCAGCCATGCCACGGCGCAAGCGCTGAGGCTGACAATTGCTTCCGATCACGCCGGTTATGCCCTGAAAGAAACGCTCAAGGAACATTTGCTCGCCCGCGGCGTGCGAGTGACCGATTTAGGGACCAATTCACCGGAATCGACCGACTATCCAGATTACGCCCACGCGGTCGCGCAAAGCGTGGCACGCCGGCAAAGCGAGCTTGGCTTGCTCGTCTGTTCGACCGGCGTCGGAATGAGCATCACATCCAATAAGGTTCCTGGCGTGCGTGCAGCGTTGGTCTTCGACGAGAAGATGGCTGCTCTGGCACGCCAGCACAACGATGCAAACGTCCTTTGCCTGGGCCAGAATTCCACTCCGCCGGATCAGGCGAAACGAATGATCGACGCGTTCTTGAGCGCGCACTTCGAAGGCGGCCGCCACGAGCGTCGCGTGCGAAAGATCGAACCCGGTTTTGGCGCAGGCGCGCCGAAGTTGAAACAGGTCGATCCGGAGATCGCGGAAGCCATCTTTCTCGAACGTCTGCGCCAGCAAGAGAATATTGAATTGATCGCCAGCGAAAACTTTGCCAGCCCCGCGGTGATGGAGGCGCAGGGATCGGTCCTGACGAATAAGTACGCCGAGGGTTATCCCGGCCGGCGTTGGTACGGCGGATGTGAAAATGTCGATGTGGTCGAGCAGCTGGCCATCGACCGCGCCAAGATGCTCTTTGGAGCGGAGCACGCCAATGTCCAGCCCCATTCAGGCAGCAGCGCGAATATGGCGGTTTATTTCGCGTTTTTGAAGCCGGGTGACAAAATGCTGACCATGGATTTGAGCCATGGCGGGCACCTCACGCACGGCAATAAGGCCAACTTTTCCGGAAAGTTCTTTCAAATCATCCACTACGGGGTGCGCAAAGAAGATGAACGGATTGATTATGAACAACTGGCCCGCATGGCTCAGGAACATCGGCCAAAGATGATTACGGTGGGCGCGAGCGCGTATCCCCGCATTATTGATTTTTCGAAAATGGGCGCGATTGCCCGCGAGGCCGGCGCGATGCTGTTGGCTGATATCGCGCACATAGCCGGGTTGGTCGCGGCAGGATTGCATCCCAGCCCGATCGAGCACGCGGATTTTGTCACGACGACGACCCATAAGACGCTGCGCGGGCCGCGAGGAGGCTTGATTCTCTGCAAGGAGAAGTACGCGAAGGAAATCGATTCGCAAGCGTTTCCTGGAATACAAGGCGGGCCGTTGATGCACGTGATCGCGGCTAAGGCCGTTTGTTTTTGCGAGGCGCTGCATCCCGGTTTCAAGATGTACCAACAGCAGATCATACGAAATGCGGGGGCGCTGGCTGCAAGTCTGGCTCGAAATGGATTCCGTTTGGTCAGCGGCGGGACAGACAATCACTTGATGTTGGTGGACGTGGGCATCAAAGGGTTAACGGGGAAAGAATGCCAGTCAGTTCTTGACGAAGCTGGCATTACGGTTAATAAGAACACCATTCCCTTTGAAACCCGGTCGCCCTTCCAAGCCAGCGGCGTTCGCTTGGGAACGCCAGCGGTGACTTCAAGGGGGATGAAAGAGATCGAAATGGCCGCTATCGGCGACATGATCAGCGAAGTGCTTCTGGACGTTAAAAGCCTTGACGCAGCCCGGAAGGTGCGCGAACGTGTCCACGAATTAACCGCAAGATTTCCCTTGCCGTATTAGAATTTGCCGTTACGGCCGATCCTCGAAATCAATCCCGGTTTGAACCGCTCAAGCTAGAATGAATTGAGCACTTACTTTGACGATTTAATGGGTTGCTTCCGACGTTCTTAGGCTAATCACCGCCTCGTTGGATGCACCGAATATGATTATTGGATATGCCAAGAGTAACCAAGAAACCTTCCAAACCAAGAGCTTCCGGCAAACCGAAACCTAAGCCGGACGCTCCCCTGAACGAGTCTGTGCTGAAAACAGAGGGCTCGACTGAGTCATCCGGAGGCGAATTGCAGGAAGCGCAAGCGCCTTACATAACTGCTGCGCCTTCGAGCGTCCCGGAAACGAAGCCAGCGCCCGGCGCTGAAGGTCAAAGCAAGGAAGGACAAGAAACCGCCGGAATGGCCTCCGCTCAGAGAGATGGCGGGGCCACGATTAACATCAGCCAGTTGCAGGCCATGTCGATGGCGGAGCTCAATCAGATCGCCAAAGAGATGGAGATCGAAAACTTCGGCACGATGAAGAAGCACGAAGTGATCTTCCAGATCCTCCAGAAAAATGCCGAACGCAGCGGCATCCTTTTCTCGGAGGGCGTCCTCGAAATTCTTCCGGAAGGGTTCGGCTTCCTGCGCTCACAGAGCTTCAATTATTTGCCCTGCCCGGAGGATATTTATGTCTCGCCTTCGCAGATCAGACGTTTTGACTTGCAGACTGGTGATCTCGTCGCCGGCCAAATCAGGCCGCCCAAGGAAAAGGAACGGTTCTTCGCTCTTCTGAAAGTCGAAGCCGTCGGCAAAGAAGATCCGGATAAAGCGAAGGACAAAACTCATTTTGACAATCTCACACCGCTCTTTCCCAACAAGCGGTTGCTCCTCGAAACTGCGTCGGATGAACTTTCCACGCGCGTCCTCGATCTGGTTTGCCCAATTGGCAAAGGAACACGCGGATTGATTGTGGCGCCACCACGCACCGGCAAAACCGTGCTTCTCCAAAAGCTGGCCAACGCCATTCTCAAGAACAATCCAGAAGCTTACCTGTTCATCCTTCTCATCGACGAGCGCCCGGAAGAAGTCACGGACATGGAACGGAGTTGCAAACCGGCTGAGGTAATCAGCTCGACGTTCGATGAACCACCCGAACGCCACGTCCAAGTCGCCGAAATGGTGATCGAAAAAGCCAAGCGCATGATCGAGCACAAAAAGGATGTGGTGATCCTGCTCGATTCCATTACTCGGCTCGCTCGCGCCTATAACACCGTCCAGCCGCACTCTGGAAAGATTCTTTCCGGCGGTGTCGATGCGAATGCTTTGCACAAACCGAAACGCTTCTTCGGGGCGGCACGTAACATCGAAGAAGGGGGTTCACTGACAATCATTGCCACCGCGTTGATCGATACTGGCTCGCGGATGGATGAAGTCATCTTCGAAGAGTTCAAAGGCACCGGCAACATGGAGGTGCATTTGGACCGCCACCTCGTTGATCGCCGCATCTTTCCTTCAATCAACATCGAACTTTCCGGAACGCGCAAGGAAGAGTTGCTCTATCACCCGGACGAATACAATCGCGTCGTCATCTTGCGTCGCGCGTTGACTGGCGTCCCGCCCGTCGAAGCCATGGAACTGATGTTGAACAAGCTCAAGAAAACGCGGAGCAACATCGAGTTCCTTCTATCGATGGGGATGGGCTAATTCAGCCTTTGGTTAGCTCGAACCCACCCCAAAAACCGTTGCACCGAGAAACTTCGTCGAGAGCTTAATCCATGACTCGCACGGAACGCGGACAGCCTCGTCCGCGCCTTTCTATTCTATCAGTTTGCTCAAGCCCGCGCGGACAAGGCTGTCCGCGCTCCATACGGTTCATGGGGCGGCATAGGTGAAGAAGACATTATTGATCGTCCTTGTTCTTGCGACCGTTTTCGCCGCGATCGCACTGCTGCGGACATCGGAAGGCCAGCGCGCAAGTGGGCCAATGCCGAATGATGTTTACGTCTGGCAACGGTCCTGGAGCGAATCGCTGAATACAGCGATTGGCGAACATGCGACGAATTTTACGGAGTTCGTCGTGCTCACGGCTGAAGTAAGCTGGCAAACCGGGCGGCCTCGCCTTGTCAAGGCGCCGGTTGATTATCCGACGCTTCTCGCTTCCGGCCGGCCTGTTGGCCTGGCCTTGCGCATCGGTCCTTACGGAGGTCCGCTTGGTTTAGCTGACGACCGGACCCAATGGCTGGCCAGTCTCGCTGCTTCACTCCTGGCTGAGGCATCCACAAACAAGCTGCAAGTGGCCGAGCTGCAAATCGATTTCGATTGCGCGGAATCGAAGCTTGATGGCTACCGCGATTTGGTGAAAGCCATTCGCCAGCGTGTAACACCCGCAACAGTCACGATTACTGCATTGCCCGCATGGCTGAAGCGGCCTGCTTTCAAACAACTCATCGCCGAAGCCGACGGTTACGTGTTGCAAGTGCATTCGTTGACGCGGCCCCAGGGAGCAAATATGCCATTCAGTTTGTGCGATCCAGCGGACGCGCGACGGGCTGTGGAACGAGCAGCGAGTTTCGGCAAACCCTTCAGAGTCGCATTGCCCACCTACGGCTACGTTGTCGCTTTTAACGCGCAGGGACAATTCGCCGGTCTCTCCGCAGAAGGTCCCGCCAAACTTTGGCCGGAAGGAACTCAGTTGCGCGAAGTCCGAGCTGATCCCAACGCAATGGCGGATTTGGTGGCGCTCTGGAACGCGAGCCGTCCGCAAGCGCTCACCGGCGTGATTTGGTATCGATTGCCTGTCCCCGCCGACACACTTAATTGGAGTTGGCCCACGCTCGCGGCGGTCCTGCGAGGCGAGACGCCGCGGGCCAACCTGCAGGTCCAAACTCGCCGTTCACAAACGGGTCTCATCGAAATTGATTTGGTGAACACAGGCGAGACAGATCATGTTACACCCGTTCAGATGAAACTGAACTGGCTGCAGGCGAGGCTCGTTGCCGCCGACGCGTTGCACGAATTTGAGTTGTTCGAGGACGATGCAGGCGTGCTTCAATTTCGAAGCGGCAAAAAATTTCCAAGGCTCGCCGCCGGGCAACACCGAACGATTGGTTGGGTCCGGCTCGATCGAGATGTGGAGGTGCAACTTGAAATTCAATCCGGAGAACCGCAGTAACGCGATGCATCGGGATGACCAAAACCGGAGCGCGGAATTTATTCCGCTTCCAAGCAGCAAGGTGACTGCTGTCCCTCCCCATCGGATGGGGAGAGGGGCATTCTTCCGTTGCCGAACGGTGGCTGATAGGCCGCGATGCAACAAATTGAAAATCTGCGCGACGGTCGCGTTTGCAATCAGCGCGTTTCTGTTCCGGACGTTCGCCTGCGGTCCATTCTTTCCAAACACACTTTTGGACCGCGGTGATGAGGCTGTGTTGACGGCGCCAGAGGCTCGCTTCCGCCTCGAACTTGACCGGATGCGATTGATCGCATCGAGCTTTCGCGCGCTGCCGGCCACGAATTATCCGCGCCAGACATTGGATGCTGAATTGACCGACCTGCGCGCAGCTCTGGAGAAATCCGGCGCGCCCTCCGCTCGGCGCCATGCCATCGTCGAGCAACACCGATTGGAACGGGAGAAGATTTTGGTCTTTGCTGCAGCGCAGAATAACGGTGATCAATCGGGGACGAGCCTTTCCGTCCGGGAAGGTTTCGTGCTCCGGCCTGATCCCACAAACGCGGTCAGGATTCCAAGCTCAATGCCAAAGGTTACGCCGGGATTGCCGAATGAATTTGCGGACTATTTTCGGGGCTCGGTCGCGTGGCATCTCGGGAAGATGGACGAAGCGCGCGCGGGCTGGAAGGCCTTGCTGGCGCGGCCGGCCGCAGAGCGGCATTTCAAATCCACGTGGGCCGCGTTCATGTTGGGCAAGAGCTGGGAAAATGAGCATCGTGATCGTGCGATTGGTTACTTTCGCGACGTGCGCGCTTTGGTCAAGGCGGGGTTTGCGGACACGCTGGGACTGGCGGCGTCAAGTCTGGGTTGGGAAGCTCGGCTGCATTTGCAGACAAAGGATTTCGCTTCCGCTGTCGACCTTTATCTCGAACAAGCAGCCAGCGGCGAACCGTCTGCAATCATCTCGCTGCGCTGGGCCGCAGCGGCCGCGTTGCGGAGTTCCGAACCAAAACTCCGCGATCTCGCTTTGCACACGCGCGCACAACGCGTCATTACCGCTTACGTCATTTCAGGAGGCTGGCGCGACGCTCCCATGGATGTGGATAACCCTATCCGCGAAGGTGTGATTCGCGCGTGGGAAGAAGCATCGGCCCGAATGCCTCTTGTGCCAAAGCCAAAGTCCGCCTTGCACGAGTTCAAAGAGCCGGCCTTGCGCTGGCTCGAAGCTGCGGAGGCGGCGGGAGTCGTCGAGGCGGAATCGGTCGAGCAACTGGCGTTGGCGGCGTATCAGGGTGGGCAAATGGATCGGGCTGCGCGCTGGTTAAAACTTGCGCGAACCACGCCCGTTGCGCAGTGGTTGCGAGCTAAGCTGTTCTTGCGGGACGGCAAAGTGGACGAAGCGGCCCGCTTAATGGCTCAACTGGTTCAACTGTTCCCGCTCGATTCAGCCGTGACCAATCGTCCGGCGTTGTCCGGTTTGGCCGGCAGCTTGTACGTTGCGAACGGTATTGAACTCGAGCCAATTTCCGTGACCGCGCAGTTGCATGGCGAGTGGGGCGTTTTCCGGCTCGCACGACGGCAGTACTCGGAGGCGCTCGAGGCGCTGCTGCGTTCCGGCTTCTGGGAGGACGCTGCTTACGTGGCCGAACGCGTGTTGACCTTGGACGAACTAAAAAGATATGTGGATCGTCACTGGCCCACCCCGACGCGTTCGGCGCCAACTGCCAACGAGCGAGAAAAATTAGAAGACGCGGATGTAGATCTCGCTCAGGAGCCTGGACCAGCGTTCGCCGAAAGGATTCGCGATCTGCTCGCCCGGCGCTTGGCGCGAGCTGAACGCCGGAATGAGGCACGCGGCTATTTCCGGCCGGAGGCATTGCCGCAATTTGACGCCCTTTGTGCCGCACTGGGCGCAGCGCGGAACGCAGGCGCAACGCAAACTTCCCGCGCTCGGGCCTTTTTCGAAGCCGCGAAGATTACGCGCGAGCATGGCTTGGACTTGATCGGCGCCGAAGTCGAGCCGGATTGGGGAGTGCACGGAGGGAATTATCAGACTGGAGTCAGCCTCACCAACCGCGTCAGCTTGCAATCTTCGAATGTATTAGCCGCCACGACAGATGAAATCACACGCGCCACGCAACAGAGCGTTCAGCCGAATGAACGCTTTCATTACCGTTACCAGGCGGCGGCTTTGGCTTGGGAAGCCGCCAAACTGATGCCGAACAATTCCGATGAAACCGCCCGCGTCCTGTGCGTTGCCGGTTCGTGGATCAAGGATCGAAATCCGAAGGCAGCGGACGTTTTCTACAAAGCGCTCGTGCGCCGTTGCCGCAAGACAGCGATCGGCGCCGAGGCCGATCGCATTCGATGGTTCCCTTCTTTGGACAGCGACGGCAATTTGCGTTCGCGCTCCAGACCGCAGGATTGACGGGAGCTGCCGCGGACAGGATTGTCCTGCAATGGTGCGTAGCGGCGTCTCGGCAGAGCGCCGCAGTTTTTTCTTTTGTCACGGAAAACAGCGACACTCAGCCGAGATGCCGCTACTGCCATTTGATTGGTTGATTGTCTTCGTTATGGCTGTATGGCAGCTTCTCAGCCGAAATGCGCCGACATCTTTCCCATACGCCCAAAGCCTACAAAGTCTGCGACGGCCTCACGGAAGCGCTGATTTACTTCCTCGCCGTCTTCACGCCATGGGCCTTCGGCACGACTCAGGATTGGTCTATTTGGACAGCCAACGCCGGTGGTTACCTGCTTGGCTGCCTATTGGTTGCGAAGTGGGTGATCCGTTGGAGGACAGGTTATGTGCCGAGTCGATGGGGTGAACGTGAAGGAGAAGACCAGGGACCAAAGACTAATGACCAAGGACGGGAAGGGAGGGACAGAGAACAGGAAGACGGGACGAGGGGAGAGGGGGATGGACCAGAAGGATTAGGAGAAGGACCAAAGACTCGGGACCAAAGACCAGGGACCGGAGGGCAGAGAACGGTGAAATGGACGACGTGGGCGTTGGCGGCCCTGACGGTCTTTATCTTACTTTATTCCCTGATCGGCGCGTTGAACCCGCGCGCTACCTATTACGAGGCCGACCGTCGATTTGACTATCACGACAATTACATCGTATGGTTGCCGCACAGCTACGATCCCGCCAGCACCTGGCAAGCATTTTGGAATTACTTGGCCTTAGCGTTTTTCTTTTGGGCGTCACGCGATTGGTTGCTCGGGAAAACGAGTCGCGAAAGAAAACACGACCATCGGTCGCATGAACCCACTAGCAGGACAGGCGTCTCGCCTGTCCCGGACCACCCGGCACCCCCGGACAGGCGAGATGCACTGTCCCACCACTTTCGCATCCCGAATCGCTTGCAGCGGCTACTGTGGGTGCTCTGCCTAAGTGGCGGGTTGCTGGCCATCGAAGGCATTTTGCAGCGCTTGAGCGGCACCGGAAAACTTCTTTGGTTGATTCGGCCACGTTTCAATCAAACAGCCGATGCGCAGTTCGGTCCTTACGCCTATCGCTCGAACGCAGCCACCTATTTCAATTTGGTTTGGCCGGTCTGCGTTGGATTTTGGTTGGTCCTGCGGAGATCGAGCATCGTGGCGCGACGCGCCGGAGCGCGAGTCGGGGGTGGCAGTTATGTTTTGCTCCTGCCGTGCGCCGTATTAATGGCGGCCGCTCCGATCATATCGACCGCTCGAGGTGGCGCGCTGGTGGCCTTGGGAAATATTCTGGCGGTCTCGGCAGTGCTTTTCGTTGCAACACGTCGCGAAGGCTCGATCATCCGCGCGAGCATGCTCTCGTTATTTATCATCATTCCGCTTTTTGCTGGCTATCTAGGATGGAAACAACTGGCCGAACGCCTCGAGAACATGTTCGTGGATGACCTCAGCAAACGAACCGAAATCTATGCGAACTCGCGTACGATTGCGGAAGAATTCCCGGCGTTAGGAACCGGGCCAGGATCCTTCGGCACAATTTATCGTCTTTACAAAGAAGCGGGCCAACAATGGGAAGCCTATCTCCACGATGATTGGCTCGAAACGCGGATTACATTTGGTTGGATCGGATTCGGAGTGATCTGTTTGATGCTGATCCTTGTGTTGGCGCGTTGGTTTGTGCCCGGAGGCGGCATTCCAATGCGTTGGGATTTCCTCTTATTCACTTGGCTGGCGCTGGCGGGATGTCTTGCCCATGCCAAGCTCGATTTTCCCTTCCAGATTTATTCGTTGCAGTTTCTCTTTCTATTGCTCTGTTCGATGTTGTTTTGTTTGTCGCGCAGGTGAGGTGGGTAAAGGCGAAGGACTAAAGACCAGAGACTTAAGACCGAAGACCCGGAAGATGAATTTTAACCACAGAGATACAGAGACACAGAGAGTGCCATTTTCTTTCACGTATCACCGTGGGGCGGCGCTGCTCCACCGATCGGGTTAACGGAAGCTTTTTGTGAACTCTGTGTCTTTGTGGTGAGTGCTTGCTGCTTAGACAGGCGGGACGCGCTGTCCTGCGAATGCCTTTGCGAACTTCGCGAGCTTGGTGTTCAAACGCGCTTACCAGGGGTAACCGTGTGACAAATTTAACTGTGTAACGCCTTTGGCACGGCAAAATGTCGCTAATAGACAACGAACAGTCGTTGCTTTGGCCGGTCATAAATCAGATACTCCAACGCGGAGGTGGGGTTGGGCCGCTGCGAGGCGTTTGGTTCTTCGTATCTTCACTAGCCAAGCAGCGGCCTACCCCGCGAGGGTGGAGGCAAAAAAATGAAGAGGGACGATTTAACCACAGAGGTCGCAGAGGACGCGAAGGCAAGGAAAGACCAAGGCCAGAGACAAATTCAAGATATCAGAAGTCAGAGGTCAGATACGGCGGAACATCTTTCTGACCTCATATTTCTGCCTAAAGGCAGGAGGCTGTCAGAAAAATGGGGGCAGAAAAATTGAGAGAACAGAAGATCGCGAAGGTGAGCAAAGACCGCGTTTTGCGTTTTGTCGCATTGCAAATTGAGGAGGCTAATTTGTAGAGTGCAGCAATGCGAGTAGAAGAGATACGTTCAATTCTGAGCGAGAATCCTCACCAGGCGTTTTCGATTCATTTAACCAATGGACGCTCTGTTCTGGCACAGGCACTCGACTACGTGTTTTTTCCACCTCGCAGCCAGACAATCGTTGTTGCGGTGCGTGACGGCGGTGTCGCCATTATCGACTGCGCAACAGTCTCTGAGATTCGCCCGCATTCGAGAGCCAAAAAGAGTTCGCGACCGTCACCTGCCTGAGAAAACGAAAGGCCACGGACCAAAGACCAGGGACTAAAGACTGGAGACCAGACGCCTGAGGGCCAAGGGCCAAGAGCGAAGGGCAAATTCAGGATATCATATCAGAGGTCAGAGGTCAGAACGAGAACGACGGAAGGTGACGGAAGGCATGAAGGCCAGCGACCAGAGACTAGAGACCAAAGACCAAGGACCGGCAGACTTCGTCGCTGGAGTCGTGCCACGAAACCCATTTCAAAGTGATTCGCGAAATTTTAGTGATTTGCGGGACGCTGACAATGATTCACGGCGAAGGAATCTCCAACTGCTTGCAAATTCGGCGAGCTAAATGGTCCTTAACCTCTCGATGTCTTGGAACTGCGCTCCATGCTCCATTGGTTGGATTTTCCCAAATCGTATGAGCGCCGCCTTCGCGCTTGAACAGACAGCCATGTAGTCGCATATGCTGTTCAAGATCTTTAAGCTTCACAAGGACGCCAATTCGAGCGGTTCACGTAACGAACGAGGTGAATGCTCTCGGCGGGCCTTCTCGCGTAAATACTCCATGGAGGCTTTAAAAGCATCCAACAAGTTTGCGCGGGCTTCTTCCATAGTTTCACCTTGGCTTTGCACGCCAGGCATTTCTTCCACCCAACAAACATAACCACCTTCTTCGGCTGGCTCGTAAACAGCGGTCAATTTCATAGCGACTCGATTATGGCATAGTTCCTAACTCGAAGCAACTCGACGTGGAAAATGGGAGGCAAAACGCACCCGAGCACCCGAATCGGGAGATTGACCGTCCGTTTTGTGGCGCGTATCATCTTCGTAGAAACATCATGAAAGCCACGATTCAGAAATGGGGAAACAGTTTGGCATTGCGGTTACCCAAGGCGCTCGCGGACGAGACACAGATTCGCGAAGGATCGAAAGTGGAATTGGTGCGCACGCCCGATGGCGTGTTGGTGAAGTCGCGGCGCAAACGCCGATACCGGCTCTCGGATCTGCTCGCCGACGTCACGCCAGAAACTCTTCACCCGGAAACGGCCTGGGGCGCATCTGGTGGCCGTGAGGTAGTTGAATGAAAGCCCCGGAGCGCGGGGACGTGGTGTGGATTGATTTCGATCCGTAATCCGGCCGCGAGCAGGCGGCACGGCGTCCGGCGCTGGTGCTGACGCCACTACGCTATAATCGGCTAGTGGGCCTGCTCATCGCTTGTCCGGTAACGAAGCAGGCGAAAGGCTATCCCTTCGAGTCGGCTTTGCTTGCGGGACTGCCGGTTCAAGGAGTTGTTGAATGGTTGAATGCCAAAGGGCAAAGAGGGAAGGGCGAAGGGCCAATTCAAGAGGTCAGAAGTCAGAGGTCAGAAGTCAGAGGTTGGCGGAATATCTTTCTGACTCCATGTTTCTGCCTTAAGGCAGGAGGCTGTCAGAAAAATGGGGGCAGAAAAATAATTAATCATTAACCACAGGGAACGCAGAGATCGCAGAGAAAGGAATGAGGATAGAACTATACCGTGTGGACTAAAGACCAAAGACTTGGCTTCTCATCCACGAGAGACCTTGTGCTGTTTGGTTCGGTTTGGAGCTCTTGACGCCTTGTAGGTCATAACCTACACTTTGAAGATGTGGAAACAACCGGAAAACTCGTCCGAATCTACCTGACTGCCCAAGGCGAAAGCCCGTTTGAACAATGGTTCTCTTCGTTGTCGGACAATCGAACCCGCCAAAGAATTCTGGCGCGGATCGCGCGTGTACGGGCCGGCAATTTGGGAGATTGGAAAAGTCTCGGAGCGGGAGCGTACGAGATGCGAATCGACTGCGGACCGGGTTATCGGCTGTACTTTGGTCTGGAGGGAAGCAAGATTGTAATTCTCTTAGTGGGCGGCGACAAAGGGACGCAGGAAAGAGATATCAAACACGCGAAGGAATATTGGTATGACTACCAGAAAAGAAAAGACGCGCGGAACCTCTGATTACAAAGAGTTCCTGATCGAGCAGCTCAAGGATCCTGAAATGGCAGCGGGATACCTTACTGCATGTTTTGAAGAAGGAGAGGAAGCGTTCCTCCTCGCAATCAAGGATGTAGCTGAAGCCCGGGGGGGGGTTGGTTCCTTAGCTAAATCAACATCTCTTAACCGGGAGGGGCTGTATGCAATGCTATCGGAAAAGGGAAACCCTCGACTCTCAAGCCTCTCGATGATTATTGACGCTCTTGGGATGACAATCGCATTCCGCGCAAAGCTTCAAAACAAGAAAACTGCCTGACGTCGGAAACTTGACCAGAGGTCAGGGTCTGGGGCTGCCACACCATGGCCGGGCACGTTCCGTTGTTCCGTTGTATGGATATAGCTGCGGGCAGGAATGACCGCGGTCCGAGATTCAGGGAATTGAATTGAACAGAAGATCGCGAAGGACGCGAAGACCATGGACCAAAGCGCCAAGGGCCAAGAGCGAAGGGCAAGGTCAAGATATCAGAAGTCAGAGGTCAGAAGTCGGCAGCACCCGCAGCGTGGAGCTTTGGCCTGAAGTTGAAAAGTCTTACCTTCAGGTGCATGGAAGCTTTTGTGATCTCTGTGTCTTTGTGGTGAATGCGTACTGCTCAGACAGGCGAGACGCGCTGTCCTACGAAAGGTACGGCTGATATTCGGGAACGGCTTGCTTCAAGAGAAGCTTCAATTGATTCGGCTCGGCTTCGTGCAACTGAGCCACGATCCGTTCCAAGTGCTTTTTGACGTCGTCGAGTGGAAGCGGCTCGCAAACAAAACGCATGATCTTGGGATGCTGCGTGGGCGTGATGTTCTCGCCTTTGTGACTGAGTTCCTCGAACAGCTTTTCGCCGGGTCGCAAACCGGTGAACACGATCTCGATATCTTCGTCGGGTTTAAGGCCGCTCAGTTCAATTAGTTGCCGCGCCAGATCGACGATTTTGACTGGCTTGCCCATGTCGAGCACGAAGATTTCACCGCCGCTCCCCTGGGCGGCACTCTGCAGAACTAATCCGGCCGCTTCAGGTATCGTCATGAAATAGCGCGTGACCTCGGGGTGTGTGACCTTGACAGGTCCCCCCGCAGCGATTTGTTTGTTGAAAATAGGAATGACACTGCCAGATGAGCCGAGCACATTGCCGAAACGGACGGCCATGAATTTGGTGCGAATGCTTTGAGGGCGAAGGGCGGAGGGCGAAGGGTCGTCTGAGGAGATGGGAGTTGGGAGTTGGGAGTTGGAAAGGGAGGGGTCAGAGGGTGTAGGGCGAAGGGCAGAGGGCAGAGGGCAGGGGTCGGAAGTCAGCGGCAGGATGCTCGCAGGCGGGACGTCTGGCGCTACGGTACTGGCATGCAAGGACTGAATGAACATTTCGGCCAGACGCTTCGTGGCACCCATCACGTT
>VHDE01000069.1 GCA_016871515.1 Verrucomicrobiota bacterium
GAAAGAAGAGGGGCTTCAGCAAGGAGGCGGCTTCACCGGGCAGGTGAACTCCATGGTCTTGGCAATTTCTTCTCATTTCGTGTCTTTCGTGTTTTTCGTGGTTCACAACTGCGGTTTCTAGGGTGAACGCTGCGCTCCTGACCGACAGTTTTGACCTTCCACGGATCGCTTAGCTCACGTTGCTACTCTATGTACCCTGATGCCCTGATTCAATCTATGTTGCGGATGCTGGAACAATTCGCCGGGCGCATTGATGGCTTCCAACGCTGTTGCCTCGTGCGTCCAGGCGGCTCCGTGTGGGGCCGCCTCCAAAGAAACTAAATGTTGCTTCCTTTATTCCTCCCAAAGCGAAATCTTCTTTCATACACTCTGAGCAACCTTATGCAAAAACCTCTCGCCTGCCTGTTATTACTGCTGCTCGCCGCCTCGGGCTGCGCGATGCACTATGACATTACGGTGCTGCCCATCGGGAGCGTTATTAGGGCGGCTTCCAAGCCTAAACTGAGCGAGGATGGTTATTACGTTTTTAAGGATGCTCTGGGACAGGAGGTTCGCATCAACAGGGTCAGGGTGCGCAAGATTGAAGCGGTGAATCCCGGCGATCCGCCGTCGAAAACCCTCGACTAGGCAGACTAGGCAGAAAACCTAAAGACTGACTTGACGGGGAAAGTTTATCTTTCACAATCTCCATGTGGTGAGCCTTTTCACGATTCAGAGCGAGTTTCGTTACGAGATTCTTCAGTTGGTCCACCAGGGCACCATGGGGGCCGTGTATGAAGCCCAACAGCACGGCGCGCAGGATTTCGTCAAAAATATTGCCATTAAGATTATCAGTCCCAGCTTCGCGGGGCAGCCGCAGTTTATTGATAATTTTATCGGGGAAGCCAAGCTTGTGGCGGACCTGATTCATACGAACATCGTTCAGACCTATCACTTGGGCGAATCGTCGCGATTGCTTTACGCGAAACTGGGAAGCAACACGAGGTTGTTAAATCGTTATCTTACGCCAGGCGCGCAAGTGTACTTCATGGCGATGGAATTGATTCACGGCGTGAATCTAGAGCAATTCATCCGCAAGCTCGTTTTTAAGAAGCAGCCGCTGCCCATCGAGCTGGCCGTCTTCATCATCAGCCGCGTGGCCCGCGGTTTAGCTTACGCTCATGCCAAACGCACCAAGGACGGTCAACCGCTTGGCATCGTCCACCGTGACGTGAGCCCCAAGAACATCATGATCGCGTATGAAGGAGATGTTAAGCTGATCGACTTCGGCATAGCGAAAGCGCGCGGATTCCTGGTCGTTAATGAAGGAGACGAAGTCGCCGGCAAACCGGAATACATGAGTCCGGAGCAAACCGATTTCAAGGTGACTGACAAACGGGCGGACATCTTTTCCGCCGGCGTCGTTCTCGCAGAACTGTTGCTCGGCTACAATATTTTCCGGGGCCAAGCGGCTGTGACGGCCCGCGAGCGAATCCTTTCCCTGACTCTGCCTGACTTTTCAACGCTTCGACCCGGCATCGATGAGCGTCTCAACCAAATCCTGCATCGCGCTCTGGCCCGCGATCCGGAAAAACGTTATTCGTCCGCCACCAAATTCCTCCACGATCTGGAATACCATATTTATCATAAAGGTTACGGGCCCACCAACGAGACGCTCGGGAAGTTCATTCGCCGGCTGTTCGATCAGGTCGAACTGGAAGAAGATGCGGCGGTCGGCGGCGGGATGGCTGGCGATAAGGTCGCCGCCGTGTAAGCGAAATGATTTCCGGGTAGGGCCGGCGGTTGCCCGCCGGCGCCCCCGAGGCCTGCGCAGCGCACCACTCCTACCACAAAATTGGGCAGCGCCGAGAAACGACCTACGGAACTCTGTCGCTCATCTCGTTCACATGAAGCTGGTAGAAACGCTCGGCTGTCTTCATATTCTTCTCCGAGACGACGCGTCCCAAGCAGCACAACACTGTTAATAATGCCAAATAAAGCCGCGGATGAATTGCCGGCCGATGCCGGCGCTTTGCCCTACTGGAAAGTCGATGAATTGCCGGCGCCGCCTGCCTTCGGGTTCCGCAACGTCCTCAAGGTAATTGGCCCCGGCGCCATCATGGCTGCCACTTCCATTGGGGGTGGGGAGTGGCTCGTCGGCCCTGCAGCCGCCGTCAAGTATTCGAGTGCGATCTTTCTCATCGCAACGGTCGCCATTGCGCTGCAAGTCGTGTTCAATCTCGAAGCCATACGCTACACTCTGTACACCGGCGAACCGATCTACGGCGGAATCATGCGACTAAAGCCGGGGCCGAAATTTTGGGCTGGGTTTTACAGCGTGATCGGTTTTCTGCAACTGGGCTGGCCTGCGCTCGCAGGCACTGCCGCTGCCGCTCTTCTCAGCGCCTTTCTGGGTCGCCTGCCAGGCATGGACGATCGCCAAATGCAGAATTTGATCACCATGGGTTTGCTCGTCATGGTGGTGGTGATCCTGTCGTTTGGAGGAACAATCGAACGCATGCTCGAACGCTTTGCCTGGATCATGCTGGCGCTCGTCTTTACTTTCCTCGTCGTCATTAATGTGGCCTATGTTCCCATCGGCCATTGGGGAACGACCCTTAAGGGCTTTTTTCAATTGTCCGGAATTCCACGCCCCATTGATTGGGGATTGCTTGGAGCATTAGCTGCGACGGCGGGTTCCGGTGGCCTGGGAAATCTGACCGTGACCAACTGGATTCGGGACAAAGGCTTTGGCATGGGTGCGAAGGTCGGGGCCATTCCCAGCGCGATTGCCGGACACGAACTTCGCCTTTCGCATGTCGGAAGCGTGTTCGCCGTCAACGCGACAAGCTTGGCTCGATGGCGCGAATGGACGCGCTACGTCATCGCCGATCAAATCTGGGTCTGGGGTTTGTTTTGTTTTCTGGGAATGTTCCTCAATGTGAATTTGGCGACTCACCTGATTCCTCGCGGAACCGACCTCCAAGGGCTCGGAGCCGGCGCGTATCAGGCAACTTATCTCAAAGAGATTTGGGCCGGGTTTTGGTTCCTGACTTTGTTCAACGGATTTTGGATTTTGTTTAAGACGCAACTTGGCAACACAGACGTTCTTGTCCGGACGGTCACAGACGCCATGTGGATGGCGAGCGGGAAACTGCGCGCCTGGAGAGGCGGTCGTATTCAATGGGTTTACTACGCCATCCTGGCGGGCTTTACGATTTGGGCGTTTCTAGCGATCGGCATCGCTTCGCCAATGACCCTTTTTAAGTTGCTCGCCAATATCGCGGGCTTGGTCCTGGCAATTGCCGGCGTGCAAATCTTCTGGGTGAATCGCCGGTTTCTTCCGCGCCCGTTGCGTCCTCCGCTCTGGCGTGAACTTCTGCTGCTGGCCTGCGCGGGCTTTTATGCCTTCTTTTCCTTTTTCGTCATCCGCAGTTTCGTTCAGTCGTTTTTGACTCGGCCATAAGCTCGTTTTCCGAGCTCAATTCTTGCTCCTAAAAACACTCACACCGATGAGATCATGATCAAGAGGAAGGATCAACGAGCAAGAAACCGTCCAGGCTTGACTCAACGGCCGTGTGACGCGCCCTGCCAATTTCAAGTCTTATCGGGCGCCGCCCCGACCGCTCCGGGCTGGCGGCTTATAATCTAACAGTTCATTGACTGGTTTCTTCGCAGCCCAAGCAATACCGCGCAGGAGCATCGGCTTGATCACGGGATCAGCAAAGCTGGCATATTCGTGTCCCTGCATCCAGACGAAGGCGCGGGCCGGCGCGGTCCCGCCGGGCAACGTGTGCTCATAAGTCCAAATTTGCGGCACGACTTCGCCTGCGTGGCCCGTGCGGATGGCGATAGGAGTTCGAGCCATAACAGCAGTCGCCAACACGTTGATCTTTGGATTCTCGGCCCAGGTCATGGAATAAAATGCCTCGTCTTGCTTCAACGTGAAATCGGACACACCTTGCATGATCGGGTGATTGCGATCGACAATTGTATAAGGAACTTCGGCTTCGAGCGTGAAGTTCGTTTCGCCATGCTTCTTTGCGCCACCGACCAATTTCGCGAAATATTCCGGATCCGGGCCGCAAAGCGTATCGTGAAAGCTCACTAGTCCGCCACCTCGCCGGACAAACGCTTCCAGATCGGCTTTTTCACGGTCGGTCATGTAACCTGCATCCCCTTTGTACATCACAATCACGTCAACTTTCTCGAGTTCGGCGGCGCTGGGTGAGTGGAAGGAGCCGTCCACGATGGCCCCCTGTTCCGTCAAAATCTTGCTCCAATCAGCGAGGAACTGTGGGTAATCGTGTTTGCCAGGGCCATGTGTTTTGAGACCGGCGCGAATGTAAATTCGCATGCCGTTGGGATTTTGCCCCGGTATCGACGGAGCGGCCCCACGGGCGCGCGCCGTGGGGGTGGGTGTTCCTTCCGATGGGATGGGTTGCTGTTGCTGCCCGGAGACCCAACCAGAGCTAAGCGCTAGAAGGCCGGCTACGAGTTGATTTCTAATGTTCACGGGCATGCCCTCGAAACTGACACTTCACCCGCGACCAGGCAATTCCGATTTTCGATACGGTCAAAATGACAGGGTCATCCGCACGCCGAAGACGAGAGCATTGCGCGGGCGGCCATCCGAACGTATCCCGCCTGGGCGGATGACGTAATTGACTTCGGGTGTGACCGACCAATATTTTTTCAGCATGATCTGGATGTAAACTTGGAGAGAGTTTTCAAAAAATGGGATTACCGCCGCCAGCCGGCATCACAGACTCCGCGTAATCTGGACTAAACCTGGTATAGAGAAGATTTACATAGAGCATGTCAGCATCCCGCCCGGGCCAGAGGCCCGTATAGTAAGGTCCACCGCCGAAGCCGTAATGATACGAGTTCCGATCCGGCGGCGCGTATTCTGCAACGACGTAGAGGGCCAGGCCTTGCAGGTCGTTCTTGTCCTTAGGATTCTCGCTCCAGATCGTCTGATCGCCATTGAGGTAAAACCCATGGTTGCCACGGCGCCGAGCGCCGTTAAACACATCGCGATAATCCCGCGTGCTGTGATAAACGCCGAACTTCCACGTGCCGCTCGGTATCTTTGAATCTGCAGCATACCCGATGTTCGAACCGGCCTCACCAATCAATGTCGCACCATCCCCCCGCGCGATCCGGACGTAAGTTCCATGGCGGTTCAAGAAGCGGCCAGGCTCATACGGATCGCCTGCGTAAGCCGCCGCTTGAAAAAAGATCGTGCTATAAGGCTCGAAATAGACGCGCATTCCAGGGGCGCCGGTCGGATAAAGCGGCAGTGGAATGGTGTCCGCATAACTGCAGATCGGAAATTCCATGTCGGCGGAAATCTTCCCGGCGCGCACCTTGAGTTTGCGGTCGAACCAACTCTTTTCGAGCCAGACTTCGTGCAGGTAAAGGCTGTCGTAGGGATCGTAGTCGGAAATGATGTTCACATCGCCAACATACCTCTCGGAAATGCCAGGCCCATGCGCCGCGATGGAACTGAAATGAAAACGCAGGCCGTCCCAGCCCGAAAGTTTTTCGAAATCGAGATCGAAATTAAAATCGCCTGTGCCTTCGAGGACTGCCCCGCGTTTTCGTCCACCCGCAACGCTGGCGTAACCGGCGATCGAATAGGTCAATCCCAAATCGATCCCGAGGCCTGACCACGGGGTCCGAAGGCCGCCCCAGTCTCCGGTCATGAAATCTTCTTTGCTGGGCAGGCCGATGCGCGTGCGGTCCACGGCACGCGAGACTTCAAGAGACGTCAGCCCGAGAACAACCGCCAGAATAAGCGAACCGGTGATCCGCCTGGAACGAAAAGGGCCTGCGCCGTTCATTCCAGCAACACGTTGAAACGGTGCGTCGCATTGCCGTAGCCGGGAATATTCTGGTCGAACAAGGTGGCCCGCCGCGAATGAGCAGCAGTAAAATCGCCGAAGAATTCCCTGGCATAGTAAAGATGCGGAGGGTTCAAGCTGGCGCTGGCTCGAGCCATCTTGCGCGATCCCGCGATCCTGATCTTGGACGAAGCCACTTCAGCGCTCGATCCCGCCACCGAGGCTGCGGTCAACGCGACATTTCGGCGGCTCGGAAAAAACCGGGCCACGCTTTCTGTCACCCACCGATTTGCTTCCGTCGTCCATTCGGATCGGATCTTTGTTCTTGAGGCTGGCCGCATTCGTGAGGCAGGCATTCATGCGGAACTGCTTGCTTTGGGCGGTCTCTACAAAAAACCTTGGGACAAGCAGACCGGTTTTTCACTGGAAGCGGATGGACGCCACGCAGCAATCTCGGTGGAGCGGCTGCGGCAAGTGCCGATCTTCTCCGAGTTGTCCGACACCTTGCTCGAAATGGCCCGCAAGCTGTTCAAAACCGAAGAACAGCCGCCAGACCGAGTCATCATTCGCGAAGGCGATGTTGGAAGCACGATGTACATCATCGTCCCCGGCAAGGTGGAAGTTACCAAAGCATCCGACAACGGCCAACCGATCCGGTTAGCGGTTCTGTCTGATGGCGACCACTTCGGCGAGATCGCCATTCTCCGGAGCGTCACACGCACAGCTACGATTCGAACCCTGCTACCTTGCATCCTCCTAACGCTCTCCCGGGCGCACTTCGATTACTTGATGGAACGCGCTCCAGAACTGCGCGCTAAGTTGAACGAGATCGCCGATCAACGCACGGGCAAAGCGCCAGCGGCTCCAAAGCCGGCCGGTCAAACTTGAACCGGCGACGCGTAAGCTTCTTTCAGCGCATCGATCAACCGGCTGTTCTCGGCCGGCGTGCGTATCGCGAACCGGACAAGTTCACCTCGGCCTGCCTCGAACTTTCGCGTGCATTCCTTGATGCAAATCGGGTTGGACCGCATCAAGCGGCGCGCCAATGTTTCGGCTGTAAAGCGCTCGTCTTTCAGACGGCACAGAACAAAGTTTCCGCCTGACGGCCGCGGCTCGAGGAAACTCAGCTCGAACAAATCCGAAAAGAAAGCCTGTCTACCTTCAATAGTTCGTTTGAAGCTCGCCGCGATTTCAGGCCGGCACTTCAGGAGCAGTTCCAAAAAATACTGGGCCACGGAGTTGGTGTTCCAGATGGGCAGCAGCCGATTCAGTTCTCTAATCAAGCGCAGGCTGGCGGAGAGGACGCAGCCCAATCGAAGTCCAGGCACGCCCAGGCATTTGCTCAGGCTCTTGACCAAGATCACGTTTTGGAACATGCCGGTCGTCATGTCGTTGGCAATTGACCCCGCTTCGCTTCCAGCGAAATCGATAAAGGACTCGTCGAGAATCGAGATGAGTCCCGATTGCTCCGCGGCTTGCAAAAACAAGGTTATTTCGCCCCCCGAGTAGCAACGGCCCGTCGGATTGTTCGGGTTGACGACCAGAACCGCTGGTATTTGGTTCTCGACCACGAGCCGCACCAAATCCAAAAGGCTGTGCTGGTCGGCGTCAACACCCAGAACCTTCGGAAACGAGGCCAGGTATTCGTCGAACGCAGGAACGAAAGTTGCCATCCGATCGACGCCCAAAACTTGCGGCAGCAGCTTGATTCCCTGCGCGGCGCCGTTCAACAAGCAACAAAACTCGGCCGGAACGAGAAGCTAATGCGCCAGCTTGGCATTGAGCGCGCTTTGGGAGCAGCCGTAATTCCAAAGCAAATGTTCCAGATTGTGGCGGATGCCGCTCAGCACCCCGGGCGTCGGAAAATACATGTTCCGGATATAACAGAAATCGAGCACGTCGTAATTCCAGTAACCTCCATGCGTTCGCGCTAGAGAATCGTACCGGCCTTCTGGATTGAACAGAAATTCCGCCTTCGCCAGATCGTGCATGTCATCAATCTCCATCCACGCACGGCCGGTCAAATCGAAGATTTTTATCTCGGCGCTTCGCAAATAAATGATCACACCTAAAACAACTTCGTAGAAGCAAGTTGTCGCTGTGCGCCTGAGTGTAAAATTGAACGGTCTTTCTGAGTTTTTCCCGCAGGACCGTCGCCGAAAATTTGTAGATATTCAGCGTTTTGAATTTGTCCGAAAAATCAAACGCGGGCCCTTGCGCTTCCGTTGGATGAACGCCCGTCACGATTTGCCGTGCGTCCACGCTTACCACGGTGCCGTCCATGCTGGTTTTGTATTTGGCGACAACCGCGACATTTGGCCACGGATAATTCACGAGGTCGCGAATCGTTTCGAGGTCGAAGAAAACATCGCACTCGATCAGCACGAAATCATCGTCCACCTTGTCCAAGGCGAGCGCGAGCGAGTAAATGTTGTTCGTGCTCCGAAGCCGGCTGTTCTCGATGAAAACGAACTCGGCCTTTCCCGCATGGGATTCGGTCAGGTGGTCGCGAAGCTCCTCGGCTTTGTACCCCAAAACCACAACGATCTCCCGAATCCCAGCCAGCAGGAGAGAATCAACGATCCGGTCAATGATTCGCACACCGGAAACAGGGACCATGCTCTTGTGAAGCGAATCGGTCAACGGCCGCAGCCGCGGTCCATAACCGGCCGCCAAAACAATTGCTTTCATAAAATAAGCATCGCAACCGAGCGCAGAGGATTTGGCCGTTTCAACATGAGATGACCATAATTGGCCGCACCAATCGAGACAAGCACTGCGGGATTGGCCGCTATTTCGTTCTGGCATGAAGGGTTTGGAGTGCATGGAGCTTGCTCCCGCTTTGGGAACGCGGACGAAAGCGCTGGCAAGCCGGACGCAGTCCAAACGCTGGCGGGTGCTGGGCGGCCCGAACTTGTCGACACAATCGTAGCGGCGGGCATCCTGCCTGCCGTAAAGCCGGGGCATCCTGCCCGGCGGACCACGCGTGCGAGCTCGAACGCAGCCTCAGCGTTTTCGCGTTGCTCCGGGCGGCAAGATGCGCGCCCTCTGCGGCAGGCAGGTTGCCTGCCGCTACGGTAGCGCGGCTCATTTTCGGAGGTTGCCAGTCGGCAGATCGAAGGTTACATTCGCTCGTTATTCGGTCATCAGATTCGTTAAAGCATGAGTTTATTTTTTACTTATTTGTATGTGATCGCCGGGGTTATTTTACTCTTCGGCGCATCAGTGTTTGTCCACGAATTTGGCCATTATTGGATGGCGCGGCGGCGAGGCCTGAAGGTGGAGGCGTTCGCCATTGGCTTCGGCCCAAAGATCCTTAGTTGGACCAAAGATGGCATCGAGTACTCGTGGCGGTGGATTCCGGCGGGCGGGTTCGTCAAGCTGCCGCAAATGATCACTTCCGAGGCGTTGGAAGGCGGCAAGTCATCTACGGAAGCAATTCCTCCTGCATCACCCTGGTCCAAGATTCTGGTGGCATTTGCTGGTCCATTCATGAATGTGGTTTTTGCCTTTGCCATCGCCACAGTCATTTACTTCGTTGGACTGCCCGTCTTGGTGAATCCATCGATTATTGGTTATGTCGAACCCGATTCTCCTGAAGCGAAACTCGGCATTCGCGAAGGGGACAAGATCGTGGCCGTAAACGGGAAGACGGTAAAATCGTGGCAGGATGTCCAAATGATCACTGTCCTGGCGCGAACGAACGTCTTGCCGGTCGTCGTCGAACGCGACGGCGCTCGCACCACGTACGAACTAACCGCCAAAGTCAACTCAACGCTCGGCTGGAAGGTGTTGAATCTCGACCCGCGGGATCACCCTGAAGTAAACGAAGTGGTGGCTGGCGGCGCAGGCGACTTGGCCGGGCTAAAGGTTAAAGACATCGTCCTTTCCTTCGCAGGAGTTCCCATTGCCGGACGTGAGCAACTGATAGAACTCATTCGAAAACGAGGAGGAGAAGCAACGGAAATTGTCGTGCAACGGGGAAGCGAGAAACTAACGCTAAACGTAACCCCATCCATCGATCCCGTCACAACGAAGGGAAAAATTGGCGTGGCCCTCGGCAACGGCTCGACCAACGTCTACCACGTCGAAAAGCCAGGCCCAACCCCTTGGGCTCAAATCGCGAGTGTCTGGGATACGACCATCAGCACACTCGGAGCGCTGTTTTATTCAAAGCAAACTGGCGTTGGCGTCAAAGACTTGAGCGGCCCGCCTGGCATCTTTGCCATGCTGGTGATATGGCTCAAAACCGATTATCGCCTCGCCTTAAACTTTCTCGTGCTGCTGAACATCAACCTCGCCATCATCAATCTGTTTCCCGTCCCCGTCCTCGACGGCGGGCATATTGTGATGGCTGTCATCGAACGCATCCGCCGCCGCCCTCTGAGCGTTCGTGTCATGGAATATACCACCACTGCTTTTGCCGTGTTGCTGATTAGTTTCATGCTCTATGTCTCATTCAACGATGTGACCAAGCGGTTCGGCCTTTTCAAATCTCTCATTCAGAACGAAGCCACCATCGAAGAGTCGGTCAAGACCGGCGGGAAATCCGAACCCACTCCGGCTCCGCAGCCAAGCCCATAAGCCGACGTATGCAGTCAACGTTGCCGCTGCCCATAAAACGGCTGGTAGGACAGCGCGTCTCGCCTGTCCAAACGTCGAGGTGCACCCAGACAGGCGAGACGCGCTGTCGCACGGAGTTCAGGAGAGGATAAGGGACGGCTATGCGTTATTGTCATTCTCCGTTTGGTTACGGACGCCGCAAAGCGCGTGAAGTGATCGTCGGAGACCCGACGCAAGGAGGCGTGATTATCGGAGGCGATCATCCTGTCGTCGTGCAATCGATGATTACCTGCGACACGATGGACACCGCGGCTTCCGTTCAGCAAACCCTCGATCTCGCGGCGGTTGGCTCCCAAATCGTCCGTATCACGGCTCCGACCGTCAAGGATGCGGCCAATCTGAAGAACATCGTGGCAGAGTTGCGCGCGCGAGGCTGTCACGTGCCAATTGTCGCGGACATCCATTTCAAGCCTGAAGCAGCGATGGAAGCGGCCAAATGGGTTGAAAAAGTGCGCATTAATCCAGGCAATTACGCTGACTCGAAGAAATTCGCGGTTAAGGAATACACCGACGAGCAGTACGCGGCCGAGTTGGTGCGGATCGAAAGCAAATTCGGGCCGCTGGTCAAACTTTGCAAAGAACTGGGCCGCGCCATGCGCATCGGCGCCAATCACGGCTCGCTCAGCGATCGGATCATGAATCGCTTTGGTGACACGCCCCTCGGCATGGTGGAAAGCGCGCTCGAGTTTGCGCGTATCGCTCGCAACCTCGACTTCCACAATTTTGTGTTCTCGATGAAGTCGAGCAATCCGAAGGTGATGATCGAGTGCTATCGACTCTTAGTCGCGCGCCTCGACGAATTGGGTCCCGATTGGAATTATCCAATTCATCTCGGCGTCACCGAGGCCGGCGAAGGTGAGGATGGCCGGATCAAGAGCGCGATTGGCATTGGTTCGCTTTTGAGCGATGGCTTGGGTGAAACGATCCGGGTCTCTCTGACGGAAGATTCACCGAACGAAATCGCGGTCTGCCGCGATCTTCTCGCGCAAATTCCAGTGTTGTCCAACCGTTCGGTTCCACTTTCGGAAGCCAAGCTTTCGTATGATCCATTTTCTTTCGAACGCCGGACGACACCTGAGATTGAGTTAAGTGAGGGCGTCAAGTGCGGCGGCGAACAAACCGTGCGCGTCGTCGTGACAAAAGCGACCTGGGAGAAAGTTGCGCCAAAGATTCGTCCCAAGGACGACGTCAAGCCCGAGGGCGCCTACGAAGATCTGAACGCTTACGAGATCGACCCGACTACAGATTTTAAGGTCAATTGCGAAACACAGCTTGTGACCGTGCAGGATGGACTTGAATTGCCGGCCATTACGGCTTTTCGGTTATTGGCCTCGAAGCTGAAGCGGCTTGGGTTGAACAATCCCATCCTGCTCAAAGATTGTCTTACATTTCCCCAGACGCCATTGGAACCGAAGATTGCTCTGCTCCGAGCATCGGTCGTCATTGGCTCGCTCTTAGCCGATGGCATCGGTGATGCGATTCTGATTCGTGGTGAAAGCGGCGGTGGTCAATCGCTCCGGCTTGCCTACAACATTCTGCAAGCGGCGGGTTGCCGTTCGTTCAAGACTGATTACGTTGCCTGCCCTTCTTGCGGCCGGACGCTTTTCAATCTTCAAACGGTGACCGCCCGCATCAAAGCTCGCACCGACCATCTCAAAGGCGTGAAGATCGCTATCATGGGTTGCATCGTGAATGGCCCCGGCGAAATGGCGGACGCTGATTTCGGGTACGTCGGCGGCGCGCCAGGCAAGATCAACCTTTACGTAGGCAAAACACCGATTAAGTTCAATATTCCCGAAGCGGAAGCCGTCGACCGTTTGGTGGACCTCATCCGTCAACACGGCAAATGGGTGGAACCGGTTCCAGCCAACGCGTGACGCAGGCACAACTTACTCCAAAGCACGCTCGGCGACGACTCACAGATCGGAGACCACGCAGCTACTCGGGAAGTTCTTCTTGTTTCGGCTCTGGCAACCAACGCGACGCAATCAGGCCAACTGCATACACCAAGAAAGCGACTCCAGCCGCGGTGTAAGCGAGCTTGGCTTGAGGTGTGCCGCCCGGAACAAAACTTTGCACAGCGATCGTGCTTGTGACCCAGGCGAACGATGTCCCCAACATGCGTCCTCCAATGTTGGCCGCAAAGCTTTCGCCTGTCCCGCGCAAATGAACCGGGTACACACGCGGCAGGTAATTCCCCCAGAAACTGAATTGCGCGACGGTAAAGAAGCCGGCCAGGAAGATACCGACGTAGAGCAAGTTCAAGCTGGTCACCGCGGCATAGCCGAAGATGATTGGCATCAGAATCAGGCCTGGGGCCTGGAACACGCGCAACAGCGAACGCCGGCTGACGATGCGAACCGCCAGCACCGCCAGCGCGAATCTCCCAACCAATCCGCCGATCTCCTGAACTTTCGTTACGTTGGACGCAACCGCTTGCTCGATTTTCTTCTGCTCCGGGACCGGCTTGCCCGCCACTTGTTGCTTTACTTCCGGCAAACCGGGCACGATTTGTGGAATCTGCTGAATCGCGCCGAAAGCCGCTCCATACGAGCAGGCAAAAATTAAAGTCGTGACGAGTGTCGTCCGCGCCAGCGCAGGCGAAAACAACTCGCCAAGGCTTGGGCGGCGCAACGTCCCTTCCTGCCTTTTTTTCTGCCATGCGGGCGATTCCGGCAAGAACGGCCGAATCACAATCAACGGAATGGCCGGGATCAGGCCTGACATCAGCGTATATCGCCAAGCGGCATGCGAATCTTTAATGGCGCCGCCGAAGAAGTTCAGCCAGTCCGGCAAGCCAATCGCCGGCAACTTCGCCGCATATGCCACAGCTAATCCATTTGCGAAGGCAACCAACAAACCGCCTACCGACGAGAACGCCTGCGTGTAGCCCAAGACCTTCTCCCTCTGGCGCGGCTCCGTAAACAATTCCGCCAGCCATGCCACGGCCGCTACGAACTCGACACAGACGCCAATAAAGGTCGTGCAGCGAAAAAATAGAAGCATTTCTATGGATGTCGAAAAGCCCGCCGCAAATGCTGAGAAAGCGTAAACCAGGATGCTCCAGGTCAACACTCGCCGGCGCCCAAGGCGGTCCGTCAAGTAACCTCCCAACAAACCGAAAATGCCGCCGGCGAAAGCGGGAATGTAAAACAGCCGTCCCACCCACATCGCGAACTCCGGCGTGCCCGGCGCCACGCCGACCAATTCCAGCAAGGCCGGCCGGATGATCAGCGGCAACATCAGCAGCTCATAAATATCAAACGCGAACCCAATCGCGGCGATGGTGCATATCAGCCATTGCGTCGGCGTTAAAGAGGATGTCGATCCTGGTCCGCTGGAATTCATGCGCGAGGATTGTGACGATCCAACAGGCAAGATTCAACTGCGAAGTACTGCGAAGTTTCCGCTAATGCGGCGCATCTGCAAGTTGTTGGCAAAGGAGCGCAGCGTTCACGCCGCCTCGCGTTGAGAACGCAGGCATGGGTTCGATAATTTCGTCGCTCTATCATCTATCCACGGGAAGCGGGCTGAAGCGGGCTAAGCTAAAGCGCGCGCGCGCTCCTATGGTGGGAATGCACTGATCCTCATGCCGGTCATGCAGGCGTGAGAGCATTAGTTCGAGCCCGTTGTGGCGGGTGGAGATTCAGCAGGTTTCTGCGCTGGCTTCACGCCGAGCGCAATGACACCCTCCAGCTCGTGCGGCGGATAAAGCATTTGCGGAAAAAGCTTGCGCAGCGCCGGCATGGTGCTGGCTTGGGTTTCGAAGAAGCCGTCGCCGATCTTTGCGTAGCCGCTAATTCCAAAATGAACGAACTGGCCAGGCCGAAGATTTATGGGGACCGCCACTTTCATCTGCGTCTCATTCGTCTTCGCGTGAACCAGCGGTTGTTTTAATTCGAAGCCGGTCTCTGAACTCGCTACCGTCAGCATGATGGGTCCATCGTAATTACGCCGGGCGCAAGAGACTTTGATCTCGAATGTTCCGCCGGCGGGAGCCTCGACTTTGTCTGTTTCCACGCTCAATGCGAATCCGGGCCGGTACGGCATTAGTTCGAGTTCATAACCCATCTCTGGGCCCCCGCCATAATTGAGCTCTTCGACAAGCAACCGGAATGTGCCCGCTTCCGAAAATGTATTTGTGATGCCGGCGTCATTCGCCCCAGTCACGTTCGCCTCGGCCAGCAATGAATTGTCCGGCCTCAGAATCTGCATGAACAAATCGCAGGGCGACGCGATGCTGCGTGTCTTGCTCACAATCGCGATGCGCTGGTCTTTAGCCACTTCGAATTCGTAAACGTCGCGGTCCTTTGGCCTGTCCAGACGGCCCGAGACGCTTGCGGGGAGGAAAAGTTTCGTTGCATTCGTTGACGAATCATTCGGCTCCTGTTCGGCAATCACACGAGCCGCCCCGTCACTCGAGGATTTCAAATCAGCCGGAGCGATCGGCAAGCACGGAAGCTTAGCTAATGGAAAATCGCCCACGCGCAACCGATACGGGTACCGTGCCCCGCCTTGATAGCGCACATCACGGACCTCGATCACATATTGGCCTGCCGCTGAAAATGTGTGGCGCAGACGAGCATCGGCGCCTGTGCCCGGAGCGTCGTCGCAGTAGCCAAGCTCGCGCCCTTTCGCATCCAGCAAGCGGAGCACCGGATCCAGCAGCGACCCGAGACGATGCGCAACAACCTCGATCGAAATATTCTGACGATTCGTAACGGCAATCTGATAATAATCAAAACTCAGCTCCTCAGATGTACCATCCACGGCGACGGGCAACTCCAATTCCTGAGCCGCTTGGACTGACTTGTTGGTTGCGCTCTCAGCGATCGTCGGGAGATTATCGATCATTAAGAGTTGGAGATTGGAAATCCCATTCGTGGCCGCCAGTCGCACTGCGCCTATGCCGAGCGGAACATCCTTCGCCAGAGAAAGGCGATAACGAATTCCGTTCGCTTCCTTTTCTCCAGGCGCAGATGGTGAATCGTGCTGGGCTTGCGCCGAGAAGCTCGTCCAAAGCTCTGTGACGCCGGATAGATTATCGCCGTTGAAAATGATGATGTTCGTCGCTCCTGGAGCAACGGCAGATGGTGTCACAACATTGATAACGGGGCTTTGACCGTAGGACTGACGCGCCAGCAGAAGCAAAGCAAGACCAAGAAAGAACGAGCGCATGTCCCGGTTAGTCAGCTTTCTTCGATGGCTTACTCGAAGAACTGGGTAACGATCGCGTGAGGCTCAATTCCGCACGCTCCACTTCTAACTTGAAACGGGAAAGGTCGGCTTGCATCTCAGCGCGGTCAGCAGCGCGTGAGGCCTCGAGTTTGGCTAGACGCTCTCGAAGATCGGCGATTTGGCCCTCCACCTTTTCTATTCGACTGGTCGTCGAATTCTGAAAATCGCGAGCATCAACCGTCAGCACATCGAGAGGATGCGGAGCGGTGGCGGCTCTTTGTAAGGTTTGAATAATACCTTCCGCTGGCATTAGGGAACCTCTGATCGTGGTCTTATAGCCTCTGCTCCAGCCCGAAACTCACGCGACAGATTCTCAAGCTTGGGATTTAGAAGATCCAGCGCCTCATTAAGCGCTTGAAGTTCCTCGGGCGATGGCTCGCCCGCTCCTTCAGGCAAACGGATAATCTCTCCTCGCCTGGGCCCGGAAATGATTACCGCTTCCATCGGTTCTGCCATCGCTGCACTCGTGTTCATATCGAAAAACTAATCATAAACTTCTTCACGCAGCAAGTATGCGCCCTGTGTCGAGTGCCATTAAAACTGTCCGTGAGAGGACTGCAGCGTTTAGGCTACAGAAAGGTTCGCGTAGTCTAAACATTCCGCAGGGCTTCGAGCGTCTGCCAATTTCACGTTCTGCAGCGCAAACGCTGCGCTCCCTTGCCAGCAGTTTCAATCTCACGCCACTGTGTTTCATTTACGCGATCACTCCCATCACCGGTTTGCCATCGGAAATAAGGAGAGGCCGGTTCCCAACGCCGCGAACTTCTGTGTGCGGATCGATTCCTAGAAGGTAAAACATCGTCGCCGCCAGATCGTCCGGTCGCACGGGATTCTCGGCTGGGTAAGCGCCGTGCTTGTCCGACGCTCCATAAACGAAGCCCCGCTTCACGCCGCCACCCGCAAGCAACACCGTGTAGCATTGGGGCCAATGATCCCGGCTGATATTCGCATTGATCTTCGGCGTGCGACCGAATTCCCCCATCCAAACAACCAATGTCGTGTCCAAGAGCCCGCGCTGATCGAGGTCTTCCAAGAATGTCGGCAATGTTTCATCGGTAATTGGGAGGTGGCGTTTCTCGATGATGGGAAACATGCGCGTGTTATTGAACCCGTGCGTGTCCCAGCCGCCGTTGGAAGTGCTTTGCCCGCCAATCGAATCGGAAAAATAGACCGTGACGAACTTTGTCCCAGCTTCCACCAAGCGGCGAGCCAGCAGGCAGCTTTGGCCGTAGGTATGACGTCCGTACTGATCGCGCACCTTGGCCGGTTCAGCGGACAAATTGAACGCGTCGCGAAGCCGAGTCGAATGCAGCATGGACAACGCCTTTTCGTAATAGGCGTCCAATCCTTTGGCTGTTCCCGAGTACTCGAGCAACCCCGACTGCGCATCAATCAGTTTCTGAATTTCGCGCCGTTGTTCCAGCCGGGCATACGTGAGGTTCGAAGGCAAGCTCAGCTCGGGCAAGCTGAAGTCCGCACTGTTCGGGTCTTGCGTGAATAGAAACGGATCGTGGACCTTGCCCAGAAAGCTCGCATGCTGTCCGGGGGTCACCGACCCGTCGCGGATAACGTACGGATAAGCGATCGAGGTTGGCATTTCACCGCCGAGTGGCGCAAGCCGACCGACAACCGAGCCATAAGCGGGAAACAATTCGAGCGAATCTTTCAGGCGAATATCATCGACCGGAGGCGCGTGTCCAGTCAGCGCATAGTACGATGCCGAATTGTGATTCTTCATCGTATGATGCATGCTCCGGACCAACGTGACCTTATCCATCACCTTGGCCATGCGTGGCAATCGCTCGGCGACTTGAATTCCCGGCACACTACTCGACATCGGCTTGTGCAGACCGCGAATGCCTTCGGGCGCGCCGGGCTTCATATCGAACGTTTCCAAATGACTCGGCCCACCAAATTGGTAGAGGAAAACGATCGACTTCGCCCGCGACGGCGGACCTTTCGTCGTCGCCTCAGCTTGCAACAGGCGAGGCATAGTCAGCCCCAGCAAACCGAGTCCACCCACTTTCAGCAGATGCCGCCGCGAAAAGCGCAGTTGCTGATAGCCAGGACAAGCAAAGGAATTAGATGGGCTCTTCATAAAGCATCTCAAGTTAGGCTGCCTTGGCTTCTTGTGACGCTCGTCTGGGAGCGGGCGCGCCTGTGGCTGTAAAAGCAAAGCTTAAAACCATTCTTGCGAAGAACCGCTGGCATGCGCAGACATCAATCATTTCCGCAAAACAAACTCCTTCGCGTTCAGTAATCCCCACATCAAATCTTCGAGCGCCACTCGACGATCCGCAGCCTTCGCCAAGATTCCTAACGCCGTTTCCAACTCCGCGGCAGTTGGTGGACGTGTCAGCGTTGTCCAGTAGAGCTCGTCGATCATTTCCAAATTCGACTTCCCGCTCGCCAGCAGTTTGCTGAGTCGATTGTCTTCTTTCGTCAACAAATCGTTCACCGTCGCGCCGCTAATCATTTGAAAGGCTTGGCCCATGGTTGTCTCGCTCGAGCGTTCACACTCGCACGTCAGCAAACGCGCGGGCTTGCCAAACACTTGCAAGAATTGATCGGCGCCTCTGACGCCACTCCGTTGGCCGCGGACTCGTTCCGGTCGTGCTCCGGGCAACTCAGCGGCACGCCGGCCGACAGGTTGTCCTTGAAACCTGGAGGCAACACCCGCGACTTGATTCTGGCAATCGACCATCTGCTCGGCCATCAACCGCCGGAGAAGCGCATGAGAGTAGTTGATCTCGTCATCCTTGTTCGTTTCGTTCGGCACGCTCGAAAGCTGGTAAGCGCGCGAATTCATAATGAGGCGGATCATATGCCGCAGGTCGAACTTGCGCTCGACGAACTCCTTGGCCAACGCTTCCAGCAAGGCCGGGTGCGATGCTGGATTGGTCGCGCGGAAATCATCGATGGGATCGACAATGCCGCGGCCCATGAGATGAAACCAGATACGATTGACCTGAGAGCGGGCGAACCACGGATTGTCAGGCGACGTGATCCACTGGGCCAGTTGCTGAAGTTCGTCTGGGTCTGAACTTGATGCGTGATGCGTGATGGGTGATGCATGATGGGCAATAGGTGCTGGCGCACCAAGAAATCGTGGGGAAGCGGGTTTGCCAGTGCGCGGATTCTTCACTTCGCCTTTTCGGGCGAAGTAAACGACCTGTTCGCCCTTGAATTCATGCGAGTCATTGCTGTCTTGGCGGCGGTTTTCCAGAACTTTGTACTGCACCCTCGAAAAGAGGGCCGTCCAATCGTAATAGTCATCTTGCGTCCAGCGATCGAAAGGATGGTTGTGGCACTGCGAGCATTGCAGGCGCGTGCCGAGAAAGACCTGAGCCGTGGCCTCAGCCCGCGTGACTGGATCGCGATTGGCGCGGTAATAGTTCGCCGCCGGATTACTGTACGTGCTGCCTCGCGCCGCGATCAATTCGCGAGCAAACTCGTCCATCGGCTTGCCTTCCGCGATGCTTTGCCGAATCCACCGTTGAAAATTTTGCACACCTTTCGTATCGAGCGTGCGTTCTTCATTCCGCAGCAGATCGGACCATTTCAGGGCCCAGAAATCGGCAAACTCAGGACGCATGAGCAGTTCGTCGATCAACTGTGACCGCTTATTTCGGTTGTTATAAGCGACGAAGGCGCGGGCCTCTTCCGCCGCCGGCAAAATGCCGAGCAGATCCAAATAAGCACGGCGCACAAAAACCTGATCGCTGCAAAGCTCGGATGGATTCATCCGCAAGGCGCGCAGTTTGGCCAAGATCTGTTGGTCGATCTCGTTGTTCGCCGGGACATTGCTCCATCGGAAATCGCTTCGCGCCGGCACAAAAGCCAGCCGCACCGGAACCTGACATTGCAGGTACCGAACCAAGATCGTCGTTTCGCCGATTCCACTCCGGCGCACCAATCCGCCGGCGGACACCGTTGCGAGACTATTTGATGGTTCGTACACAGCCGCCTTGCTCACATCGCGGGTGGAACCATCGGAAAAGGTCGCGTGCACCCGCAATTGGAGGCTCTCTTCGGGCTCAATCACGAATCGTTCTGTTGGCGTGACATCAATCCGTTCCAAGCGCGGCGTCGCCGCAGAGTCCCATAGCGCGCCCTTGGCGATCCAATCGCGAAGCATCTGATGCTCCCAAGAATCTTTCGCAAAGCGTTTGCCGCCTTCATGAGCAAGCTCCGCCGTCGGTTTCAACAAAATTAAGCTCCGATCGGGATCGAGCAGATCAACTCGCCGAGCGAACTGGTCACGTGTCAGTGCCCTAAAATCGAACTCAGCGTCTTCGCCGCGCAGCGACAGCTTGAACCCAGCCTTTCCATTGGCATTGCCATGACAAGCGCCGGCATTGCAGCCAGCCTTGGACAGAACGGCCATAACATCATTGCGGAAAGAGACGCCTGGAGCTGTTGCGCCGCATGAAAACGTGAGCACCCCTCCGAACGCGACTAGAAAGCTCAAAGCGTTGAATAGGCACGAACGACGGCCGAGCCGCCATGTCGCGATTCTCGTTCCAGACATCAGTCGGGTCATCAACTGGTTACTATAAG
This sequence comes from Verrucomicrobiota bacterium, assembly GCA_016871515.1. GTDB lineage: Bacteria > Verrucomicrobiota > Verrucomicrobiia > Limisphaerales > SIBE01 > SIBE01. The sequence continues at coordinate 20,247 of VHDE01000069.1, forward strand.
GCCGCGCAGCGAGAGGCGAAAGAGTTTTTCTTTTTCAGTGCATCCTCCCCATCCTCCCTAACCCTCTCCCCATCGGGTGGGGGAGGAAAAAGACCTGGGCGTTCGGCGAGGGGGCCCATCAGACCTCGACGATCGCAACAGCTCGATTCCTGCCCCCATTGGATGGGGAGAAATTTCTCCGAAACAGAATTTCGCGCATCGAACCGATGAAGGCCTGTTTGATTGCTTGATTCTTTAAGAGAGGAACGGGCAAGACGACCATGCAGAACATCTGGCCCGGAGTCCTTGCACAAAAAAACGCCCGCTCCCTCCTTTCGAGCGGGCACAGCGTGACAACGAAGACTAGCGAGTTAGTTGCCTGTAATGGAACGCTCGCGGTGCAGGCGTTATAATTCTCGCCGGGTCCTCAGGCAAACAAAAAATAGCATAGAAGTAAGTTTGTCTCGTCAGCAGTATTCCCGTACATTAAGGCAAACTTGCTATGCCAGAAAAAAGCCTGAGCGAAATCCCGCGGCCTTTGCGGGAACTATACGAGAAGGGAAGCATCGCTTTGCAGCGCCAGAATCTGGATTATGCCATGGCCCTCTTCAATCAGGTCTTGCACAAGGAACCCGCCTTTTATGACTGTCGCGAAGCCTTGCGCGCTACGCAGTTTAAGAAAGCGGCCGGTGGCACCAGTTTTTTCCGCAAGGTCTTAGGGACCGCGAGCAATTCGCCGCTGCTAGCCAAAGGACAGCTCGTTGTACGCAGCAACCCGCTCGAAGCCATAAACCTGGCGGAGCAGATTCTGAACACTGATCCTGGCAATACGCCCGCCCACAAACTGCTCGCCGACGCCGCGTTAGAAGCCAATTTGCCCCGAACGGCCGTGCTTTCGCTGGAAATCGCCCACAAGAATGCGCCCAACGACAAAGACATTGGCATGGCACTCGGGGAAGCTCTGGCCCGGGCCGGCCAGGTGGCCAAAGCCGAGAGCATCTTGACCGCGTTGCTTCGCGCTCATCCAGGTGACATTCCGATCGCCCAGGCGTTAAAAAACGCTTCGGCCAAGCGAACCCTCAGCGAGGGTGGCTACGAGGCCTTGGCCGGCGGCACAGGATCCTACCGCGACATTCTGAAAGACAAATCCGAAGCTGTTTCCCTTGAACAGGAGGGGCGGCAGGTGAAATCGGAAGACGTGGCCGCCAAGCTAATCGAAGAGTACGAAGCACGCTTCACGCGCGAACCGAACAATTTGAAGTTGGTGCGCTCGCTGGCCGAACTGTATGCGCAAAAGAAAGATTTCGACCGCGCCCTGGGTTACTACCAGAAAATCCTAACGAGCGAGGGCGCCGATCCGTCTTTGGAAAAGGCGATCACCGAAACTACCCTTAAGAAATTCGATCAATCGCTGGCACAACTTGATCCGAACGCCGCCGATTATGCCGAAACAGCCGCCCGCTTGCGCGAGGAACGGCAAGCCTTCCAGTTGGCCGAATGCCGGAAGCGCGCCGAGAAGTACCCGAACGACCTCCAAATTCGGTTCGACTTGGGTCAGGTCTATTTCGAAGCCGGGAAGATCAGCCAGGCAATTCAGGAATTTCAAAAAGCCTCGAATAATCCGCATCGGCGCGTCGCGGCCTTAACTTACCTAGGACAATGTTTCGCTCAACGCGGAGTGTATGATTCAGCAGTGCGAACCTTTCAGAATGCGCTGAAGGAGAAGGTCGTGTTCGACGACGAGAAAAAGCATCTTATTTATCTCCTCGGATCAGTCCTCGAAAAAATGGGCCGGAAAGAAGAAGCCATCGAGCAGTTCAAGCAAATTTACGAGGTCGACATTGCCTACAAAGATGTCGCCGCCAAGATCGACGCTTACTACGCGAGCCAATAAGCTCACAACGATAGAATCCGTTCGATCAATCCTGTGGTTGATTTTGCCGGGACGAATGGAATGAAAACAATCCGACCCCCGGCGCTTCCCACAACCGCGCGCTCTTCCTGGTCCAAAGTCTCCAAAGTGTAATCGCCCCCTTTAACATAAATATCGGGTTTGGCTCGGGAGAGAAAGTTCGTCGCGCGCCGATCCCGGAAAATGCTCACAGCATCGACAGCTTCGAGGGCGGCGATGACCGAAGCCCGGTCCTGTTCGCTGTTGACAGGACGGCCCGGTCCCTTGAGCAAGCGCACTGCGGCATCGCCATTAACCCCCACGAGCAATGCGTCGCCCTGGTTGCGAGCCGCTTCGAGGTATGTGACATGGCCGACGTGCAACAAATCGAAGCAACCGTTGGTGACCACCAGCCGTCTGCCCTGCGCGCGCAGAGACGCTCGCCAACTCGCCACGTTTTCCAACAATAGAATCTTCTTTTGAAAGTCCAATTGGCGATCTATGCCCCGAACCACTCGTGCTGGCAACGGATATTTCGACTTCGGTTGACCAGGCGCCTGGCCGCGAGAGCTGGCCGGAGGCAAAATCATGTCCCAGTCCCCAGTCTTCTGATCTCTTCTGATGATTTTGTCCTTTATCGTTTTGTCTCTCAAGTCCTGCCGGACACGAAACAACCGTAGCGCAGGCGCCCGGCTGCGAGTTTGACGGGCGCTTTCCATGGAGCCTCGAATTGCCAAACAGCATATTTCGAAGCTTTTCGCTGGTGTGGGCATCCGCGCTCTTAACGACAACGTGAGGATCAAACTATTTGCTTTCTTTGCCGCAATCGACCCGCCAGCATATGTCGAACTTTGATTTATGAAGCGGATCCTAATATGGGTTGGATTGGGGTGCGTGTTAATCGCCGCGACTGTCTCCATGGCACAACGCGGACGAGGCGGATACGGAGAACACTGGTTCCCTGGCATCGAGGGAGTGAAGACCGCGCGCGAAGCTCCGCAACCCAGAGGCGAAACACCCATTTGGACGAACGCGCCAACTTTTGACAGGGACGTCTTCTCATTCGCCCGCCTTCGTTATTCCCGGCTCTCCGACAGTTCCGTTTGGTGGCGCGGCGGACATTGGTACAGCGACTTTCCCTACAGTGATCTCAATCTCTCCTTTCGACTGCAGCAATTGACGGCCATCAAGGTGAACCCTCACGGACGCGTCCTGGACATTGGTGATCCTGAACTGTTTGATTATCCATGGGTTTACATGGTAGAGCCGGCACTCCTAGTCTTCGAAGAAGAAGAAGTTCCGATCCTGCGGAAGTATCTCCTCAACGGCGGATTTTTGATGGCAGATGATTTCTGGAGCGAACCGCAATGGGCGAACTTTGAGCGTGAGATGAAGCGTGTCTTTCCTGAGCGCACTTTCACTGAGCTGCCCATGGACCACCCGCTGTTCAAGTCAGTTTTTCCTCTCGAAGGCCCAAAAAATAAATTACAAGTCCCCAACGTCGAAACCGGACGCGACGCCGAACGCACCGGTATCACTTGGGAAACCAAAACGACACGCATGGGGACCGAGGAATGCACGGAAGTCCACATCCGCGCCCTGTTCGATGACAAAAACCGCCTCATGGTTCTAGCCTGCCACAACACTGATTACGGTGATGGCTGGGAACGCGAACGCGAGGACGATTATTTCTTCCACCGTTTCTCCGAGAAGATCGCTTATCCGCTAGCGATCAACATCATCTTTTACGTGATGACGCATTGAAATCCGAAATCCGGATTCGAATTTTAGCGCACTAAATCGGAAACAAATTGGATGCCCACATCCGCGACGCAGCCGGTCGCAAGGAAACTGCGCGGATGCGGGCATCCGCGCTCCTATAGCAGCGTCCCAATGTTGGTTGCTTTGACTTAGCCAGGACATGTGAGCGCAGCCGTTACGGCATCGGGCAAGATTTCGGCGACGTCACCTTCAATCCGCAGCTTGACTTCGGGCAAATCATCGTGCTCGGTTGCGCCACGGTTGATAATTGCATACGTCACACCACGTCGTGCTGCCAGCAATGGAATCTCCGACGCCGGGTAAACCGACAACGTCGAGCCCAACGCAATGACCAAGTCGGCGGCATCAGCTGCTTGTTCGGCGCGTTGCAAGTCCTCAGCTCGAAGGCTTTGTCCAAAGCTGATCGTCGCCGGTTTAAGAAAACCTCCGCAATGGCAACGCGGCGATCGTCGAGTCTTGCGAAACGAATCGAAATGCGGTTCGGGATCAAAACGCTGATGGCAAGTCTGGCATTCCACCAGGCTATTGGCGCCGTGCAACTCGACCAATCTCGCGTCCGACGTACCGGCCTTCGAATGCAGACCGTCGATGTTTTGGGTAACGACCATCAACAATTTGTCCGATCGTTCCAGTTCGCGGATGGCTTCATGAGTGGCATTGGGTCGCGCATCGCGAAAGGCTGGCCATCCTTCCAATTTGTAATTCCAGTGTTCGACGCGTGCTGCTTCCGAACTCATGAAGTCCTGGTAGTAGACCGGCTGCCGTCGTTTCCAAACACCTTGTGGACCCCGGAAATCTGGAATGCCACTGCCCGTCGAAATTCCCGCGCCAGTGAAGACAAGGATGTTTGACGCGCCGCGCAAATATTGAGTCAGTCGTGCTATCGGCTCGGTGACATGGACGGTGGACATGACTACGATTCTTGGGAGCCATCTCAGAAAAGCAATCATTCGGATCCAGGGCAGTCCGCTGGCGCGGCCAAACCCTGGGCTGAGTGACGTAATCCCTTTCGGATTGTCGCTACAGTAACGGCAATGCCGTGGTGAGCCTTGTCTGTAAAAAGCTGAGATGCACCCCGTCATGTGACAGCTCAAAAATGATCCTTTTCTAAACGGTGCGGCGCGGTAATGTGTCCGCGAATAGCCACGGAACGACCGATCGTGAATATGAATGCTCCTTTTGTTTGTTGCAACGGATCGGTTTGGAAGCGGACAAATTTGCTTCGTCCACCGGCGCCATGCGCGGGCTAGAAATGGCGTCGTAGACTTCAATTCAACTACTGATCGTTAACTCGAAATCCATCCACGGAACGCAATGAAAACTCCGCATCCACAGGACAAAGCCTTTACACTCATTGAACTCTTGGTCGTTATTGCAATCATCGCGATCTTAGCTGGAATGCTCTTGCCATCGCTCGCGCGCGCCAAATCCAAAGCGCAACAGACCAAGTGCCTAAGCAATAACCGGCAGATTGGCATTGCCTTGATGCTTTACGCTGATGACTTCAACGACAGCATGCCGCTCTGTCGCGATTGGGCTTCACTGGGCGGCAAAAGCGGACGTTACGACACTTTTGTGGACATGACCAACAAGCCGCTTTATCGCTATCAAGGCACGCCGGAGATCTTCCGTTGCCCAGCCGACAAAGGCGATTCGCAAGGCCTAAGGTGGGTGAATATCAACGCGACCAATTGCTACCAGCAATACGGCACGAGTTACTTGATGGAATGGTCCGGCGATTACATGCGGACCAAACGCGTCTTTGGCAACGTCCTTGTCTCGCCGAACGATTACGCCGGTCGCTCGATGAAGACGGCCGAGATCGCCGTCAGCCCCGCCAACAAGATTATTCTCGGTGATTGGATTTGGCACATGAACCGAGGCTGGGTTAGCCCGCGCAGTGTCTGGCACAATTATAAGGGAAAGAGCCTCTGCGTCATGCTATGGGGTGATGGCCACGCCGCAGGTTACCGCTTTCCCACCCTGCCTGAGGGTGATCCATTCTGGAACGCGCCGCCGAACCCAACCAATGCTTGGTGGTAACGCTGAGATTGGAAAGGCGGCCGGCAGTCCTGCATGACGACTCAGCCCAGCCCACCGCACACAGAGACCACGGCTGTTGAATTAAGCATCGCGATGCTCAGCAGTTGGAACGCGCCTCTCTACTTGATGGGATCTCTGTTTCTCGTTGGCACGCTCTGCTGGTTACTCATCGATCCTCGACGGCCGGTTTTTGGCGCGCAGTCTTAAAAAGAACATAAGCATTCACTCCGTGATCCGTAACCTTCACGCGTCGTTCTGCGGCATCAACCGATGATAGACATTTTCGCGCGGAACGCATAACCGCCACTATTCTCGGGGCGCGTGTTCGCGCTGCGGACGAGGCCGTCCGCGCTCCGATGGCACTGCCAGCGGCGCCGCTCGTAACACAATCGCAATAATTCTCCTTGTTGGGAGCCGATGCTGCGGCTACGTTCCGCGCAAACCAAAATCAAACGCTTACTGTTTAGCCTATGAAGACTTTTTCTCTTTCTAGCGCGCTCAAGAGAACCTTGCCCTTGGCAGCCTTCGTTCTGTTCACAAACTTCGCGAATGCCCAGCCGACGATTCGCTGGGAGGCTTTTAACGATTACCGGCCGACCGACGGCGTCACGAGTCCGAACGCCACCGGCTACGACTTGCGCATATCGGATGATGGCGGCGTGCTGAAAGACATCAAAACGGGCAACGACCTGCCTGTGTCGGTAATTGTGGTCGCGGAAGGCGACGGCGCTCCGGATGATTTTGGCGCGCTGTCGCCGCCCGACGCAGGCTCTCCCGCGGACAAGTTGTTCAAGGGCAAAGTCGATCTTGGCAACAGTGGTTTGCCGGGCATTCGCGCCAGCGCCAATGTCAAACTGATTCTCAACTTCAAAGGGCTGGACGCGTCGAAGCGATATAACTTTCGCGGCACGGTCGCTCGTGGCGGCAGCTACAACGATCGCTGGAGCTTTTTCGGCATTACCGGAGCAGACGCTTATGTGACCGCTCATGAAGATGGCAGCAATAACAAGAACATCATTACGAAGGCCACCTTTCCGGCCGCGGCTCTTGCGACAAATCAAGTAGCGCTGAACACGGGACACAACAAAGCTGGATCGCTGGTTGGGTGGGATAATATTGAACCCGGCGCTGATGGGACATTCTCTATTGAGGCACAGCAATACACCGGAGCGGCGCCCTTCGGGAATCCTTCGGCGGCTCCGTACGGTTACGGTTTCAACGCGATTTATTTGGCGGAGATCGAATCCACAGGGGCTCTCCGGATTACCGAGAATCCGGCCAACCAAATTCTCCCCGCGGGAACGACGGCGACGCTCAAAGTTGTCGCAGGCAGCCCGCAGGCGATTACGTATCAGTGGCAAAAGGCTGCCCCGGGCAGCTCCACATTTGCCGATATCGCGGGCGCCACTCAGGCCACATACATCACGCCATTGTTGACCGTTGCGGACAGTGGGGCAAAATTCCGCGCTCGCATTTCCAGTGGCGCCAGCCAGGCCACCAGCGGTGAAGCGACCATCAACGTCGATGGCGTCATTCCTACTGTCTCGAAAGTTGCAGGCAGCATTAATTTCAACTCCGTTTACGTGACTTTCTCCGAACCGATGAAACTCGATCAGCTGGCAAAGAAAGCCAATTACGCAATTTCAGGACTCACCATTGATTCGGTTGTTGCTCTGGATTCGGCCAACGCGCGTTTGCTCACGAGCAAGCAAACTCAGGGCACGCCCTACACCGTGACGATCAATAACATTGAGGATGTCGCGGGCAACAAAGTCACCGCCAATTCAACAAGCCGATTCAATGGCTTCACGGTCCAGACCGGCGTCGTTGGCCTGGAGATTTGGAAGAACATAACCGGCGGTGCGGTTCAGAATCTGCGCGATAATACGCGGTATCCTAACGACTATGATGTGGATTACGTCACGACGACGCTCGATTCGCTGCTCGTCGTTCCTGCGGTGCCCGACCTCAATACGTATGGCGGGCGGTTCCGCGCCTGGCTTACACCCGAAGAAAGCGGCCAGTATGAATTCTTTGTCCGCGCTGATGACCAAGGTGAGTTGCGCATCAGCCTGGACGACAAATTTGACAATCTCGATGACCCGAATGGAAATCCGGACGCCGCGGATACAAGCGCTGGCGATACCTTCCAAGAACCTGGACTCGACAATTCCACCTCGGCGCCGATCCAATTGGAAAGGGGCCGAAAGTACGCGTTGCAAGCCATCTGGAAAGAAGGCAATGGCGGGGACTATTTGCAGGTTGCTTGGCGCAAGGTCGGCAATACAACTACCGCCGATCAACTCAAACCGATCCCGAGCAAGTTCCTCTCGTACTACGGGCCGGGCGCAACGCCAGTCAACGATCAGAAAATTACGGTCTCTCTCCAAACCGGGAGAGTGACGTTGAGCTGGGCCTCCGGCACATTGCAATCTTCCGATGACCTAAAGGCCTGGAAAGATGAGGCTGGCGTGACGAGCCCTCTTTCGATTACCCCCGCAGCAAAGAAGTTCTATCGCGTCAGAAATTAATTCCCGGAGGACGGTCGTTGGCAGATCGCGACGCCGCCCCCTTCCCGGGGGGAGCGCAGATTGTGGCAAACTGGCGCAAACTCATTTTGCGATCGGAGCGCGGATGCCCACATCCGCGAGCGCCCGCGTTATTAGCGTTTCACGTTGCAGCCAATTCGCGGATGTGGTCATCCGCGCTCCGGTCATCACAAACTGCGCAAAACGAGAATTGCCACGGCTCTTTCATCTGGAAAGACAGGCTGTTGCCCGGAAAAGCCGGATGAGATTTGACTAAACTTTTGGAACGGGCTTTGGCAAACGCTTGGGATGCCAAAAGTACAAATTCCTTCCCAAACCGGCGTGCTGGAGCGCGTCTCTGTGCGGCTGCTGCTCCCTGAGGAGCGGGAACGATTCGATCAATTGCTGGAGCAGGAAGATTATCTGCACAGCGCTCGGCTTGGCGGCCAAAGCCTCCGGTATGTGGCCGAACTGGATGGCCAATGGGTCGCTCTGCTTAGCTTCAGCGCCCCGGCCCTCCAGA
>VHDE01000070.1 GCA_016871515.1 Verrucomicrobiota bacterium
GGGGCCTTCGGCCCAAAGCCGAGCCACTCGGAAATGAGAGCGGCGCGCACTATAAACGCCGGTTTCAGCCTTTAACCGCCGATTGCGCTCATCTTGACACCAGTGCAACCACGCGAAAACCCCGGGGATTTACGAGCCTTTTCACATTTTGGGACAGGCTCTAACAAGGCGAAATACGCCGGCAACCTTGCCCTTTGAAGCGTAACCGGGAAAGTCGAGGGCATGGACCAGCTGCACTGGCTCGTCGAGTCGCTTCGCTATGGCAGCGGCGACGCGGGCAGCTTGCTGCGCATTGTCGGTGAAGTCCGTGCCGCAGACAATGCCTGCACCTTTGCCGGCGGCAGCGTCGGCGGACGTTCGGGAGGATTTCGATTTCATAATTTGTTCGCGGTTTCTTCCCTGAGCCTGAGCCGAGTGAGACGAGAGTGACTGACGCCGGCGGCGTTTGTGAACGATCCGGCAGCCAGAATTCGGCCGTCCGGTTGGATTGCCATGCTCCCGACACCGCGAGAAGGCGGGCCGGAAATCATTTCTTCTCCGCTACGTCCACAGTTGGCGGTCGAGAGATCGGTACTGGATCGCTTCTGAAACATGATCGGGCAAAATGTTGGCCGAGCCGGCGAGATCGGCAATTGTCCGCGCTACCTTCAATATTCGATCGTAAGCACGCGCGCTCAGCTTGAGGTCGTTCATGGCGAACTTGAGCAACTCCATCGCGGGTTCATCGAGAGCGCAATAGCTCTTCAGGTCGCGGCTTCCCATACGCGCGTTGCAAGTGATGCGCGCGCGCCCGGCGAAACGTTCATGTTGGCGCTGTCGAGCGGCGACAACCCGCTCGCGAATTTGCGCCGACGTTTCGCCCGGCTTGGCGCTCGTGATTTCCTGAAACTTCACGGCGGGAACTTCGACGTGCAGGTCGATGCGGTCGAGCAGCGGGCCGGAAATGCGGCCGAGATAATTTTGGATCTCGCGCGGCGAGCTGCGCGATTCGTGCGGCATTTTGCCGTCCGGCGTTGGATTCATCGCGGCCACCAGCATGAATTGCGATGGGAATGTCATCGTCCCCGCAGCGCGCGAGATTGTGACGCGGCCTTCTTCGAGTGGTTGGCGCAATGTTTCAAGGACATTGCGTTTGAATTCCGGCAATTCATCCAAGAACAAGACGCCGTGATGCGCGACGGAGATTTCACCCGGTGTCGGATTGGCATTGCCGCCCAACAGGCCAGCGTCGCTCACCGTGTGATGCGGCGCGCGAAAAGGTCTTTGGGTTACCAACGCCTGGCCTGGCGCCAGCAATCCGACAATGCTATGCACCTTCGTCGTCTCAAGCGCTTCATCCAAAGTGAGCGGGGGCAGAATCGTCGGCAATCGTTTCGCAAGCATCGATTTGCCGGTGCCGGGCGGGCCGATGAGCAGGACGTTGTGTCCGCCGGCCGCCGCAATTTCCAACGCGCGTTTGACTGATTCCTGGCCTTTGACGTCGGCAAAATCCAATTCGTCGTCTGACACTTCGTTAAAGAGTCGAGCGATATCGACGCGCGTGCGAGCGATTGCGACTTCGCCTTCGAGAAAGCCGACGGCTTCGCGCAGATTTTGAATTGGGATTACTTGGAGTCCCGAGACGACGGCAGCTTCGGGAGCATTTTCGGCTGGAACCAAAACGCCTTGCTTCCCTTCCGCGCGGGCGCGCAAGGCAATGGGAAGAACGCCCTTCACAGCGCGGACGGCGCCCGTCAAGGCGAGTTCGCCAACCATGACGAAATGTTCAAGTTGTTCGGAAGCGAGTTGCTCGCTCGCCGCGAGCATTCCGACAGCGATCGGGAGGTCAAAGCTCGGACCTTCTTTTTTCACGTCCGCCGGCGCCAGGTTAATGGTCGTGCGGCCCATCGGGAAATGGAACCCGGAATTAGTCAGCGCGGTGCTGACGCGGTCTCGCGACTCCTTGACAGCGGCATCCGGCAAACCAACGATCACGACGATTGTATCGCCCCAACCTGCATTGACTTCCACTTCGACAGGATAAGCTTCAATCCCATTGACGGCTGCGGAACACACCTTGGCTAACATGCTGAGATGTTATGAATGACTTGGGCAGGAAGCGCAATGCGATTTTCAAGCGCCCGGACCGCGGACATTCTTGTCCGCAGCAATGAATCGAAACGCTGCCGTTTTCGAAACCCTAGTGCTGTCTTCAGATTGGGGATTGCTGCGGACAAGAATGTCCGCGGTCTACTGCGCCGATCTTCGGCAGCGCTGCAGACTGAAAGTCTGCGATACAACAGAGTAAAACTCTGCGTTACGAGCGGAAGGTTAAGGCGTACGTTTCAGGCCGAACTGCTGGGCCAATAAACTGTATAATTCATCGACGCGCTCGATGGCGCCGGCGGTGATGGCGTGACCGACAATCAGCTGCGGCATTCGGCTGTTGGTCATCGAACGGCTATTGGCAGCATAAATGGCGACGTTCGTTTGGAGTTGGCCATTGACCCAGCTATTAGTTAGTGCCGCTTCTAATTCTTCTGAGCCCACAAGACTCGCCGCGTATTGCTTTGCTTCGTGCACCGGCGCTGGTTGTGGCGGAGCGAAAATCCAGGAATCAAATTGATGGAACGCGTCGCGATTAGCGCGCCAGACGGCCAATGCCAGCTTGGCGTACTCACAAGCGTTCGTGTGAGCAGTGCTCGTGCGCCGGATGTGCGGATTGCACTTGCCGTCCAAAGGCATTGGCAAACTGACGATGCCAAGCTGGTTGCTAAAACGTTGCTGGACTTCGACCAGATGCGCATGCATATCGCGGCAGATGTGACATGAATAGTCGAACAAACTGACCATGATATTCGAAGCGTGTGGCGATCCAATTATCGGCACGTCATCGACGACCAATTGAAAGCGTCCGTCATGTAGAGACAACTTGCGCGGTTCATTCTTGGGGCTCGTGAGCGATGCGGACTCGGCCATTTTTTGGACTTGATGCCGTTGTTTGGTGACAAACGCTTGTCCAGTCACCAAAACAGCCAAGCCGCAGGCGCCAAGGAAAGCGAACTTGTTTCGCAGCGCAGAGGTCAGGGCAATGGCAGCTTCTGGACTGCGCGGTTTTCCAGAAGGAACGTGGATTGGCACGAGATACAAAAGGAGGGCACTCGCCACCAAGCCACTGACATGCGCGGTGACGCAGAAGGGGCAAAAGCTTTTTAGAACGAAAGCTTGGAGCCCAACAAACCAGAGAGCGGCGCCGATCACCAAAACGGCCAACGTCACGATAATTGTCCAACGAGTCTGCTGACGCGCAGGTGCAGAACCGCTTGAAATTCCGAACGTAGCGGCCAACAAACCGGCGTAAGTCAAAAAAGCCGGAATGCTGACCGGAATTCCGAGCCAATAGGCCCAGCGGCTTTGCAGGACTTTGTCGCAACCCGATTCGGGACCGCAACCTGCCAGAGGACCGTTCGACAGCGATGCCCAAGCGAGATACCCCGCCATAACCATAGCTGCAATTAAGAGAAGGCGGGCTGAAATCATGGCGGTTGGTTTTGCCGACGCCGGGTGCGATTGCGGGACCTTGGATGCTGCAGCAGGCGCCCGCGGTTCTATTTTTTGCCGGACTTTTTTCTTCGATTTCGAACTCATGACCTGATGTGAGTGTTACTTGTATTTCAGCGAGCAAAGAGCACGCGAGCTTCTTTTTTCGCCAATTCACCAAACCAAACCAGCCAATTTCACCAATTGACAGTCTGAGCGGATTCGGTGCACTATCCTAAAGTTCCACCGCCAGGTCACGGAGCTGTAAGGTTCGTTTTGGGCTGTTGAAGTCGATGTGTGACAGGGTTCGGACGCAAAAAAGAATAAACGAAGTTGGAATAAAGTTTTCCGGTTGGACGTCCAACGATTTCTGAATGGAAGAGATAGTCTGATGGTTGCTTAAACAATTAGAATATGGCGGCGAGTTTCCGGCCAATTTTCAACGGAGTTCATCGGCAACTCAGGCTGCGTTCCTTGCGCCTCGGACAGGATTGGCAGGTTGAAGTCAGGCCGCTCGCCTTAACGCACCAGCCGCCCAAGTTAATCGACATTAAAGATTCAACCGGTCCCGTTAAACATGAACGACCAAACAAACTCGACGCCCCAAACCTCCCGCCGCCAGTTCCTTAAAACATCGTCCGCTGCTCTCGGCGGGATTGCGGCCGCCAATTTCAGCTTCCCTCAAAAAACTTTCGGTCAGAATTCGAACACAATTCGTGTCGGTCTGGTCGGCTGTGGTGGACGCGGAACCGGCGCCGCGAATCAAGCGATCCGCGCCGACAACAACGTCATTCTGACCGCGATGGGCGATGTCTTTGCCGATAACTTGCAGCGAAGCCTCGCGTCGCTCAAGAAAGAGGCGGCAGACAAGGTTAACGTTGAGCCAGGGAGCTCGTTTGTCGGCCTCGATGCTTATCAGAAGGTTATCGACAGCGGAGTGGACGTTGTGGTTCTGGCGACTCCACCAGGATTTCGACCCCAACATTTCAAAGCCGCGGTGGAAGCGGGCAAGCATGTCTTTTGCGAGAAGCCGATGGCCACCGACGCGCCCGGAATCCGTTCGGTTATGGCGAGCGTTGAAGAGGCGCGACGGAGGAAGCTGGCCGTCGTAGCAGGATTTTGCTGGCGGTACGATTACGCCCGCCGCGAATTCTTTAAGCGAATCCATGATGGCGCCGTTGGAGATATCCGCGCGATTTATGCGACCTATTACACCGGTCCGGTCAAGCCGATGCCGCCCGCGGAAAGGCGCCGGCCCGGAACGACGGACCTCGAATGGCAGCTGCGAAATTGGTACAACTTCGTTTGGCTTTGTGGCGACGGTCTTGTCGAACAAGCGGTCCACAGCGTCGACAAGATCGCCTGGGCGATGAAGGATGTTCCGCCGCTGAAAGCTGTGGCCGTGGGAGGACGCCAGATTCCGAACAACGAAGGGAACATTTACGATCACGTTGAGGTGAATTACGAGTATGCCAATGGAGTGCGAGCGTTTATGGGGTGCCGGCAACAAACAGGCTGTTACAGCGAGACGCGCGATTACATCATGGGCGCGAAAGGCCTGGGCAACATCGGTGGACGCGCCCACGCCGTTGAAATTACTGGAGCAACGACCTGGGCCTACGAAGGTCCGACGCCCGATATGTATCAAGTCGAGCACAATGAACTTTTTGCTTCGATCCGCGCCGGCAAACCGATCAACGATGGCGTCCGCATGTGTTCGAGCACACTGATGGCAATCATGGGGCGCATGGCTGCCTACACCGGCCAGGAAGTAACTTGGGAACAGGCTTTGGAATCTCAGGAGACGTTGGCGCCAGAAAAACTCGATTGGAACATGAACCTGCCCATTGCGCCGATGGCCATGCCAGGGCGAACGAGACTGGTTTAGCTTAGTCTGCGACCGAGACGATATGAAAGATCACTTGAATCGCCGCGATTTTCTGAAACTGAGCGGCAGCGGTGTCCTAGCGTTTTCCACATTAAGTTCTCGCACGGTGAATGCCGCGGACCAAGCTTCTCCGGCGAAGAAGCGTTCGCTTAAGAAGGCGATTATGTTCGGCACCGTTCGGCTTAAGGACTCGAACGACCGAGAGCTTTCCGTGCTGGAGAAATTCAAAGTGCTCAAGGAAGCGGGTTTCGAAGGTGTTGAGCCCAACGGTGGCATGAACCAGGATGAAGTGCTGAAAGCGCGCGACGAAGTTGGCTTTGGCATTCCAAGCGTTTGCTGTCACACGCATTGGGGACGGCCTTTGTCCGATCCGAACCCAGCCTATCGCGAGCAAGGGTTGGAAGGTTTGAAAATCTCCCTGCGCGATGCCAAGCGTTACGGCGCCAGCTCGGTGCTGCTTGTTCCAGCAGTCGTCACGAAGAACGTTTCGTACGCGGATGCCTATCAACGTTCCCAAACGGAAATTCGCAAAGCGCTGCCGCTTGCTGAAGAACTCGGCGTGAAAATCGCGATTGAAAATGTCTGGAACCGATTTTTGCTCAGCCCGCTCGAAGCGGCGCGTTATGTCGATGAATTCAACAGTCCTTGGGTAGCTTGGCACTTTGATATCGGCAACGTTGTCAAAGATTGCTGGCCCGAGCACTGGATTCGCGTGATGGGAAAACGCATTCAACAACTCCATATCAAGGAATATAGTGTCACCAAGGCAAACAAAGAAGGTCCCGGCGCTGGCTTCAACGTGCCTTTCCTTGAAGGCACAAATGATTGGCCCGATGTGATGAAGGCGCTCGATGACATCGGTTACAAAGGGTGGGGAATTGCCGAGCAAGGCGGCGGCAGCAGTCTTGAAGGCCTCAAGAAGTTGACGCAGGGCATGGACCGAATCTTCGCCAGTTAGACAATAGGTTGCGCCAACAGCACAGTTCCGAGCGTTCGTCGTTAACTTAATCGAAAACTTAGTCGGGAATTCGCAAAAATCAATGGCGGAGGGCCGGCCTTAGATTTACACACATCGGGGGGGCAACGTGCATATTCGAAAAATAAAGGGCTAACTCGGTGGGTATGTGTTTTGCGTAGCGCAGACTTTCAGTCTAGTCTGCAGCGCCCCGGCGCCACCGGACGCGCCCGACGACGCGGAAATATTGCCGACTACAAGTCGGCGATACAGCAGAGTGAAACTCTGCGTTACCATGAACGCTGGGTTCCAGCGGTGCCGCCTTAAAGAGAAACGCACATGCAACGTTGTTCTTGGACCAAGAGTCCGCTCGACATCGCGTACGACGATACGGAATGGGGCGTGCCGCAGCACGACGACCGGATGTTGTTTGAACTCCTTATTCTCGAAGGTGCGCAAGCGGGCTTGAGTTGGTCCACCATTCTCAAGAAACGCGAGAGCTATCGGACCGCCTTCGACAGTTTCGACGCGACGCGCATCGCCCGCTACGGCGAGCGCAAGATCGAACAGCTCATGGGCAATCCCGGCATCGTCCGAAACCGGTTGAAGGTCGCGGCGACAATCCGAAATGCCCAAGCCTTCCTCGACGTGCAAAAGGAGTTCGGAACCTTCGACGCATTCATTTGGGGATTTGTCGGCGGACGCCCCGAAACGAATTCCTGGCGCAACTTGAAGGAAATCCCAGCCCGCACGGCGGAATCAGACGCCATGAGCAAGGCGCTGCTAAAACGCGGCTTCAAATTCGTCGGGTCCACGATTTGTTGCGCATTCATGCAAGCTGTCGGCATGGTGAACGACCATCTCATCAATTGCTTCCGCTACTCAGAAATCAAGAAGCGCCTATGAAAGGTTTCAATCATCTATTCGCGACGCCAATGATCAATCGCCGCGATTTCCTGAGGCGGACGGGTTCCGGTTTTGGTTCGCTTGCGCTGGCGTCGTTGCTCGGCCAGCAAGGGTTGCTGGCCGAACCGCGTCCCTCGAACCATGCTGCCCTCAATCCACTGGCGCCCAAGCCAAGCCACTTTTCTGCCAAGGCGAAGTCGGTCATCTGGCTCTTTATGAACGGCGGCCAAAGCCAGGTCGATACGTGGGATTACAAACCCGAACTCGAAAAGCATCACGGCCAAGAATTGAAAGGGTTCGACAAGAATACCGGTTTCTTCACAAACGATGTCGGCCCGCTCTTGAAATCGCCATTCAAATTTCAACGACACGGACAATCCGGCGCCTGGGCTTCGGAGATTTTTCCGCACCTCGTTCAACACGTCGATCGAATGGCATTTATTCACTCATGTTATACCGAGACCAACAACCATTCGCCGGCGCTCTTTCAGATCAACACCGGAATGAATCGAATGGGTTTTCCGTGCATGGGATCGTGGGTGACGTACGGGTTGGGCTCCGAAAGCGAAAACCTGCCAGGCTTTATCGTGATGTATGACACGCTTGGCCGTGGCATCCCAAAAGGGCACGCGCAAAATTGGGGCGCGGGTTTTTTGCCCGGCGTTTTCCAAGGCACGGCGTTGAATGCGCAAGGCGCGCCGATCAACAACCTTTTCCGCAGCGACGAAATGGCCGATTCGCAGCAGCGCGCCCAACTGGGCCTGCTCCGAAAACTCAACCAACATTACCAACGGCAAAACCCGCACGAAGCCGAGTTGGCCGCGCGCATCGAAAGTTTTGAGTTGGCCTATCGCATGCAAATCGCCGCACCCGAAGCCTTGGATATCGCCAAAGAACCCGAATCGATTCGGGCGTTGTATGGATTGGACAACAGCAAATGCGCTCATTTCGGAAAGCAATGTTTGATGGCACGGCGTTTAGTCGAGCGCGGCGCGCGATTCATTCAGATTTATAGCGGTGGCATGGAAAACGAGCGGAGTTGGGATGGCCATGTCGATATTGGCGGGAATCACCGGCAATTCGCAGGAGAGACCGATTTGCCGATCGCTGGGCTCTTGACGGACTTGCAGCAACGTGGGTTGCTCGATTCGACATTGGTGCTGTGCGCGGGCGAGTTCGGGCGTCTGCCCGTCAGTCAAAAATCAAATAAGCCAGGCCGCGATCATAACCCGCACGCTTTCACGACGTGGATGGCCGGTGGAGGAGTGAAGGGCGGTGTTCATTACGGTCAAACGGATGAACTCGGCCACAGAGCCGCCGTTGATCGCGTCAGTGTCAACGACCTGCACGCGACAATTCTGTATTTATTCGGAATCGATCACGAGAAGCTGACGTACCGGTACAACGGTCGAGATTTTCGCTTAACCGATGTGGCGGGTGATGTTGTCCAGGAGATCATCGCGTGATCGACAGCAGAGCTTCGCGAGTTCGAGCGTCGTGGATCTTGCGGTTTCTGCAAAAATTCGCCTCGAGCCACCCGCTCGCGGTGTCTCGGAGATACTGCCTTTCGTTCGAAGGTAGCGAGCGTGACAATTGAGATTAGACCCAAGTTCGCACGGGACTGTCCGCAATCCACGGAATGAAAGAGTTTCGCTGATCGCCGCAAGTTGATTGGCTTTGGACATCACGGGCGAGCAAGGTTAGAAGTTGCTGGCGGCAACGCCGGTTCCCGTCCCTCCCTCCGAACCACGGCGCGAACGTTGTTCGACAAAAAAACTTTGCAGCAATGATCGACACTCGGCTTCTCGCACCCCTCGCGTAATTTCACAACGATGATTGAGCGAAGGGAATTGGAGCAAATTCATCACGCCTCCTGCCGCTCCTGCTTTGGGATCGCTTGCGCCAAAGACAACGCGCGCCAACCGCACGTGCACGATTGCTCCGGCGCACATTGGGCAAGGTTCCTTCGTCACGTACAGCGTGCAATCGGTTAAACGCCAGTCGCCGACCGCTGCCTCGGCCTGGGTCAGAGCAAGCATTTCAGCGTGAGCCGTTGCATCCTTGAGCACTTCAACCTGATTGAACGCGCGGGCAACGATGCGTCCACCCCGGACGACGACTGCGCCGATAGGCACTTCCTCAGCTTGATAAGCGCGGGTGGCTTGCCGCAGCGCTTCGCCCATGAAGTAGTGATCGCTCTGCAGGTCGATGATCGGTTCGTCGGGCATAATTCAAAGCAGGAGGGTATATCCACTGGGAACTGTAGCAGCAATTGCCTATCGGCTATGGCCTATCGGCTCGCGCCTTTCTTCTATCGTCCATTGATTCCGTCCATCGGCGTGCGTTTGGCAATGAGCGGCAAAAAATCCGTTCCTATGTTGCCAAAACAATGGCCAGATCTGTTCGAGGTCCGTTTGTGGCAATCGCAGCGTCGCCAACTCTTCCGCGCGGAAGAAGCCGAAATTGCCTTCGCGATGCGGCGGAGGCAGCCATTTCAATCTTGGCTTAACTTCAAAGAGAAACATCAGCCAGTGTGCTTGGCCCATATAACCGCGTTCGCTAATAATTCCTGTCAAATGCAAGTCACACGGCCGGATTTCCAAGCCGATTTCTTCGAGCGCTTCGCGGCAGGCGCACTCGTAAGGCGACTCGCCCATTTCAGTGGCGAGCTTCCCGCCACACGGACTCCAAAATCCCAGATTCGGCTCTTGTTTGCGTTCCAGGAGTAAGACTTCATCGCGGTCATTGAAGCAATAAAGCAACGTCGCAACCTTGTACGGCAAAGAGATCGACATCGAAACAGAGTTCTCCTGTGCGCGATAATCCAAGCGATCAAGGCTCGATCTTAAGCACACGATTGTTGCTGCTATCGCTGATGAACAGAACTCCGGATCGATCCACGTAAACTCCGTGCGGCTGATTCAATTCAGCCAAATCCGGAGGCCCTTCCAAACCAGCCGTGCCCTTCTTACCCGTGCCGGCAACGCGGACGATCTTGCCCTCCTTGGGCAAATATTTTCGGATGAGATGATTTTCCGCGTCGGCAATAATGACGTTGCCTTGCAGATCGAAACAGAGGTGTTTCGGACCGTTAAGCGTCGCTTGGCGCGCTGCGCCCCCATCGCCAGTCGCACCCTTTTCGCCGGCGCCGACGACGGTGCGTATCTTGCCTTTGGCGTCAACTACCCGCAAGGCATGGCCGCTGCGTTCCAGAACATAGACGTTGCCTTCGTCATCAACCGCCACCGCGCGCGGGTCAATGAGCGGAGCCTTGGCTGCATCCGCACCCTCTTTGGGAACACCTCTTGCCCCGTTGCCTGCGACCGTGCGAACAAGGCCGGTCTTCAAATGAATCGCGCGAATCCGGCGGTTATCTAAATCAGCGACGTACAAATTCTCCTGCGAGGGGTCGAGAGAAGCGCAATAAATCCCGCCGAATTGCGCTTGCGTGGCAGGACCACCATCTCCGCTGAAACCTTTCTGTCCGGTGCCAGCGACCGTCGCAGCAAGGCCGGTCTTGGCCTCGATCTTCCGCACCTTGTTGTTCCATGTGTCGGCCAGGTAAATGTCACCGTTCCGCGCGATCGCAAGATTATGAATACCATTGAACTGCGCCTCACGGGCTGGCCCGCGATCGCCAGCAGCGCCGGCCACGCCGTTTCCACCGATGGTTGTGACAATTCCTTGGCGGTCCATTTTCCGCACCGTGTGGCCGTTCAACTCAACGATGAACATGTTGCCGCTTGAATCAAAATCTACCCCGAAAGGTCCGTTCAATTTGACTTGCACGGCTGGGCCGTTCTCAAGGTCGCCCCCGCCGGCCACCAGAACCAACTTTGCTCCCTGGGACCGTTGGGCCGACGCTAGACAACATAGAGTCAGTAACGAGAAAATGATCTGTGATTGCATGGTTTGGCTCATTCAAATCCACTCGGCCGGGAAACGAAAGACTGATCCAAAACGTCGTGTCCCATTGCGCGGAGTTTTTGAACGGCGATATTTGGGATGTTCTCGTCCACCAGAATCCTCATGGCGTGATCACGGCGTCATCCAGGGGAGTCACCTCCTCCTCGGCTAGCGAGGCCGCGTAGTCGAGGCAAGCGAGAATGTCCTGACGCGTGATCGAAGGATATGCGGCCAGAAGAATGTCAATGCTATCGCCGTGCGCGAACATCGGAACGATTTGGTGGACTGGAATGCGCGTGCCGCGGATACAAGCTTGGCCGTGGCAGATTCTAGGGTGAATCGAAATGCGCTCGTTCATCGGGTCAAGGTGTCAGAAACTGCGAATCGGAGCAAGCGCGTGGCCGGCCAATCGTGCGTCTTTAGTTAGAGGCGGCATGGTCGCAGATTACGTTTGCTTTTGGGCCTCAGCAACAAATACTTCGTCCCAAAGGCGGTCTTTCCTATTGGAAAAAGCAAAGGCTTGAACAATTCAGACCATGTTTCTCCTAACAAAAGAGTTTCCGTTAGGAAACACGTTCTGGCGCGATTGCGGTGGCGACTATCGCTCGCAATATTGCCGCGCTGAACAATATTATCGGCGTATGGCTGCTACAAGGAACGGGGTTTCTAGGGTCACCAGCAAAAGTGAGTCCAATCCGCCGCTGCATGTTTATTCGTGTCCATTAGTAGTTTCGTTTTCTTCGCGAAAAGATATCGAATGGTAACGATTCAGCGCTGGCTCGCGCAAAGTCGTCACTTGTCCGCTGGGCCAGCGGATTTCCGCCCTATCGACTCGTTTGGCTGAGCCCAGGCCGAAGTGCAAACCGTTCGAGTGTTGCGCGCGGAAGGAGTCTCCGTTCACCATATGCCGAACCGTGCTCCGCCCATCATAATGAATTGTCACGCGGACGCCGGCCGGTGATGTCTTCTCTTCGCGGAAACGGAACCCGATCCAATTGCCAGTATCGTTCAGGACGTTTCGATAGACACGCAAGGTTTGTTTGGCTTCAGGCCAGACCTCGAGTGTCGTCACGAGCAAATCAACGCGGCCATCGCCATCGAGATCGTCAGCGACGACCGAACGCGAGTCTTGTTCGAGCGCGACACCCATGAGATGCGCGATTTCAATGAACGAGCCCGCTCGCTGGTTCCAGAGCAATCGATTCTTTTCGTAGCCTCCGTAACTCCAACCGCGGCCACGCGTCCGGCTGAACTTCGCTGTGAAATAGACGGTCGCTGTGACATCGTCTACCGTCTCATCCACGAAGAGGTCGTGCAGCCAGAATTCAGATTCGTAATCATGGACGGTCTGTTTTGTTTCGTGCCCATTAGCGATGTACGCGTCCGTGAAACCATCATTGTCAAAGTCGAAGGCGCTGCAGCCCCAAGACCAGCCCGCCCGCGCGATGGAGTTGTTGAGTGGCGTTTGTTCAAAGCCCGAGTTCGACCGCGCGAGATAGAGCCGATTGCCGAAAGTCATAGCCCGTCGCATCGCCCGATCCTCGGGCAAAAGGGATCGCGTCAAACCGAGATGCTCGAGCCGGTCGACGGTCGGAGAATTCATCCCAATCATGAGGAAGTCCGGGCGGCCGTCGTGATTGAAGTCCGCAAGCGCGTGCGCCATTCCGAAGCCGTGTGGATTGGTCACCCATTCGCCGGTGACATCGGTGAATTGCCCGCGTCCGTTGTTGCGATAAACGTCAATTCCAGCAAAATCACTTACGACCAAGAGATCAAGGTCCCCGTCAGCGTCCAAGTCCACAAAGGACGCGCTGAAAATGCGCCTCAAGCGTTTGTTCTCTAAGCCAGCCATTGCCGTAGCGTCGGTAAACATTCCCTTTCCATCGTTCAGCAACAGGTAGGAAGGATGGCCGTCGTTCGCGTCAAAGTAGCGGGGCCTTAGAATTTGTCCGAGTGTCGGAACTTTGTACTGACCAAGAAACACGTCCAGGTCACCGTCGCGGTCGATATCGCCACACGTCAGAACCATTGTGTTCTTCAACGATGTGGGCGGCCGCCAAACCTTGCGCCCTGGCTGGTCGAAGGCGCCACCCGCTGAAGCTCTGAATAGAACCAGGCCCTCCTCAAATTGTTCGCTCAGCAGATCCGCGGCGCCATCGCCATCGAAGTCTGCTATCAGCCCTGCCAGGATCATGCCGGACGCGGTTCGACGGAGGGGCTCGGCTTCGTAACGGTTCCCGCCGCGAAACCGATAAAGAACATTCTTCGATGGAAGTATGATTTCGGAGAGGCCATCACCATCGAGATCGTACGTAATCAGCGTATCGACGAGGTGCGTTTTGTCCCCTGCGGCGATCTGCTCGTCCAGGATGAGATGAAAGGGCGTTTCGCCCGTGCGCGTTTTGAGTGAGAGTTGGCTGGCATCAATCCGCTTCACCGGCCCCGCATCTGTGCCGGGCGGTCTCTTGCCCCAGTCAACAACCAGAGTGCCTTCTAGGATGGCCCGATCGCCGTGTACAGAATTTGCAAGGTGAGCTGAGAAGTAGAATTGGCTTTGGTGCGCTTGACCGGCGGAATCAGTTTCGAAACGATTGTGACGAAACTCCGTTTGCGCCAGGCGCCAGCCGGCTCGCTCGAACTCCTCAATCAGGCGTCGCCAGTCTCCGGGCGCAAGAACTTGCCCGGCGCCCGCCGGCTCGCGGACTTCGATCCCGTGAGGCAGCATTTGCGGCGGCGGCCATCGGGCGAGAACCACGGCTCCAATCGGAAAGTCTGCGGCGACGTGGAGCTTGTTCGACGCTGCGTTGATTGAGTCCCACAACGATTCGAAAGTTCGCCCGCATTGCTGCGCGAGGATTTCCTTCGCCCAAGTAGTCTCGGCCATGTTTTGCTCGCGTGCTTCCAGTCGGGCTACACGCGCTGCTATTTCGCGGCTGGCGCGTTCGCTTGCGCTCGGTGAATCGCCGGTGATGAAAGGCTCGCGTCCAGAACGGAGTGAAAACAGGGCGGCACCGGCGGTCAACAACGCCAGCAGGATGATGGAGAATAATTTCTTACCGCTCACAGAATGAATGGCCACGTTCTCAAGATTGGCGCCGTCACGTTCGCAACCTTCGTTTGGATTTTTGACAATCGAGCTGGATGAAGATGTTTACAGAAGCCAACGGTGATAACGAAGAAAGAATTGTTACCGGCCCAGACCAGTGCATCCCGAAATTGTCGGTAGCGGCGGGCATCCTGCCCGCCGCAGAGGGCGTGCATCTTGCCGCCCGGAGCAACGCTTGAAACGCAGAGGTTGCGTTCTAGTGTGCACGGGTGATCCGCCGGGCAGGATGCCACGGCTCTACGGCAGGCAGGATGCCCGCCGCTACGATTGTGCCGACAACTTCGGGATGCATCGCGCCGAGACCGAAGCCGGATCGCACCGTTTACGCTGCAGAGCGTCCTCATTTGCGAACGTTCCGGCTTTGAAAAGCTTTGAAATCGACGCGCTATTTCTCATTCTGCAACGCAAACGCGCAAAACCTGCGCTCTCGCGCTTTCTACTGGCTGACTATCGCGTGATCTGCGATATTCGCCGCCCATGCCGAAACCTTCATTTCGAAATGGGCGCTTAAGTCATCGCACAATTTGGTCTCAAGTTGTGGCGGCAATCTCCGCCCAGCTGGAACTTCCATTACCAAAGAAATAGTTATGGCTGATGCAGTCGCCCCAGCAAGATGGTTTGGTCACCCGCGCGGGCTCGCGACGTTATTTTTCACAGAAATGTGGGAGCGCTTTAGCTACTATGGAATGCGCGCGCTGTTGATTCTGTACATGACAGCGCTGGTGAGCAGTGGAGGCTTAGGCTTCAGCACAGAGAAGGCGGCGGCGATTTATGGATGGTACACCTTCCTCGTCTATGCGACGGGAATTCCCGGCGGTTTCATCGCCGACCGCTGGCTTGGCCATTTTCGCGCGGTTTTTGTTGGAGGAATCATCATAGCCATCGGCCACTTTTGCTTAGCTATTCCAGGGCTGACGGCATTTTATTTTGGCCTGGGTCTAATTGTTTGCGGCACTGGGCTGCTCAAGCCAAACGTGAGCACGATGGTGGGTTTGCTTTACTCGCCAAATGATGCGCGTCGCGATGGCGGATTCTCCATTTTTTATATGGGAATTAATCTGGGGGCAGCAGCGGCGCCATTGGTTTGTGGCTACTTGGGACAAAGGATCGGTTGGCATTGGGGTTTTGCGGCCGCCGGTGTCGGCATGGTTTTCGGGCTGGTGCAATATTATTTCGGACGCCGCCACCTTCCGACCAATGCTGACGCTGTCTCGATCGGCCAGAAGCATTCCGAACCGTCTCCAAGCGGCGGCGCGAGCGAAAAGCTAACCGCTGCCGAGTGGAAGCGGCTAGGAGTTATCGCTGCATTATTCATCTTCGCGATTTTATTCTGGGCGGCATTTGAGCAAGGGGGATCAAGTCTTAATCTTTTTGCCGACCGCTACACACAGCTTTCGTTCTTTGGTTTTGAGTTTCCTTCTTCCTGGTTTCAATCTTTGAACGCTGTCTATGTATTGCTCTTTGCGCCGATATTCTCGTGGCTCTGGGTTGCTTTAGGGCCGCGTGAACCCTCAAGTCCGGCGAAGTTCGTCTGTGGATTGCTTTTGGTCGGACTAGGCTTCCTCCTGTTAGCGCCGGCGTCTGGTTTGGCCCAGGCAGGGACGGGCGTTCGCGTGAGCCCGATGTGGTTAGTTGGCGCTTATTTGCTGCACACGCTTGGGGAACTTTGCCTGAGCCCGGTCGGGCTGAGTATGGTTACGAAACTGGCCCCCTTGCGTTTGGTTGGAAGCATTATGGGAATCTGGTTTTTGACCAACGCATTCGGAAACAAAGTCGGCGGCATGATCGCCAGCTATTTTGAACGTCTTCCGCTGCCGCAGTTGTTCGGTGCAGTCGCAGTTGTAACGATCGGATCAGGAATCCTCCTTCTCATATTCGTCAGGCCAATCAAGAAAATGATGGGCGGCGTGAAGTAGAAAAGAAACGACGTGCGGTCCTGAAGACCAGCTTTAGCGGCCCGCCAATTCCAACGCCTCCGCCAACCGATCCAAAAAAGGATGTTGCGTCTCCTTGAGTTTCTTCCGCGCTTCGAGAACCGAAAAGAACCCGACTCGATCTACCTCCGGAAAACTTTGGATTCGCCCGGAGCGCGGCGGCCATTCGAGCCGGAAGATATTGCATCGATGCGCTTGGCCTTCTTCCCACTGGCCCCGAAAAGCCCACGCATGCACGATCTTTCCGCCTTTCTGTTTGATCGAACCGAGCGGAATAAAGTCGCCTGATGGCTGGATGCCGGATTCTTCGGCGAATTCGCGAATCGCCGTGGCCAATAATTCTTCGCCCGGCGCCAGTTCGCCTTTAGGAATGGTCCAATGGCCTTCATCTTTCCGAGCAAAGAACGGTCCGCCCGGATGAGCCAAAAACACTTCGAGTTGACCTTGGAGAATTCGATACATCAAAAGGCCAGCGCTTATCCTGGCTTTGCCAGCGCTTGATGTTCGTTGGTCACTACTCATAGGTGGGCAATTCATCCTAATCAATCTAACCAAACTTCGTCTGCGCGCCTGGTTCCGGATTAGCCCCACGCACCATGCGTGTTTCCGTACTTCTGCAGGCAGGCGGCGTGCGCTTTCCAAGCGTATTCGAGCGGATGATAAACGTGCGTAATGGGAGGACCAAATTCGAGTTGAGCGACTTGTCCGCAAAGTGTCCGCGCGGCCTCGATCAAGCCGTCCGCAATCGAGTTATTTCTTTGGGCTTTCTTCGATGCCAAGCAATTCGATTTCGAAAATCAAAGTTGAATTCGGCGGAATCGGTCCCTGGCCTTGCTCGCCGTAAGCGAGATTAGAGGGAACGAACAATTTCCATTTCGATCCAACGGGCATCAATTGCAATGCCTCAGTCCACCCTGCGATCACCTCTGTCAGAGGGAAGGTCTCGGGTTCGCCGCGAGCGATCGAGCTGTCGAATTCCTTGCCGTCGATCAAGGTGCCCCGGTAATGCGTTTTCACAATATCGGTCGATTTCGGTTTTTTTCCTTTGCCTTCTTTGATCACTTGGTACTGCAAACCGCTCGGCAAGGTTTGAGTTCCTTTCTGCTTTTTGTTGTCAACGAGGAATGCGGCGCCCGCCTTTTTATTGTTTTCACTTTGGACCGCGCGCTGGCTCATGAGGTCCTTCTGCAAATTCGTGAGCGTTTCCCGGACCTGCTCGTCGGTCAGAAGAGGCTTGCCTCCGGAGAGGGCGTCTTTAACACCCGCGGCCAGTATCTCCGGATTGAGATCGAGGCCTTGCTGTTTGACGTTGTTGCCAATATTCAATCCGATGCTGTAACTGATCTTGTCTTTTGGATCCTTTAGAACTTTGTTGTCGGGCGCCGCGCTGGCCGGTTTATCCTGCGCCTGGCCTTGCGCCACCAAAAGTCCGGCCGCGACGGTCGCTATTAGTGCTCGTTTCATGTTTGGTCTTTCTATGTTCTCTGTTTTCCCAGGCGACGAAAACCAATCCCGGCGCAAAGGAATCGTGTTGTTGTTCCGCAGCACACTAACCTGCAAACAGTGACCGTCAAGGATACAGCGCCGGAGCGTCGGAAGCAGTGCTCTGTTCAAATTCGGATGATCAAAACTGTGCCGTGAGGAGCACAGACTGGACTTCAGTCCGCTTCGACGAGCGCAATAAATCGAACGCTCTTTGCCCGGAAGCGGACTAAAGTCCGCGCTCCTGTGTTCGAAAGCTCACTGCCATCTAAATCGCACCCGTTCACTTCCGCGCGCCGGGGTGCGCCTGGTCGAAGGCACGAGTGCGGATTTCAGTGGGATTTCGCCTGAGCATGCAATCCGGCTTGCCCCGGCTGTTTTCGTGCGATAGCTTCCGGTCGCTATGGAAAACAATTTGCCCCCGCAGAGTAATCCGCCTCCGCTGATCTTGCCGCCGCCACCGCCTCGGCCACCGCGCAAGTCGCGCGGTTGGATGATCGTGAGTTTGATTTTAGGAGGCTTTGTCGTGGTGCTAATGCTCAGTATTTTTGTTCAGCAGTTTCATGGTTTGGTCGGTGGAAAGACGGGGCGGCAGAGTGGTCGCTGGCTAGAAGAGGTCAAGGTCGAGGACAATGATTCGTCACACAAAATTGCCATCATTGATGTGGAAGGCCTCATCACCAGCCAGGCTTGGGACCGATCGGGCCGCAATATGGTGGATCTAATCGAGGACCAACTGAAACTGGCTGGACAAGACGACGCGGTGAAGGCCGTCGTGCTGAAGGTGGATTCTCCGGGCGGCGAGGTTCTCGCTTCGGATGATATTTCCCGGGCGCTCCTGGAATTTCAGGACAAGAATCACAAGCCTGTTGTCGCGGCGATGGGGGGCTTGGCCGCTTCAGGCGGCTATTATGTATCTGCGCCGTGCCAATGGATCGTGGCCAATGAACTCACGATTACAGGGAGCATCGGTGTCATTATGCACACGTTCAATTATCGCGGATTGATGGACAAGGTTGGGTTGTACCCGCTTGTTTTCAAAAGCGGCAAATTTAAAGATATGCTGAGCGGATCAAAGCCCGTTCAAGAAATTGATCCAGAAGAGAAGAGCATGATCCAGGCGATGGTCAATGAGACGTACGGGAAATTCACGAATGTCGTCGCGGAAGGACGCAAGCGAGCCTTGGACAACAATCAAGGTGAAGGGCGAACTTTGGCTGAGGATTGGGTCCAGTTTGCGGATGGCCGCGTTTTAACAGGAAGGCAAGCGTACGATTACGGATTTGT
This sequence comes from Verrucomicrobiota bacterium, assembly GCA_016871515.1. Lineage (GTDB taxonomy): Bacteria > Verrucomicrobiota > Verrucomicrobiia > Limisphaerales > SIBE01 > SIBE01. Next base: position 18,984 of record VHDE01000070.1, read on the forward strand.
GGATGAGAAAGGCAATTTCGACACGGCGGTAGCCCGAGCCAAGAAGCTCGCGAAGATTCCGAGAGCTAATCTGATCCGTTATCAGGAGCCCTTTCAACTCTCGAGCCTGTTCAGCCTCTTCGGCCGGACTGAGTCAAAGACTTTGAAAATCGATCTGGGAATGGAATTCCCCAAGGTGCAAGCAGGCCGGCTGTATTTTTTGTGTCCAACGGTTTTGCACTGAGTGGCGCTCTCGAAAAGTGGGCCCAACCGCTCAGTATTGTACTCAAGATCGGACTCTTCGGCTGATTGATTTGGTCTCCACGTTTCATCCTGGAAACCGCAGTTGTGACCAGTAGACTTGCCAGCCATTCTCACGATCTCTAGGGTCAGGAAAAATGAGCCGCGAAAACCTCCTCATGTTCGCCAGCAGTGAAAGCGACGCGAATATGCTCTATGCTTTGGGACTGTTTATCTTGGACCCTTTCATTTATCTGCGCGTTAGTGGAAAGAATTATGTGGTGATTGGCGATCTCGAACTCGAGCGCGTCAGAAAACAGGCGCGTCATTGTCAGGTGCTTCCACTCAGCCGGTACCTGCAGCGATCGCAACGCGACGGCGTGAAAAGAAATCACACAGCTCGCGTCATTAGCATGGTCCTGCGCGAACGGAGACTGAAAAAGGTGGTGGTGCCGGTGAACTTTTCACTTGGCCTGGCTCGAGAGCTGCGAGACTTGAAGATAAAGGTCAAAGTGAAGAAGGGAGGGTTCTTTCCACAACGCGAGATTAAAACTGGCGAAGAGGTGAAGAAGATTAGTGCGGCTCTTATGATGGCCGAGGTGGGCTTGGCGGAGGGCATTCAAGCATTGAAGAGCTCGAAGGCCAGCCGCGATGGGCGACTGCTCTACCATAATCTGCCTCTGACTGCGGAGAAGCTTCGCTCGATCATTGATATTGCGATTCTCCAGGCGGGCGGGACGGCCAGCCGTTCGATTGTGGCAGCGGGCAAGCAAGGTTGTGATCCGCACGAACGCGGCTATGGCCCGTTGCGAGCGAATCAGCCGATCATTCTCGACGTTTTCCCGCGCTCGCAAAAGACCGGTTACTTTGGCGACATCACGCGGACGGTTGTGAAGGGACGCGCCACCGAAGGAGTCCGGAAGCTTTATCACACGGTTGCACGTGGGCAGGAAACCGTGCTTCAACAGATACAGCATGGCAAGTCTGGAAAGGAGATTCATCGGTGCGTTCAAGACCTGTTTGAAAGGGAAGGTTATAAAACCAGCAAGTGTAATGGTCGTATGCAAGGTTTTTTCCATAGCACTGGCCACGGTCTTGGACTGGAGATGCATGAGCTTCCCCGCATCAATCAGCTATCCGATGATGTTCTCAAGGCTGGAAATGTTGTCACTGTAGAGCCTGGTTTATACTATCCGGAACTTGGCGGGGTGAGGCTCGAAGACGTTGTCCTGGTTACCCACAATGGGCCCCGGAATTTGACCAAGTTCGAAAAGGTCTTGGAGGTGTGACACAGTGGCTCATCTTGACCCAGAGCGCCGCGACGGATGTCTCAAAGCCTGCCGCGGAACTGGGGTGATAATATTTAGAACGAACGGCTTATGAATGAACTCGCACTGGCATCCATTTCGCTCGGTGCTAAGCTAAGAATTGACAAGAGGACGTTCCGTCGAGCCTCAGCTGGGTCGTTGAGGTTTGTTGGGACGTCCGCGAAGCTGTTTTGGAAAGAGAGTTTCTATGATGATTTTAGATCAGCACTGGTGGTTCTTCATCCCAGGCTTAGTTTTGGGGCTTTATGCCCAAATGAAGCTCAGTTCCACCTACAATAAATACGTTCAAGTGGGAAATGCTTCAGGGCTGTCGGGCGCCGAAGCGGCGCGTGAGATTCTCGATCGAGCGGGCATGAGCGCGATGCCGGTGCAAGAGGTTCCGGGACACCTTACCGACCATTACGATCCGATCAAGAAGGCGTTGTTCTTGTCGTCGGAGAATTATCATGGCCGTTCCCTAGCGGCCGTGGGAGTGGCAGCTCATGAAGCCGGACATGCCCTGCAACACCAAGCCGCTTATGCACCGCTGAAGATCCGCATGGCATTAGTGCCTATAACGAACTTTGCCAGCCAGGCTGCCTTTTGGATTTTCATGCTTGGTATGTTCATGAGCATTGCCAAACTCGCCACTATCGGTGTCATTGTGTTTGGGATTATTACCCTTTTCCAAATGGTAACGCTGCCGGTTGAATTCGATGCAAGCCGCCGGGCCAAAGAGCATTTAATGCGCTGGGGGCTCATCCAGAATCGAGAGAGCCAGGCAGTTGGTAAAGTGCTTAATGCCGCGGCGCTCACTTATGTAGCTGCGATGGTGCAATCGCTCTTTACTTTGCTCCATTTCATTATGATAGCTCGCGGGAGTGACCGGGACTAAGCATGTCTTAGGCAACGGGGGCATGATTGCGAGCGTACGTCCCCTCGGCTGTTACGCCCAACCTGATTTCCGTCACAGGCGCGAAGGGACGGCACGTTTAAGAAGTAAGAAGTGGCGCTCTTCGTGCTTTATTAAAGGTGTGATCCAATATCACGTGAGCGATTTGCCAGAAGGCCAGAGTTGTCTTGTTATATCGCAGGAGTGTGGGCATAACGGAAAGACGGAGTCGTGAAGTTAGACTAACACGTTGTTTTGTATGGCCAGAAAAACCGAACCAAAGAAATCGATTTCCAAAACCATTGCGTCGCGGCGCGCGAGACTCGAACCAAATTCGTTCTTTCCGAAGCCGCATTTCCAGCGTCGTGCGGTCCATAATGGCTATCATGTCACCAAACCCAAACCACTGGAGCCTGCCAAAGCGCTCATCGAGACCGTGCACAGCGGTCCCTTAGCCGACCGGACGGTAGTTCCACGAGACGCGGACGCTGGGATTATCCCCGGTGCGAAGGAGCGTTCGACTTATGATGGAGATACGGCCATCAAGCTTTATCTGCGTGAGATAGGTCAGGTAAAACTATTGACCCCGCAGGAAGAGGTGGAACTTGCGGCAAAGATTAAGAAGGGTGACAAAAAAGCGCGCGAACAAATGATCAAGGCGAACCTTCGCCTGGTCGTAAAGATCGCGCACGATTACGAAGGCTTGGGCCTTCCGTTGCTGGATCTCATCAATGAAGGAAATATCGGCCTGATGAAGGCGGTCGAGCGATTCGACCCAGCGAAAGGTGGAAAGCTCTCGACCTACGGTTCCTGGTGGATTAAACAGTCGATCAAGCGGGCTTTGGCCAATCAGTCCAAAACGATTCGCTTGCCCGTCCATCTGGTGGACAAGATTTCCAAGATGCGCCGGACGGCCATGAAGTTGCAGGAGGAATTGGGGCGCGAACCAACCGATGAGGAACTTGGTGAGGAGCTTGGCATTTCAGCGGCCCGAGTGGCCCAACTGCGCACGGCCGCGATACGCCCAGCGTCACTGGATGCGCCTATTGGCGATGACGATTCAAACAATTTCGCTGAGGTGGTTCAGGACGAGAATGCGGATACGCCTTATGAACAACTCGAAGAGAAAACAGTGACCAAGATGTTGCAGGAAATGGTCAAGACTCTCGATCCGCGCGAGGCGACTATTCTGCGTTACCGCTTTGGATTGGATGGCGGCACGGAGAAGACGCTCGAGGAAGTCGGCGAAAAGTTTGGCGTCACGCGCGAACGTGTGCGACAAATTCAGAATATTGCCCTAAACAAACTTCGGAAAATGATCGAGAAGTTGGAAGCAGTGCAAAAATAGAATTAATCCTAAGCCTATCTGATGAGGAAACCAAACTTGACTCCCGACGATTTGGCCGCGGTTGTTCGGAACATACCGGACTTTCCCAAGCCCGGAATTCAATTCAAAGATATAACACCTGTCCTAGCTGACCCGCATTTGTTTGCGGGATGCATCGATTTGCTAACCGCAAATGTCCTTCCAGGGACAATCGACGCCGTGGTCGGGATTGATGCGCGCGGTTTTATTTTCGCCGCAGCTGCCGCCTTCAAGCTCAAAGCTGGGTTTGTTCCGGTGCGCAAAAAAGGCAAATTACCGCATCAAACCTACGAAGAAACCTACGACCTGGAGTATGGGTCGAGCACGGTGGCCATCCACATCGACGCCGTCCACCCCGGCAGCCGCGTCCTGTTGGTCGATGATCTCTTAGCAACTGGTGGAACTGCTGGCGCAGCGGCGAAACTGTTGCAGAAAGTTGGCGCCGAGATTGTTGAAGTCATCTTCTTTATCGAGCTAGGCTTTCTCAAAGGACGAGAGCAATTAAAAGGTTTTCCAGTCCGTTCTCTGGTCGTTTATTAACTGAAGGGACCGCAAGCTCCTTCGACCGCAGCGGGATACTACCGATAGTGATTTGCTTTCATGGATTGGTTGCTATCACTCGATTTTGCCTTATTCCGCTTTATCAATCTGGCCTTGCAGAATTCCCTGCTGGATTGGCTTTTCCCTTTCCTGAGCTGGAATCCCTTCTTTATTCCGACCGCCTTCATCATTGGGATCGGTTTGATTTGGAAAGGAGGGACGCGGGGCCGAGTTTTTCTACTGCTGGTCGTCGTTGTCATGGCATTGGGCGACGGAATGATTTGCAACTCCATCAAGCATGCGATTGATCGCGGCCGTCCATTTGAAGTAATGCCCGACGCTCGCGTGCTGGTCGGGCGAGGTTCCAGCGCCAGCATGCCATCGTCGCATGCCGCCAATTGGTTTGCCGCGACAACCATTGCCTATCTTTTTTATCGGCGCACCGTCTGGTTCATGCTGCCCATCTCAATTATCGTTGGGGTGGCCCGCATTTACGTCGGCGTGCATTTTCCGGGCGATGTATTGGCTGGCGCGGTCTTCGGAACGTTCTATGCCGCAGCAATCGCTTGGTCGCTGGATCTGTCATGGCGCTTCGTGGGACAACGGTGGTTCCCTCTTTGGTGGCCAAAACTTCGGTTTCTCCTGCGTCCTGACAAACCATGTGAAACGATCTCGACGGTTTCTTGTTCGGTTGATCAACATTGGCTGCGCCTTGGTTATCTGCTGATCGCAGTATTATTCGTCGCGCGTTTGGGCTACTTAGGCAGCGGCAAGATCGAGCTTAGCGAAGACGAGGCTTATCAATGGCTCTGGTCCAAACACTTGGACCTCTCGTATTACAGCAAACCTCCGTTGATCGCGTACGCACAGTTCTTGGGAACCGCCCTTTGGGGAGATCGAGAATTCGGCGTCCGCTTCTTCGCGCCTGTCATTGCTGCAACCCTTAGTTTTCTGTCTCTCCGCTTTCTGGCGCGCGAGGTCAGTGCGCGGGCTGGCGTTTGTCTATTGCTGATTGTAACAGCGACGCCGTTGCTTGCTGTCGGAGCCACCTTAATGACGATTGATCCGCTCTCCGTCCTCTTTTGGACGGCTGCGATGTTTTCCGGCTGGATTGCCGTTCAGCAGAACTCGACGAGACATTGGTTGTGGACTGGGTTATGGATGGGCTTGGGGTTCCTGAGCAAATACACAGCGTTGTTTCAGATCCTTTGCTGGAGCGTATTTTTCGTGATTTGGAAGCCTGCCCGCGCTCAACTGCGGCGGCCGGGCCCTTATCTGGCTCTTTTGATCATATTATGCTGCACGTTGCCCGTTCTGATCTGGAACGCTCAACATGATTGGATAACACTCACCCACCTTGCTGAGCGAGGCGGTCTCGACCGGCCTGGGCGTTTGACGACGCGGTTTCTGATGGACTTCGTCATTGCTGAAGTACTGCTGTTGAACCCAATCTTTTTTGCCGGCATGGTCGCGGCGGCGTTTGCAGTTGTTGCGCGGCCGCGCGGGGACGCCTTGTTAACTTATCTCTTTAGCATGGGCGCGCCCCTGTTCTTGTTCTACTTGCTTTACACGCTCAATGCCCGAGTACAGCCGAACTGGATTGCGCCAGCTGTTCTTCCGCTCTTGTGTCTGATGGTGGTTTATGTTGAACGTCGCTGGACGCAGGACCGACGCTTTCTCAAAAAGTGCTTCGCCATAGGTGTCAGCCTCGGTGCGTCCGCGGTGATCTTTCTGCATGACACGAACATGATTCGTAATTTTGCGTCGCGTCCTCTGCCGCCTGAAATCGATCCCTTAAGGCGCGTTCGCGGTTGGCGGGAGATGGCCGGACTCGTTGCGATGGAACGCGACAAGCTTCTTCAGGAAGGCGAACCTGTTTTCATTATTGGCGGTCATTACGGGATTACAGGCTTACTCTCGTTTTACCTGCCTGAAGCCAAAGCCGTGGCTGCCTCTCAACCCTTGGTTTATTTCCAATCCTCCCAGCACCCAGTCAATCAGTTCTATTTCTGGCCGGGTTACAAGATGCGCAAGGGCCAGAACGCGCTCTATGTCCGAGAGCACAAGGCGCCACGTCCGGCGCCCAAACAATTGCTCGAAGAATTTGAATCTGTCGTCGATCTGGGAACTCGTGATGTTCTTTACCGCGGACGCCATTTTCACCGAATTCAACTGTTTCAATGCCGCAACCTTCGTTAATCGCCGACGCCAGCGGTCAGAAGCGTTTTCCGGTTCAGGATTACAACCTCACTGCAACCTTAACCTCGGGTCAGGCCTTTCGCTGGCAATGTCGCGACGGCGCTTGGGAAGGAGTCATCGGCACACGCTGGGTCCGCCTCGATTCTGGCCTGGATTCGATTCTGGCTGCGACAGCTGAGCCAGTCGAAAATTGGGATTGGCTGTCGGACTATTTGCAGATCGACGTGGATTTGGCGCCTATTCTAGCTGCTTTTCCACGCGACGATGCGATGCGCTCCGCAGTGGACAAATGCCGCGGTTTGCGTTTGTTGCGGCAGGATCCGTGGGAATGTCTTGCCTCATTTATTCTTTCTTCGACCAAACAAATCGTGCAGATACGGCAGATCGTTGAATTGCTCTGCGAACGTTTTGGAGAGCGTGTGATCTCGCTGCCCGATCGGGCGCACGCATACGCTTTTCCGACGGCCGAGAGGCTGGCTCAATGTGATGAGGCCGAGTTGCGCGCCTGCAAAATGGGTTTCCGAGCGCCTTACTTAAAAGCCGCTGCGAACATGATCGCTTGTCAAGAGGTCGCGCTGGAGAAGTTGCGTGAGTTGCCCGCCGGACAGGCGCGCGACGCATTGATCAGTATTCCCGGCGTGGGACGCAAGATTGCCGATTGTGTTTTGCTTTTTGCCTACGGGTTTCAAAGCGCGTTTCCAGTGGACGTCTGGGTCACAAAAGCATTGCGCGAGCTTTATTTTCGCCGGCGCCGGATTAAACTCAAACGACTGCAACAGTTCAGCGCCACTTACTTTGGTCCGTTTAGTGGCTATGCGCAGCAGTACCTGTTTCATTATATGCGTCTCCACCAACGGTCCGCGCATAACTCGTAGAAATGGGCTGTCGAACGTGAACCGTCAGTTTCAGAACAGTCGACTGAATTGAATTGAAGAACGAACATGCCGGCCAACCTTGAAGTGCTATTCGCCCCCGCCGAGTTCGCTGTGCTTGCTAAGCGCGATCTCACCCGCACTGTCTGTGTGGTATTCGATATCCTGAGGGCCACGAGCACGATGATGACGGCACTGGCCAACGGCGCAGCGGAGATGCTTCCAGTGGCCGAAATCGACGAAGCGCTAACTCTCCACCGACAGAGACCGGGAGCCTTGCTCGGTGGTGAGAGGCATGGATTGCGCATTACAGCCGGCCAAGCAGGCGGCCGCGATTTCGATTTTGGCAACTCGCCTCGTGAATACACGCGCGAAAGAGTTCAGGGCAAAACAATCGTTATGACTACGACGAATGGCACGCGCGCCTTGCGCGCCTGCCTGGGTGCGCAAAAGACTTTGATCGGCACATTTCTTGGATTGCGAGCTGTGGCCCATTGGATCGAACGCGAGCGGCCGGAAGAACTCTTGCTCGTTTGCAGCGGAACGATTGATCAGACCTCGTACGAAGATACTCTAGCGGCTGGTGCGTTGTGCGATTTGATCTGGCCGATCTACTCAGCAGGCACGTTCTCCGACTCGGCTCAAATCTCGCGACAGGTCTTCAGTTTCGCTCGTGGCGATCTCCTCAAAGTGATGCAGCACGCTCGCAACGGCCGCCGCTTGCTTGCTATTCCCGATTTATGCGATGACGTGGCCTACTGCGTCCAACGCGACACCGTGGACTTTGTCGCCGCATTATCCCCAGCCGGCGCCGTTCGGAAGCTCGACAAATAAATGAAGGAGAAGCGGGAAGCACTCACTTCCCGCTTCACACCTGGACTCCTCAACCTTAACGAACCAAACCAAATCTGTTACTTCGGTTTCGGCGGAACGAGGCAAGCATGCGGACCGGAAACATTTCCGGAGCTGTCGACGCCATAGACCAAAGCGTCACCCTTAAGTTGAATGTGCGCCACGACAACACCAGCCATTTTCTTTTGGTTGGGCGTTACTCCAGGGGCCTGCGTGATCTTGACTTTGTCTCCATCTTTGAACGGACCTGCACAAAATCGCTCGCCGAATCCTTAATATAAATTCCGATGGCGGACGGGGAATCACAGTTGTCGCCGCCACCGAGTTGGTAGAATCCATCCGGATTCTGGCCACTCTTCGGATTCTCGCCCGCGGTGGGAATGTTCTTTCCCGCCGGATTCGTTGTGGGCGTGCAACGCGCCAAAGGCGCCTCGATGTCTTTAACAGTCACTGTAAAGCTGCAACTTGAGACGTTGCCGGCGTCGTCCCGAGCCGTGCCGGTGACAATGGTAAGGCCTTTCGGAAAGATTGATCCGGAAGGCGGGCTCCAAGTCACTGTTACGTTCCCGCAATTATCCGCAGCCTTCCCGCTGTAATTCACTATCGCCGAGCATTGGCCGGGATCGTTCCCAACCACGATGTCGGGTGGACAAGCAATCTGCGGTGGCTCTTGGTCGGCGACCGTGACGTTAAAGCTGCAACTGGCTTTATTGCCCGAGCCGTCGATAGCGGTGATCGTGACTCGTGTCGTTCCTTTTTGGAAGGTCGAGCCTGGAGCCGGATCGCTGAAGATATACAACCCGGAGCAATTGTCGGTGGCCATCGGCGCCGGATACTTCACCACGGCTGAACATTGTCCTGGGTCCGTGCTTATCACGATGTTTTCCGGGCATTTGATTTTCGGAGGCGTGTCGTCGATTACGGTGACGGTCGCCCTGCAAGTCGCGGACTCCCCGTGATGACTGGTGACCGTCAGAGTAACAAACGTCTTGCCAACCAGGTACGGCCCGGGAGGTGTCTGAGTCAAAGTGACCGGATGACCTTCGGGATCGAATGATCCATTATGGGTCTGTAGCAGAATTTGCGGGGTAAAACGGAGAAAAGAGTCGCTAGACTTCGACCGCAGAGCGGCGGGAGCTAAGGCTCAAAAGCCCGCCGCTCTGCTGGTTTTAATTCGCTTCGGGGCGTTGCTGACCTTCCCAGATCGGGAGCAAAAAAAGAAAGTGGTTGGTGATTGTTAACCGATTGACAAGAATCGGGCATGAAAAACAATCACAATAAACCAGCCACTCAGTTGGAAGTTAAGACGATTCGGAACCCAATGCAACGCTTCGTAGGATTTGTTTATCAGAGCGTCGGG
>VHDE01000071.1 GCA_016871515.1 Verrucomicrobiota bacterium
AGGACACGTAGTTGCCGGCCCCGGCAAAGCGCTCGATCGGGCCGGTCTCCAGCATGATGACCAGATTGAGAATTTCCCCCACCCCGGGAATCTGTTGCAGACACTTGTAGTCCGGCAGAAGCTGGAGACAGGCAGATCGTCGTCTCCGCCCGCAACTTCACGGCCAGCTTCAACTTCGACGTGTCGCCGTTCTTCCGCGCGGCCAGGGCCGCCTCCCTCCATCCCAGCTTGGCGAGCCCTGCGCGCACCAGCCGCTCCGCCTTCTCGGTCGCGCTCTCCTGCAACTCCCCGCCGTAATGCGACGCCCCGCGCCGCTCCTCCACCTGCGCTAGGAACTTCCTTCCGAAACGCCTCCTCGCCCCAGCACCAGCCTCGCCGAATCCACCCATATTCCTCCGGGTCGTCCTGCGCCCGCCGCTCCTCCTTGACCCGCTCAAACTGCCAACGCCCGGAGGCACTGTCATTGGGCAGCCGCACTGAAGCCTGCTCTGGTGAGGTTGAACCTTCTGCCTGTAACGCTGCAGGTAGTTCGTGCTAAACCACCGGTGATGAAGTGTGTGGGACCGGATGGACCAGAGCCTGGCGATGCGGAGTTGCTGCGGCGGGTGAAGCGTGGCGATACCGAGGCCTTCGCACCCGTGGTGCGGCGGCATCTGCCGTCGCTGCGGGCCTTTGTGGCGCTCCACCTGCCCGTTCCTCACCTGGCGGATGAGGTGGCGCACGAAGCGTTCGTGTTCGCCTTCCGGCATCTTCATGAATTACTCATAGGCGTTTGCTTTTTCGACGTGGCTGGAGTGTGCCTGGCTGGTGGTGGCCATTAATTCTGATAAAGGCGGATGGATTACCGCAAATCACCTTCAGTTTTCAGCCTCAGGGACCATCAGTTACAATTACAACCCCCCAATTCATAAAGTTCTCAAAACCTCAAAATGATCGGTCCGACCTTGAATGGATAGGCTGGGCGACGTTACAAGGAGCCGAGTCGATTCGCGGACAGTGGATTTCGCTGCTTGATGCCTCAAGCCATTTCCTTGTTCGCCCAACAAACTCTGTAAGGTTCTTTAGATTACCCTCCGACTGAAATCGACTCTCATTACGAGAATCAAAATCCAATGTGAGCTTTTAGCGGCTGCTTGCTTTTTCGGCGGCGGCCACCTTCAGAACAATCGGTTGATCGACTTTCAGTTCTTGATTGTTCAGTTTGAGAACGGCTTGAAGAGTTAATTTGTGATCACCAGCTTTTGCGTTCGGCGCAGCGTCGAAAACCAATTTAGCCTGGCTTTGGTCTTTTGGAATGGTGGCCTTTGCCGTGCCGACAGCACTAACTTCCTTGGGCACTGGGAGCGTTAGCTCCACGGCCTCCGCAAAATCGTAAAGCCGCTTGATGGTCACGGGAATTTCCAGTTTCGACCCCGGCGCCAACATACCCGAAGGGCTTTCCGCGGAGAGCTGAATGGGAGCGGGCGTGACTTTCACATTTACGGGAGCAGAGTAAGCAGTGAGTGTCACGTCCTTAGCTTGTGTTTTTTGCAGGGCGTCTTTGGCTGACTTAGCTTTCTTCTGCGCGGCATCCGTTCTGGCCTCAGCATCCTTTGCCTTGGTTGCGGCTTCCGCGGCGGCCTTTTCCGCAGCGGTCTTGGCTTCGGACAAAGTCTTGGTTTGCGCAGCTGCGTCGGTTGCCTCTTTTTCCGCTGCACTTCGCGCCGCATTCAACGCTTCCGTTGTCGGCGCTTTTTCGAGCGCTGCTTTTGCGGCGGCCAACTTATCGGCGGCCGCCTTTTCACGCGCCTCCGATTCCTGAACGGCTTTGGCAGCTGCACCCAGCGCCTCGGCGGCCTTCTTAGCCGCACCATTGAGATCGCTGGACTCTTTCTCGATCTTTTTTGCGGTTTCGTCAGCGGCTTTAACCGCTTCGTCGAGCGCTTTGGCTTCATCGGGCGTTACCGGCCGATATTTGCCTTTGGTCTGTGCCTGCAAATGGAAGGTGTGCGTCCCGACGGGAAGTTTGGCTTGAGTCAGGTCAAGCTCCAACGTCGCCACGTTGGTCTTATTGTTAACGTCGAACTCCTTGAGTGGATCGAGCGCAGGAATTCCAGCGGCCTTCAACTTCACGACTTCGTTGAATTCACCTTGGCGTCCGAGCTTCAACGGTATCTTGAGCTTCCCCGCGACCGAAATCTCCCAGACTTTGTTTTCGGCAGGCCCAATTGAGATCGGCGCCATTTCCTTGCCGCTGACAGCGAGCAAAAGCTCACGCGTCATCCGTGATTGAATGGCCTCGTTATTGTAATCCCCAACGGTCCAAACAATCGTGCCGCCGCGCGCTTCGCGGACAATTTCAGAATCTCCGACCTTAGCTTTGCCCAGAATCTTGATCGGTCCCACCGATGCAGTCGCTTTCTCATCCGCGGTAAAGTAGAGCAGGGTCGAAGTTTTGCCCGCTTCGATTTTGCTTTCAGGCAGATTCACTCCGGGCGGCAATCGATCAACGCCAAGTTGAATATCACCGTTAAAATTGTCGCGGCGGAAAGCGAAGACTTTGATCGTCATCGTTTCGCCTCGACGCAAGAACGGCGTCCAGACCAATGCCTCCTTCTTATCTTTGTTCTGCGGCGGCGGTGGTTGAACCACAGCGACCAAGCGGAAATCGGGCGTCTCTTTGCAGATCGAAAGACGATAAACTAGTGCCGGGTTGTTCTGCGAACGATTGAATAGATCGCGAGCCAAGACTCGATACGTGCCGTCTTCTTTGACGTCCAGCCGGAAAGCCGGATCGCGCGACACGGTGTTGAATTCTGGCCCGCCGATATTGGCATCCGTATCGTAGAGTTCTTGGACATCCGAAACCTGTTCTTCAGCCTTGTCGTTCTTTTTGACTCTTTGAACTAACATGAATGGGTCCGTGGATAATCCGAGACGATGCGACCAAACTTCGATCCAATAGACTTCCCCCTTTTTCGCCTCGAACGTCACCCAATCACGATCGCCTTGCGGATAGAATTGGCCCACGTACTCGCAGGGCACAGCGAGTTGATGGGCAGTTTCCGGCTTCCCGTTCGATCTTTTCTCGGCGATGACGGGCGCTCTGGCAAAGCTAACCAGCACGGGGTTTGACACACCTTGCGGCGTTGTCAGCCGGTATTCAAATCCATCGACGGCCGCATCGGCTGGCTTCGACAATAAGCCGGAGGTTAATCTGTGCCGAACGGCCGCGTCGTTTGGCAGTTCGATCTCGACGGTTAATTGTTCGAGAGACTTGCCTTGAATTGCCAAGTTCTTGGCCGGAGTGCTCCCGGGAAGGTTGCGGCCATAGAGGACATATTTCTCCTTGCTTCCTGGCAGGCCCGATGGCGGGAAAATGAAATCGATATGAGGCCCGGTTCCAATCGAAAGCCGGTAAAAATATTCGTCACCTCCTCGGTACAGGAAATCATAGACTTGCGCGACAAATTCGCCGTCATCCGGCGCAGTAAAATCGATCAGCCCACCGCGGCGATTACGCTCCAATTCATGGCCCGTTGAGTCGTACAACACCAAGACTGGATCAACTCGCGAGTCGATTTCCTTCGCCAGGCAGCTCAAGAGCACGCGTTGTCCTTTTCGAGCCTTAAACTTAAAATGATCGGTCGTGCTTGCTTCGGTATTTCCGTTGACAATTGATCCCAAGGGAATCTCCGTAGCGGACGATAACGCATCGTTTGGCTCCTTCTCGACGCTTTGCGGCAAGTCACCGACGACAAACGCGCGCGGGTTGGAAACACCAAAACGTCCGACGACGCGAGCCTCGTAAATGCCCGGCGAAACGTCTGGGGCAATGGTGACGATGAACTGATTTGGTTCCGCAATTCCATCGGTTAGTGTTGATTTCGCACTGATCCCATCGCGCGAAAACCGGAGCTCGTTAACGTCTTCCAGGTCCAGACCCAACAAGCGGATTTCGACGGATGTTCCGGCTTTGCCTCCCGGTGGAAGGATCGCTGAAAGGCGTGCTACGGGCAGTTGCGCGGTAAGCGTCGCCATGCCGGCGATGATCAACCAAAGATAAAGAAGCTGCCGAAGAACAAATGGCGTCGATCGGCCAGTGTTAGAGATAGGCATCATGAAAACAGTTCCTCGATAGGCATTCCGAAGGGCAAGACCGGATGCGGTCGTCCGGCATGGTCGGCGTACTGAACAGTCATATCGACTCCGAGATGCCGATACATGGTCGCCAAGACGTCCTGCGGAGTTTTTGGATTCGATGCGGGCTCAGCGCCTTTGGCATCGGATGAACCGACGACGCGGCCACCTTGAATTCCTCCACCCGCGACCGCAGCGCTGAAGACATTCGGCCAATGATCACGCCCGGCATTGGCGTTGACGCGTGGCGTCCGTCCGAATTCGCCCCAGGCAATCACCATGGTGGATTCCAACAAACCGCGTTGCTCAAGATCTTCGATGAGCGCGGTGTAAGCTCGGTCCCATCGCGGCAAAAAACCATTCCGCATTGTGTCAAAACCTTGAACGTGCGTGTCCCACCAACGAACATCGACGGTCACCAAACGAACTCCCGCTTCCACCAACCGGCGCGCGAGCAAAAACCGCTGGCTCCATGCCGGCACGCCGCAGCGATCGGGCGTGGGCGCCTTGAACTCGGGGATAAAGCCGTATCGCTCACGGACGGATTGGGGTTCCGCATCTAAGTCAAACGCTTCACGAGTTTCTTTGCCGGATAAAATATCCCAAGCACGTTGCTGAAAATGGTCCATCGCTTCCATGGCGCCGCTGTGGTCGGCTTCGCGACGCAAGTTGTCGATACCATCGAGCAATGCGCGTCTATGATCGAGACGTTGCAACGAAATTCCTGCGGGCAAGGCGAAGTTCGGGATCCGAAAAGGGCCGCTCTTGGCCGGATCGGCAATGGTCTCGAACGGATTGCAACCTTGCCCCAAGTAAGCTGCGCCGGCTCCAGGCAGCATCTTGGGGATCATCACATAGGCCGGCAGCTTTGGATTCTTGTGCTGAAATTGCTTGGCCACAATCGAGCCGCAACTCGGCATAATGTTTCCGGGGCCTTCGGCTGGAACTTCAGGCGCCGCCGGATAACCGGTGAAACAAATCTGATCTCCGGATGAATGACCCGCATCCGCATGGTGGAGGCTGCGAATGATCGACCATTTGTCCATGATCCGCGCGCTCATCGGGAGCAGATCGCAGATTTGGATGCCCGCCACTTTGGTGGGCATAGCGGCGAATTCGCCGCGATATTCGATCGGCGCATCCGGTTTCGGATCCCACGTTTCGTGCTGGCTGGGACCGCCACGCATCCAGAGAATAATAACGGCATTCTGCCGAGAGGGAGGTTTCCAAGAATTCGCAGCGAACGCTTCCCACTTCAGGAGGTCGGCCAGCGATAACCCCGCGACGCCGAGCAACCCGGCCTTGAGAAAACTGCGCCGTTCCATGGCGAGGAGGCGACGAAATTCGGGGCAGCCGACACGATAAACTGATCCTGGAGTTCTAGCGGAGTTCAAAACCTTTCCGGGAGCGTGCGAGGTTGATCAATGTCAATGGTTAAAGAGAAATTCTTTCGTGTTGATCAAGGCCCAGATGATGTCTTCGTAAGCAAGACGCCTGTTGGCGGCCTCGTCCTGCTTGCCGTCCTTGTCCTTACTCTGGACTTTCTGGTCGATGTAGCTCTTGGCCAGCGCGAGTTCTTTCTGGTCGGGCTCACGTGAGTAGGCCCAGAAATATAGCTCGCGAATCTTCACGTCGTCACTCTGCTGTTTGTCCGCCGCGAGCAGAGCGGCTCGGCCTTTGTCGTGAGCCAGTTTCTCTTGAATATCCTTCGCGTTGAGGAGGTGAAGGCTTTGGGCGAGGCTGGCGTCCTGCGACCGCTCGCATTCGCATGAACTCGACATGTCGGGCCTGCCAAAAACAGTCAAGAAATAGGAGTTCGCGTTGAAGCTATTGTCAGGCAATTGCACGGCGCGCGTTCCGGCGGGCAAGCCATCGAACTTCGTTTCAGATTTGGTGACTTGATTGATCGCGTCCAACAAAACCTCAGCCGTCAGGCGTTTCGGATAGTAGCGGGAGAAATTCTGTTTATCGACGGCGTTGAACTTATTCGGCGCCGCGCTCAGTTGATAAACCTGCGAACGGCAAATCATGCGGATGAGATGCTTCAGATCGAATCCGCTGTTGACGAAGTCTTTGGCCAGCGCGTCCAAGAGTTCCGGATTCGTGGCCGGGTTAGTCTCGCGGATGTCGTCTTCGGGTTCGACAAGGCCGCGATTGAAGAAGTGCTTCCAGTAACGGTTCACCAATGACTGCGCGAAAAATGGATTATCTTTGCTGCTCATCCAATCGGCCAAGGCTTGACGCGGATCTTCATCAGGAGGCAGTTCGAACGGCTTTGCCCCGAGACCTGCCGGCGCCACAGCTTGTTTGGTCTTTTTGTTCGTCGCAGTTGCTTTGCCGCGTTTGTGAAAAATCATCTCTTCGCCTGGCTGCGTTCCGGGTTTGCGCCCGACTTGAGTAAAGAACGCCGCGAAGCCGTAGTAATCCTGCTGGCTCCACTTCTCAAACGGATGGTGATGGCATTGGGCGCATTGCAGCCGCGTGCCGAGGAAAAGCTGAGCGGTATCCTCTAATTGCGCAGTCGAATCCCTCACTTGCCGGTACCAGGCCACGGCTGGATTCTGGCTGATCTCACCCGACGCGGCGACGATGTCGCGGGCAAACTGGTCGTAAGGCTTGTTTTCCATCAAACTGTCACGAATCCAAGTGTAGAACGCGTAAGTGCCTCGGACATGCGTCGGAGCGGTTCGTTTGTTGCGCAGGAGCGCGCTCCACTTGTTTGCGAAATAATCGGCGTAGGCGCCGCTGTTGAGGAGGGAATCAATCCACTTATCCCGTTTGGCTGGATCCTTGTCAGCGAGAAACTTCTTTGTTTCATCGGGAGCAGGCAACCGTCCGGCAATGTCAATGGCTGATCTCCGGAGGAATGTGACGTCATCGCAAACTTCCGAGGGAGGCATCCCGACGGTCTTCAGTTTGTTAAAGACCAATTCGTCGATGAAATTCTTTGGCGCCGGCAAATTCTCGACAGGCGCGCCCAGCGGCACAGTCGCGCGGAAGACGGCGACTCTCGCTTGATAGCGAATCATGACTGCGACATCGCCCGGTTGTTCGAAAAGTTTCACGTGGCCGCTGTTGCCGCTTGTGGCCATTTCTTTGTCGTTCGGCTCATACAAGGCGCTGCGCGTGACATCTTCGACCGAACCATCGGTGTAGTGAGCTGTGACAACCAGTTGCTGTTCGCTGCCCAGCGCCATCGTCCGTTCTTTAGGGAAGACCTCGATGCGGGCAACTGTCGGATCGGTCGATTGGCCGTAAGGCATTCCTTGATTGATCCATCGCACCAGTAATCTGTAATCATCCGAATCCGGTTCCAGCCTCTTGCCTCCGCCATGCGGAAGCGTCCCAGTCGCTTTCAACAAGAGAAGACTGTATTCCGGCGAAGCAGGGAAAAGCCGACGTCCGCGCGCTTCCTTGACCAAGTGTTCATAATCTTCGGTCGGCTCAAAACCGAGCAGCGATAGTCTGAAACCATTTTGCCCCCCAGATTTGCCGTGGCAACCGCCGCCGTTACAGCCGGTCTTGGTGAAGATGGGAACGATTTGGTTTGCGAAATTAACCGGAGTAACCGAGCTGAAATGCTCGACCGTGACAGGCAGAGAGGCGCTGAGCCCCTCTTCCGTCTTGACCGAAATGGTCGCGTTGCCGTCAGCGACGGGGCTCACAAGGCCTTTGGCGTCGACACGGACGATTCCTTCGGGAGACGTTTGGTAAACGGCGCGATGTGTGTAATCCCGAAGCGCGCCCTGTTCAAACTCACCGGTAACAACCAACTGTTGGCGGGCATCCGCGCCGCGGATTCGAAGCGTCGCGCTGGAATCCGACGTTCCGCGAATGTGCAAGCTTTTGAGTTTGCCGGGCGACTTGGCAGCCGCCGTCTCTTTGGCCAGCGCCGCTAAAGTGCCGAGGAACGAGATTGCCGTGATGAGTGTGACGAGCCGCAGAAAAGTTACGGATTGGGTTTTTGTTTGCATGGCAAGTCAATTTTCGAATTTCGACAGTTTCAAAACTTACGGCTTTATACCAGTTCAGGCATCGGCTGGCATCCACTTTCAACCAAGTACTGCGGGCGGCCTGACAAATCCGTGATTGTCGTCTTGTTCACATCAATCCCGAGGTTGTGGTAAAGCGTGGCAAAGACTTCGCCGAATTTCACCGGACGTTCGGATGGTTCTGCGCCCAAGCGATCGGTGGCGCCAATCAATTGGCCCGTTTTCATTCCTCCGCAAGCGAGCAACGCGCATGAGGCTTTCGGCCAGTGGTCGCGGCCCGCATCCTTGTTGATTGTCGGTGTGCGGCCAAATTCGCCCCAGACAATGACGGACACATCTTTGTCGAGCCCGCGTTGGTGAAGATCCTCGACGAGGGCGGTCACACCTTGATCGAGCATCGGCAAGTCGGCTTTGGCATGGTTGAAATTGCTCCCATGGTAATCCCAAAAGCCGTAGGCAACTGTCACACAACGGGCGCCCGCTTCGACCAACCGCCGAGCCACGAGAAATTGTTCCATCAACATAGGAGCAGCGTCGCCGTGAGGTTTCGGATCTCCTTTGCCATAACGGTCAATGATGCGCTGGTCCTCACGTTTATAGTCGAGCGCTTCCAAAAGCTTGCTCGATGTGAGCACGCCAAAGGCCTGTTCGTTGAAGCTATCGAGGCCTTCCATGAGACCGCTGGCATCAACGTCGCGACGAAACTGATCAAAGCTCGCCAGAAGCGTCCTCCGATTGCCGAGTCGATCAATCGTGACTCCGTTGAGAACCATGTCTTGTTTGCCTGTGCCATCGGGCCGGAAAGAACGATGGCCTGCGCCGAGGAAACCCGGTGACGCGTCATTGTATGGCCGGTGTTGCATCTTCGGTTCAAGACCGACAAAAGGAGGAATCGCGCGATTGACCGGGCCAAGCACTTTGGAAATCACCGAACCGAACGTGGGCCAGCCTCCCGGCGGCTGGTTCTTTTTGAAGCGGCCGGTCATGCAATGAAAATCCGAGTGATCATCTACGGCATCGGAAATGGAGCGAATGACGGCGAGCTTGTCCATCATTGCTGCCATGCGCGGCAAATGCTCGCAGATTTGAATGCCCGGAACGCACGTCCTGATCGGCTTGAACTCGCCGCGAATCTCCGATGGCGCATCCATCTTGAGATCGAACATATCTTGATGTGGCGGCCCACCGGGCAGATAAATCATGATCACCGCTTTGTGGGAACGGCCAAGGCCCGCTTGCGCTTCCGCCTCTAACAATTGCGGCAGGGCGAGTCCGCCCAACCCGAGCGCCCCAATCTTCAGAAAATTCCGGCGCGAGACGCCGTCGCAGAAACGTGATTTTGGGCCGTAAATGGTGAGCATAGCGGTTGCCCCTCTCTCTAGCCCTCTCCCCGTCCGACGGGGCGAGGGAAAACAAGCGATTGCGCCGACGATCGTTGCGGCGGGATGAGGGTTTGGCACCCGTATATCCCCTCGCCCCGTCGGACGGGGAGAGGGCTAGGGAGAGGGGCACTTTTCACGAGATCAAATCAATTCTCGAATCGGTTGATACCCATCCACAAGATATTGCGGGCGGCCCGACAGGTCGTTGACGGTTGTCTTGCTCGCATCGATCCCGAGATTGTGATAGAGGGTCGCGAAAACCTCACCAAAGTGAA
The DNA here is from genome assembly GCA_016871515.1 of Verrucomicrobiota bacterium. Taxonomy (GTDB): domain Bacteria; phylum Verrucomicrobiota; class Verrucomicrobiia; order Limisphaerales; family SIBE01; genus SIBE01. The sequence continues at coordinate 9,769 of VHDE01000071.1, forward strand.
CAGGCCGTTCCGAGGCTTCCCCGCCCAACCGATCCGTTGCTCCGATCACTTGCCCAGTCCTCATTCCGCCGCCGGCGAGCAGAGCGCACGAAACGCGCGGCCAATGATCGCGTCCGCCATCCTTGTTGATGATAGGTGTGCGCCCAAATTCACCCCAGACGATCACGGAAACATCTTCGTTAAGGCCACGCTGATGCAAGTCCGTGAGTAATGCGCTCAAGCCTCGGTCCAGCAGTGGCAAGTCCTGCCGCAAAGCGCCGAAGTTGTCGCCATGATGATCCCATCGACTGAAGGCAAGCGTCACGCAGCGGCATCCGGCTTCGACCAGGCGCCGAGCCATGAGAAAGTGCTCCATCAATTTCGGACCACCGTCGTCGCGATTCTTCGGGTCACCCTTGCCATAACTGGCGCGAACCTTCGGATCTTCCTTTTCGATATCGAGAGCCTTCAGCAGTTGGCTCGAAGTCAGCAAACCCAGTGCCTGCTGATTGAAAGCATCGAATCCTTCCATCATGCCGCTCGCATCGACGTCGCGCCGGAATTGGTCGAAGCTTTGCAACAGCGCTTTCCGGTCGGATAAGCGATCCATCTCGATTCCGTTGAGAACGAGGTCTCCCTTTCCAGCGCCGTTCGGTTTGAAGGGCGCATGGGCCAAACCGAGGAAGCCTGGTTCACCCGCGCGCGCCCAGCGCATTTCGCCCATCTTTGGCGAAAGACCGACAAACGGCGGCACCCCTTGGGTGATCGGACCTTGAAGTTTTGAGAGAACGGCGCCAAGCGATGGCCAACCCCCCGGCGGTTGGTTCCGCGTCGTTCGCCCGGTCAAGCACTGGAAAGCATCGTGTTCATCCAACGCGCCGACAATCGAGCGGATAATCGTTACTTTGTCGATCATCCCAGCGAGTAGAGGGAGATGTTCGCAGATTTGAATCCCTGGGACATTCGTCTTGATCGGTTTGAATTGACCGCGGATCTCGATGGGCGCATCCATCTTGAGATCAAACATGTCCTGGTGCGAAGGGCCACCCGGCAGGAAAATCATGATGATCGCTTTATGCGATCGGCGGATTCCGGCTTGGTTTTCGGCTTCGAGCAATTGCGGCAGGGCAAGCCCTCCCAAACTGAGCGCACCAATCTTCAAAAAATTCCGGCGAGAGACTCCGTTGCAGAATCGCGATGGTTGACCGTAAATCGTTAACATCAGTTCTTTGGTTGTTCGCAGTAACGGACTCGCTTCGTCGCTTAACTATTCAATTCACGCATTAATCGTAGCCCAGACTTGAAGTCTGCCGTATCGCCGATTTGCAATCGGCGCCGTGTCCACACTTTCCGAGACAGTCGAACTGACCGAACGGTTTGCAGAATGAAATTCTGCGATACAGAAGAGTGAAACTCTGCGCTGCGGTACTCCGTTCAGATTAATTCGGGCATCGGCTGATATCCGTCCACCAGGTATTGCGGTCGCCCAGTCAGATCGGTGACCGTGACCTTATTCACGTCAATGCCCAAATTGTGATAAAGCGTAGCAAAAACTTCGCCGAATTGAACAGGCCTATCCGCGGCTTCGCCTCCCAAGCGGTCGGTCGAACCGATGACTTGACCGGTTTTCATTCCTCCTCCGGCCAATACCGCGCACGAAACGCGCGGCCAATGGTCGCGACCAGCATCTTTGTTAATCGTTGGCGTGCGACCAAATTCGCCCCAAACAACCACCGAAACATCTTTATCGAGGCCGCGCTGATGCAGATCGGTAATCAGCGCGCTCAGGCCTTGGTCGAGGAGCGGCAAGTCTTGCCGCAACGCGCCAAAGTTGTCGCCATGATGATCCCACCGGCTGAATGCAAGCGTTACGCAGCGCGCTCCGGCTTCGACTAAACGGCGGGCGATGAGAAAATGTTCCATCAGCTTCGGACCGCCGTCATCGCGATTCTTTGGATCACCTTTACCGTAGCTTTCGCGGATCTTTCGATCTTCCCGCTCGATGTCCAACGCCTCAACGAGCCTGCTTGAAGTGAGCAACCCAAAAGCCTGATCATTGAATGAATCCAAACCTTCCATCAAACGGCCGGCATCAACGTCGCGGCGAAATTGATCGAAGCTCGTCAACAACGTTTTCCGGTCCGACAACCGGTCGAGCGTCACGCCATTCAGGACCATATCTGGTTTGCCCGCGCCTTCGGGTTTAAATGGAGCGTGGCCAATGCCCAGGAAGCCTGGCGTTCCCGCGTCTGACCATGGCACATGCCCCATCTTCGGCGAAAGTCCAACAAACGGCGGCATTGATCGTTCGAAAGGTCCTTCGAGCTTGGAAATCACGGAACCGAGGCACGGCCAGCCGCCTTTGGGCTGACCTCTCATGTGCCGGCCGGTCAAGCATTGAAAAGCGTAGTGATTATCTTCCGCGCCCACCATGGAGCGAATGACCGCCAATTTGTCCATCAACGCCGCGATACGCGGCAGATGTTCACAGATTTGGATTCCAGGAACGTTTGTCTTGATCGGCTTAAATTCACCGCGAATTTCGGCTGGCGCTTCCATCTTGAGGTCGAACATGTCCTGGTGCGAAGGTCCCCCCGGCAGAAAAATCATGATCACCGCTTTGTGCGAACGCCGGATGCCCGATTGCACTTCGGCTTGCAGGAGTTGCGACATCGTTAATCCGCCAAGCCCGAGAGCGCCGATTTTAAGGAAATTTCGCCGCGAGATTCCGTCACAGAAACGTGACCGTGGCCCATAGATCGTTAGCATAATCTCTTCTCTGTTCGACCAAAAAGGGTAACTCGACGACCGCCTAGTTGTGAGACTATGCGAATATCTTTTTGTCTCAGGAGCTTGTCAAGCCTGAAACACACACACACCATGGCCATTCCATGGCCATTCATGGCAATTACGATTTTGACAAAGGAGTGATTTCTGGTGAACAGTTACCTCATGAATAAGCTGATCCTTCTCTCAGCCGTGTTACTCCTCAGCCTATCGATCACAAACGGTCAAGAACGTCCAGCCGTCAGGAGTGATCTCGAAGTTCAAAAAGGCGCAAAAGGAGGAGAACGAATGGCCGTCCAGCCTCCCCAAGCCACCACAACTCGGGCGCCGACTAAGATTTACTACGGCGGATTCCTGGCTGACCTGATGAAAGCGAACAAGCCTGCCAGAACGATCGATACGCGAAGCGTCGGAAAGCCGAAGACCAACACGGACAACGTTTATATGGATCCCGACAACAAACCTCGAGGTTTTGTTCTGTTCGCCATCAAGTTTTAGTTCTGAAACTGCTGCGCGTGAACGCAAGGTGGAAGGGCGTCTCTTCTGATTGAGCAGGTTCAGCAAGGCTTTATGTCTCGACTTTCGCTCCTGGCCAAGACAGGGCTCATCCGAAAAAAGGAGGCTTGGTGCATCACGGTCTGGGGCTGGTTGCTGATTTTGTTTTGCGCGGCAGCCGCGACCTTCGGCGCCCTGCATGCGGTATTTCCATTCCTGGCGCAGAATGACCCCGTTCGCTGCGAACTCTTGATAGTCGAGGGCTGGATTCCAGACTATCATTTGCCCGACGTAAAAGCTGAGTTTGAGGAAGGCCGCTACAAGATGCTTGTCCTGACCGGCGCCGCAATTCTCAAAGGCCAGCCGTTCGCTGAATTCAAAACCTTCCCTGAACTCACGCGCGCGATTCTGGTCAAGCAGGGATGGGATGAAACTAAAGTCGTTGCCGTCCCTTGCGGAGATGCTCTGAGAGACCGCACGTATGCCTCCGCTTTAGCATTGAAGCAGTGGTTAGCGGACTCGCAGCGGAACGTGAATCAGATCAATATTTACTCGATGGGTGCGCACGCACGCCGAACACGTCTTCTTTATGAGAAGGCCTTCGACGGAAAAATGAACATCGGCATTATCGCTGGAAGAGAGCGCCGCTTCGACGGCCGAAGCTGGTGGAAAACCAGCGAAGGCGTGCGCACAGTTCTCGACGAAGCAATTGCCTATTTTTACGCGCGCTTTCTTTTCCGGCCTTCGAACCACTAACCACCTCAACGCTGCTAACCAGATCAAAAGAGGTGCATCTTCCCGGTGTCACTAATGCTTTTCGAACGGAACGCCTTTGTCGTAACGCAGAGTTTTACTCTGCTGTATCGCCGACTTGCAGTCGGCACGGGGTTCGCAATTGGTCCGGCGCATCCTAAGCGGCGGAGGCTCTGCGGATTGAAAATCCGCGATACAGAGGAGTGAAACTCTGCGTTACGAAGATGGCGCGCTCCGACTTGCAGGGGCGTCAAGGTATCCCAGATTAGAAGCTCCATCAGAGTTTTGCCTGGCGCAAGAAACCGGGTAACGCCAGGTTGATGCTCATCAGCGTTGGGGCGATACTTCTTCCAGTGAGAGTACGAGATTCAGTTAGGAGATGGCCCCTCGGCGTAGCCGCACTCTTCATGGTCATCGCAGCCTTGCTTCTGGTGCGCGCTGCCGTCCCAAGTGTTCCTTCCTATTATATCGGGAATCTTGTGTGGCATGACCTGAACCGAAATGGACAGCAAGATGCCGGCGAACCGGGACTAAACGGTGTGATGGTCAAAGCTTATCGCACGGCCGATCACGCGTTATTGGGGAGTCAAGTTACTCAGAATAACGGCAATAGTGATGGGGCCTATGTATTTTCGATCAACGGAGTCGCAAGTGTCTATCTTGTGTTCGACCTGCCGAACGGGTTTACTTTCACCTCCCAACATCAAGGAACTGATGATTCGCTCGATAGCGATGTCGATCCATTCACGGGCCGGACGGATCCTATTCGCGCAGACCCGGCAAAGCCTCCGGGGCAGGCGCAAAACCAGTGGGATGCCGGTTTGCTCAATAAGCTCTACGAACGCGCTAGCGCGGAAAGTAGCCGATAAGCCAGGATGCGAAACCTGTTGCACTAAGTCGGCCAATCTCCAAAGCTTTGTCACGTGCAACAGGGTGACAGACAAAGTCGGACCGAGAGCGCGGTTCAGCAGCGTGGGTGCAACTATCGGGAAATTCAGCCATTCAATTGCCGCCGTTTGTGATGAAGCATTTCAAGGCCATTGCCGCGATGTCAGAAAATCGCGTGATCGGCGCTCACAACAGAATTCCGTGGCATTTGCCGGAGGATTTCAAATGGTTTAAGTCGATGACAACTGGACAGATCATCGTGATGGGACGGCGAACATTCGAGTCCATTGGAAAACCGCTGCCGAATCGGACGACAGTGGTCCTGTCACGGACTCAATCGCAGATTCCTGGAACACGCGTAATTTCCGCTTTGAGCCTAATTAATCCTGCGGAAGAAGCGCACGATGTTTTTATTTGCGGCGGAGCGCAGATCTACGAACAAGCCCTCCCTCTCTGCTCGGACCTCTATCTAACGGTAGTGAAGAAGGCCGTTACGGGAGATGCTTTCTTTCCGCCGTTCGAGGATCGGTTCGGTCTGCTCGGGACCATTCTGGAGCGCGACGAGTTCGAGGTCCGACATTATCAGAATAAAAGTCTCGTCCATTAACGCGCGATTAACTAACCAGTGCTTATCCCAAGAGCTGACGCACGGACAAAAAGCTTCCTCGTACACTTTGTCGAACTTAATCGAATCACGCAGGGCTTCGCGATCTTTACAGAATTCGTTTTGAGAAAAAGTCTATGGTCGATTTTTCATTAAGATGTTTTGGCGTCGGTGATGGTTGGCCCTGCCCAGATCGAAATCATTCGTCTTACCTTTATCGCTTTGGAAAGGTCAGCCTGCTGATTGATTGCGGTGAACCGATCAACAGCCGATTAGCCGCTGCGGGCGTGGACGGCGACGAAATTGACGGCGTTCTCATTTCGCACATGCATTGCGACCATATTGGCGGCCTCTTTATGCTCATGCAAAGTTGGTGGCTCCAAAAGCGGCGCAAAGATGTCCGCATTCATTTGCCCGGTTATGCCATCGACCCGTTGCGACAAATGCTTCAAGCCACTCATACGTTTGAGGAACTGTTTGCCGGCCAGATTCTTTACGAACCTCTGAAAGCGGCAGCGCCTTTCGACATTGAAGATGTGCGGGTGACACCTTATCCGACAACTCATCTGGAACAGTTCCGAACGACTTTCGCGGCGAAGTATGCCCAGCCCTTCGAAGCGTTCTCCTTCCTCTTCGAAACGAAGCAATCGCGGATCGCACACAGCGGCGATATCGGAGCAGTTGAAGACCTGGCGTCGCTCCTGAAGGAACCCGTTGACCTGCTCGTCTGCGAACTTGCGCACGTCCAGCCAGACGAGTTGTTTCGATACCTGAACGGTCACCGCATCAAGCGAATCATTTTCGTTCACCTCGCGCGTTGCTATTGGGAATCATTGAATGAGATTCGTTCACTGGCCACCGATACGTTGAAAGACATGACATTTTCATTCGCGCGAGACGGGGATGAATTCACGCTCGCATGATACTTTTGCTTCCGACATTTTGCTGTCAGGCGGCCCGACTATTTTCGCGCAAGCTCGCCGCTGGGCAGGTCAAATTTGTCGCGAAACTTAATCGCGGCCTTTGTCGAATGCGATGATTGCCTGTGGTTTTTTCGATAAAGGCATCGACAAAGTTTGCGACAAAGGCCGGACAGGACCGCTTGCGGACAACCTCTGGCAGCATAAAAATCTGCGCGGCTTGAGAAGGCTCTCACTGCGCGCGCCGCAGTCGATAGAATCTGCTTCCAGGGGTGACAGCTTCAACGACCACAGATTCATTCCCGCGCGTTGCTGGTCGCGCGCTCACCGGCGTCCAATTAAAAGGCGGAGATAAACTGGTCGTGGTTTCGAGGAAGAATCCGCTGCGTTGGTGGGCCAGGTCAACACCGTGGTATTGCCAGTCAATGCAATTTGAAGGATGGGTCGGAGAAAATCACCTGGCGAAACCGTAACAGGTTTCAGCACAAAGTTGTGCAGCACACTCTGGTCATTGGCAGTCTTGACCTCCACCGTTTGCTCCTCAAATCCGGCGGCTCTGACACCCAGAGTCCAATCACCTTCAATGACGCCAAGAGAATAATTGCCGCTCGCGTCGCTCGTCGCGGTGGTTTGATGATTTGGTCCGCTCGCGGATAGCACGACCCCGGCCAACGGCTTTCCTTCCGCCGTTTTCACCGCGCCGTAAATCAACGCCGTGAACTTCGGCAGCCTGAGCTCAGGAAGGATAACGTTGCTAGTGACAACTTCGATGGAGGGGATATCGCTCGGAAGCAAGAAACCCAAACGTGCCAGCACACCGGGCAGGCTTGATAAAGACCAGGCGCCCGATCTTACAGGCAAGCTGAAATTCCCTTGGGAATCGGTATTGCCGAAGAGAATGTATCCCACCTCATTCGTCGCAGTGCTGGTGACAATAGCACTTCGTCCCAGTCCGTAGAGTTCTACGCCGGCAATACCCTGGCCGGCCTGGTCGACCAATCGTCCCGTGATGGTTTTGTCCGCTGGTGTCAACGAAAGGTGACGCTGCAGCACCTGGCCTGCGGGAATGTCGGCCGGGAATGGAGAACTCGGCCCGGCTCCGGCCTGTTCTCGACGCGCGGCTTATCCAAGTGTCGCCGCTGGAGGACGTCGAGATTTTGCCGCCAGCCCCACCGGACACAAAGGTGCCGTTGCCAAAAGCGATACTGCTGCCTCCGCCCTGCGAAGATGCGAGCCGCCAAGTGATGCCGTTGTCTTCAGATGTTTGGGTCAGGCCGCCCACCGCCACGAATTTTCCGTTGCCATAGGTGACGCTGGCCAGGCTGATGGACGCTGCGTTTTCTCGGTCTGTCCACAGGACGCCGTCGGGCGAGGTCAGAATCGGGCCGTAAATATAATCCTTTCCCGCTACGACCGCGAATCGTTCTCCGACCGCGACAAATTTTCCATTGCCGAAGCTGACGCTGCGGAGGTCGTACATCGGTAACCCAAATCTCCGAGCGCCGGTTAGATCGGTGGCATCCGTAATCTGGGTCCATTGAGTTCCATTGGTCGAAATCAGGATCAATCGCGTTGGACGATGTGACGATGGCTCCAGTCAAACCGACTGCCACCACTCGGCCGTCGCCTGTGGCGATGCCGCAAAGATCCGCGTCCGAATTTGAGATTCTCGGACTCCAATTGGTACCGTTGGCCGAGGTTAAGACCGTCCCCGATGCGCCCACCGCCACAAACAAGTTGTTGGCAAAAATGATCGCATTCAAAGATGTCTTGATTCCGGAAGCCTCCTCGGTCCACGCGCTTCCGCCGTCACGTTAGACCAAGAGATTGCCCACTTCACCGACAGCTACCAAGGCGCCAGCGCCGAAAGTTACTCCATTAAATCCGCCGGTGTTGTTGAAAGTCTGGCGCTCCCACGCTCTGGCGTCGGAAGACGTCAGAGTAACGCCGAAAAATTCCACCGAGGAACCGCCGACGATGACAAACTTGCCATTCGCGTACGTCACCGCTTGGAAACTCCCCCGGAACAGATTGTCGAATTCCCTCCAATCACTGCCATTGCTTGAACTAAGGATCGTATGAGCGTCACCGACCGCGACATACTTGCCATTGCCGTAAGCCACTCCGAGCAGTCTTCTGCTGCCAGTCAAGTGCTTTGTCCATTGCATGCCGTCGGCCGAGACAAGGACCAACCCGTCGAGTTGGCTGGAAGTGCCGAGGTCCTCGCCCACGGCCACAAACTTGCCGTCGCCGAAGGTCACACTCCAAAGGCTTTCGCTCGTTCCCGACCTTTGAACCTCCCAGTTCGTGCCGTCAGGCGAGGTCAAGATGGTCCCAAATTCGCCGACGGCCACGAACTTGCCGTTCCCGTGCGTAATGGCATAAAGGGAGTGGCCTTGCGGCAATGGATTTCGCCAGTGCCAGGTATCGAGCGGGTCCGCCCCTGCTATTCCGAATTCCAGACATCCAAAGATCACCAACAAGAACAAAAGCAGGACTGAGCAATGATTACGTTTCATACTCGCTCGGCAAGAGGCTTACTCTGGGATGTGCTGTTGGTTCGCGCCGTTCGCTGCTGGACTTGACGCGGTCATTAGTGCAAATCGATCCGTGGATGTCAAGAAACTGCGCGCGCCCGGAAACGGCCGCAGGTCAAACTTGTCGCAACCTCAGCCTTTGTCGAATGCAGTGGTTTCCTTCTCATTGTTCGATAAAGGCATCGACAAAGTTTGCGATAAAGGCCGGATAGCAGCGTAAGCCAAGTGACGATTTTGGCGAACGGCGCAACGAGCGGTGACTCCACTCCGCTCCGTCGCCGCACTCCAAACCTGGCGGCAATTTCGGGCGCCAGCGAATCGAAACAACGATGGCCGGGAACTATTCACGGTCAAACCAAATGCCAATGTCCGCTCTTCCGGCACGGTCGTGGGGCTTTCGCCGGACAGTCAGCGAATCGTGTTGAGCGCTGGTCGGACCGTCAAGGTGTGGAGGAGAAACAGCCGCGAGGAATTGCTCACTCTCAAAGGGCACAGCCAAGGAGTGTTCTCGGTCACTTTTTCCGCTGACGGCAAGCGAATCGTCACCGGCACTTCTGATTATCTAGCGAAGGTCTTGGACGCAATCAGCGGCGAGGAAATAAGCACATTTGAGGGACATGGGAGCACGGTATTTTCTGCGACCTTTTCTCCGGACGGCCAACGTGATTTCACTCGGTCGGTGAGTTCCCGGTCTTGGCAATCTTTTTTGTTCGTGTCTTTCGTATTTTTCGTGGTCACAACTGCGGTTTCTAGGTTTACTCACGGTTCAGTTCGCACGGCAGATCATGTCGCAAATGTTGAAATCATCCGGGGCGATGGGAGCCGCGACTCTGGCCAGCCGAGTGCTGGGAATGGTTCGCGAGATTCTTTATGCGCGGTTCATGGGGGCCGGCCCGGTAGCGGGCGCGTTCACCATGGCCTTCATGATTCCGAATCTGTTTCGGCGTCTGCTCGGCGAAGGAGCACTGACGGCCGCGTTCATTCCGATCTTCAAGGAGAAACAAATTACGGCAGGTGAGGCGGAGATGTGGCGTTCTGCGAATGCCGTGATTTCCGGACTCATCATTGCCGCCAGCGCGATCATCGGGCTGGTGTTGATTGCGATATCCGTGGTTTTGGCGCTCGACACTCCCGTCACCCAGGTTTCTGCCAATCCTTTGGAAATTGCGACGGGCACCTCCGCGCAGTTTGGTCTCGCCCGGACGGGCTGGCTCAGCGGTGATACGAGGCTAATGCTGCAACTGCTGCAGGTGATGTTCCCGTATATGCTCTTGGTTTGCGTCGCCGCGATTTTCATGGGGATGCTCAACGCCAGGGGGCACTTCTTCGTACCGGCGATGGGCACAACCGTCCTGAACATCATCATGATCTCGGCCGTTCTTTGGCTCGCGCCGCAGTTCGGACAAAAACTCGAGACGCAGATTTTCGGCCTGGCGATCGGCGTTCTTGTGGCAGGAGTTGCTCAGGCGCTTTATCTGGTCCCGACGCTGCGCCGTGAAGGGTTCCATTATCAATGGGTACCCCCATGGGGCAATGAAACGGTGCAAGAAGTGGTTCGGAAAATGGTTCCCGGGATGATGGGCGTGGCGGCTTTTCAGTTCAATGTGCTTTTCAACAATAGCATCGCCTTTGCGCTCGATCCGCAAATCGTCGCTTCGTTTGGCTATGCCGTTCGTTTGATGGAATTGCCCCAAGGCGTCTTCGGAGTTTCGCTGGCAACTTTTCTTTTGCCCACTTTGGCTGGGTTGGCAGCGGAAAAGAAGTTCACGGAATTCCGAGCGACTCTCGGCCAAGCGCTCGGTTATCTCGCGTTGGGAAACTTGATCGCCTCCGTTCTTCTCACCGTCCTAGCTCAGCCCATCGTGCGTTTGCTTTTCGAGCGAGGAGAATTTGATGTGATCGACACACAGCGCTCGAGTTTTGCGTTAGCTTGCCTGGCCCCAGGCCTCATTGCTTTCTCGATGGTCAACATATTGGCACGCGCCTTTTACGCGTTGGGCGACACGAAGACCCCGATGAAGATTAGCACGGTATGTCTAATTTTGAATGTGGTTCTAACTTTTTGGCTGATCGTTCCTTTTGCGGAGGGCGGTCTCGGTATCGCCAACACCCTAAGCGCTGGCTGTAACGTTTGGCTCTTATTCTACGCGTTGCGTCGAAAGCTCAGGCATCTCGATCTGGCCAAGCTCAAGCGCGAAATGCTCGGAATGACCGGCGCGGCGATCGTCGCTGGTGAAGTGGCGTGGCTTGTGAACAGCGCTTGGGAACGGTCCATTGGCCATGCCAGCTTGATGGAGAAGTTGGCGGCTGTGTTCTTGCCGCTCGGCGTGGCAAGCTTGGTTTATGGATTGATTCTGCTTTGGCTGAAAGTGCCGCAAGCTCAAGATTTTTTTCAATTGCTCCGGCAAAAGGTTAAGCTTGGCAAACGGCGGGATAATTCGCGCTAGCACTAGCCACAAAGGCGGTTGTCTACGTATGTGGGCAGGTAGGGAACTCTCATGATTTTGTCACGCTCAACGCGTTTGCGAGGGGCCAGCGGTAAGACAAAAATCATGAAGGACAAAATCATCCACTGGCTCTGCTTCGCTCTGTATCCAACGCCTGTTCCATCGTATGCCCTCTGCAGAGATGTGAGAGTGGGAAATGGTATCCGAACATCGGAACCATTCGAATCTGCGAACGTTGCTGCAGCTTGGGAACTGTCACTACTTTTCCGCAGCCCATTTCAGGCTATTTTGCAAAAGCGTTTTGAAAGCCGGATGTTCATGGGCTTTGCCATCGTGACCCAACGTGATGCAAACAATGCGCGCCTTAGGATGCTGCGTGATCCAGACGACCGGATACGTTTTCCCGTTGGTTAGGTTTCGTCCTGTGGCGAGCACTTGAATGGGCGGCCCCTGAGCATCCTTTTGGGCGTAATAAAGTTCATCGGTTATCCGAAACGTTTTCGGAACGCCTGCCATGATCGGATGTTCCGCATTGTCCACAGTTACCTCAAATTCACCGTATCTATCGTGGCCGCGTGATCCGCCGCTGACGAATGTTCGATTGTATTCGGGCCAATCATTCCAATTGTACCAAACCGCCGGATGCACCAGCAGCAGACCGTGACCTTTGTCGGCAAAATCGAATATCGCTTTGCGCACAGCCGCATTTGTCATGGGCTTATTATTCGACAAATACAGCACATCCAATTGACCAATCGCCGGCAATATGCTGTGGATGTTCTCAGTATAATTCACTTCAGCGCGACCGGTCGCCTTGAGCGTCGCTGTGTCAGCTTGGTTGAACCACTTTTCGAAGTCGTGGTGTGTGCCGCCGCCGACGATAAGCGTTCGAATCGGCTTCGCGTCGGCCGCTTGCGCGGCGTTGTCAGAAAAACCGGCCATCATCGCGCCAAACATTGTAATGAGAAGGTATGTTTTCATTTATTTTCTTGAATGGTTAAAACTGATTTTCCGGGAATCGAACCGCGGACGCAACGCAGAGTTTCACTCTGCCACTCTGCTGTATCGCCGACTTGCAGTCGGCAGGACGCTCGCCTTATCCCGCGCGTGCCTTTTTTGGCGAGAGCGCGGCAGACTGAAAGTCTGCGCTGCGTCCGCTAGATTTGCGCAACTGGAGATTCATGGGTTAACTTGATGGGGTGATTTTCAGGCGCTCAATTTGCCTTAGCCGAACGAGTTTCCTCGCTCAACTCCGCAGTGACCGCCACAAAGGTCGGCGCCACCGCATTGTCGTAACTATCGAGGCTGATCCGGTCAATTCGCTGGTTTCGAGTCACGGGTTTCGTGAACCATCGCACCTGCCCGTAACGCACCAATCCAATCGCTTCCTTCGAGGCTGGTACTTCCGCCCGGCCATTGTAATCGGCAAATTCCTGACCGTTCCTCAAAATGATTTCTTCGGTTTGGCCATCCGCGAAGTGCAACGTGACCTTGGCGACGGGAATGTTCTCGTGTTGCGCGCCGCCCCACGGATAAGCCCAACCGCCAACACCGCCGAGAAAGTGCAGCTTGCTGGCCTTCACGCCAGCTTTAATCTCTACGCGCTTGGGCAACGTCTTCGAGTGTCCGCTTCCTCCTTTGAGGACGATAACATTGTTGCCATTGACGCTCCGGCTGGGATGGACGACCTCGAATGGCACATTGTCTACTTTGGTGAGGCCGAACTTCGTAAAGCGCAACGATTCATTTGCCGATTCCACGCTTGCGTAGATGCCCCGCATGCTATTCGCCGTAAATACAGGCGTAAGGTCAAGAATGCGAAAACGATTTTCATCGGCGCAGAGGTAGCCGATCAAGTCGCGAAGGCCTTCATCGCCGAGGGCCTCGAAACCTTCCGGCATCAGCGATAATCCGCTCGAACGGCGCACTTTGATGTTGTCCTGCCGAATCTCGAAATCGCCATTGGCATTGCGAAGCGTAATGGTGCTGGCGTTTTCTCGGCTCACCATTCCGTCAAATGCTTGGTCATCCTTCGTTTCGACACTGACCGAAACATAATTCGGCTCGACCAACCGATTCGGATCGAGAATATGAACCAACAAATCGGCCGCTCCATGGGCGCCCATGCCCGTGAGTTCAGGAGCGACATCGCGCCCTTCATTCTTGAACTTGTGGCAATTTGCGCAATTGGCGGTGTACAGCTTCTTGCCATTCTCAATGTTCCCAGACCGCTCGACTGCGGGCATGAACTTGGCAATCAACGCATCCTTCTCTTTGAGCTGTGGCCCGCGAATCTCGTCCACCGCGGCAATCGCGCGTTCCGCAACCGCTTTATCGCTGTGCGTGCGCAGCCGATGGATCGAAGCCGGTCCCAACAACGTCAAACTCACTTTCCGTTCCTTGATCGCATCGACCAGCGCTTCCGACCAGTCCGGGCGCTTGATGATTTGAGCAAAGGCAACTTCGATCAGGTCACGGTTGAGTTGCGGATAGGCCGCCACCAATTGGGCGCCGATCGCCGGTTCGGGTGTGTTGCCCATCGCTTCGACGATTCGCCTTTGCAACGAGACTGACGCGCCGGAATTGAGCAATTTCGCGACCGACGAGACGATTCCGGAATCCAGTTGGCGCACGCCCAATAGATTAACGGCCACTTGCCCGCGCTGATCATCGGAGAGCTCGGCATCTTGAAGTTGTGCCGTCAGGCGATCGATGCGGGGCTTCACTTCGCCGCTGAGAGTGCTGCGCTTGTCCCATCGGGCGATCAAAGGCATAGAAGCGCCCGCCACGCCATCGCTCGAGGCCAGAAGCGATTTGAACGCAGACTGAATATTTGCCGACCAATTCGGCGCAAGATCCGGCTTGAGAACGGCGACCAGGCTCTCCAATCCGGCCTGTTTCAACTTGTCGGTGCTCTCTGTTTTTTTCGCAATCGAAGCAAGGAATCTTGCGACGAGTTCCGCGTCTTGCTTCTGGCCAATCTGGCGTCCGAGTTCGGTGACAAACCCGGCAAGATCAGCCGCTTTGTTCGAGTCAAACGCAGCCGTCACGAATGGCAACGGTTCTTTGGCCGCAACACCGATGGCGGCGGATTGCGACCATTTATCACTCAAAGCGGGATAAACCTCGACGACCGCATGAGCAATCGTTTCGTTCACTGGAAACGATCCAAGGGCAATGAGCGACTGCAGCCGGACGCGCGGTTCGGAATCTTTCACGCCCTCCAACGCAGCTTGAAGCCGTTCCTTGCCCGGATTTGCCACAGTCGATTCCGCGATGGCACGCAGAACATTTTTGCGGACGGCGGGACTCGCGTCCTGCGCAGCTTTCGTAATCTGCGAAGCTGATAGCAGGCCGCGATTATTCAACAACCAGAGTGCATGCAATCGCGTGACCGCTGATCCGGTCTCCGCGAAGACTTTCGAAAGACCAGCGAGGAGGATGTCGCCACTGTCATCGAGCAGCCGATGAGCGGTCATGCGCACCCAACTGTTCGGATGTTCGAGCGCCTTGAGCAGTTCTTCAGGCTTTTCAGGATCGAGGTTCGCTGCCGGCAGCTTCCGGGCTTGTTTGTGTTGAACGCGCCAAATACGGCCGAAGTGATGGTCGCGATCCGGCCGAACGGCGGCATTGCCCGCGCCATGCTTGGGCCCGCGCGTGTCGTTGTGAATGGCCGCCTGATTATAAAAGTCGAGGACGTAGAGCGCTCCGTCAGGTCCGACACGTTGATGAACGGGACGGAACCAAAGATCGGTGCCGGCGATAAATTCCGATTCCTCGCGGCCGGGTTCTCTGCTCGCCGTGTAGGTGACGCCATTGGGCTTGAGAAAATCCTGGTGGACCAAGCTAACCGTCGGTTCCGAAACAAGGTGCGTGCCGTTAAACTTATCTGGCCAAGCACCGCCATTGTAAATGCAGCAACCGGCCGCCGCGGTGAATCCGCCGACCACATCGATTTGCACATAGGCCGGACGCGTGTGGCGCACCGCTGGAAAAACTCGATTGTGATCTTGAATGCCGAACCGCGCGCCGACGCCCGGAAGACTGCCACGCGCGAGGACTTTCTCCGGCATGACGACATGAAGCGCGTGGTCGCCGCAAGTAGGCGTTGTGTAATACAATTCGCCGTCCCACCCAAAATCGAAGCCCCAGGTGTTGCAGGCCGTCGAGGCCAAAACTTCAAACGCTTTCCCATCGGGTTTGAATCGGTAAATCGCCGAGTTGTGTCTGCCGAAACTGATTTTGCCATCGCCGGACTTTGGATCGCCTCCGCTGTAACCGACCGCGCCGTAGATCCAGCCATCCATGCCCCAACGGAAATTATTAATCACTGCATGCGTGTCGAACGTGCCGAAACCGGTGATCAACTTTTCCACCTTGTCCGCCTTGCCGTCGCCAGTCGTGTCGCGCAATCGCAGAATGTCGGGCGCTTGGGCGACAATCACGCCATCTTTGCAGAAGACCAAGCTGGTGACCAGTTCGAGACCGTCATAGAACACCGTCTTCTTGTCCATAACGCCATCACCATTCGTATCCTCTAAATAAGAGATGCGGTCCCTGGCCGGGCGTTTTTCCTTTTCCTGTTGGTAGGCGGTGGGATTTTGCTCGCGCCAGAGCGCAACCATATTGTCGTTGCGATGAATGCGGCGGCCGTTCGGGTATTCCGGAGTTTCCGCAACCCAAAGACGTCCTTTGTGGTCCCAATCCAGAGAAATGGCTTTCTCGATTAAAGGTTCGGCCGCGACAAGATTGATGTTGAATTCCGGATGCACGACGAGTTTTTCGGCGGCCTTGGCCGGCGGCGTGGGTCCGCCTGCAGGATATTTCAAGCTGGCTAATTCTTCCTTCGTGCAAAACGCGTCCACATTCTTGCGTTTTCCGGCCCAAGCAATGCCGCGAAGCAAAATCGCGCGATAATGCGGCGTTTGAAATGATGTGTATTCGTGACCTGGAAGACTGACGAAAGCTCGATAAGGCTGCGAGCCACCGGACCACGTTTTTTCATACGTCCAGAGCTGCGGCGCAATCACGAAAACGCTTTGAAAGGACGTGGCGAGCACCTTAGCGTCAGGCGCCATGTCGAGATCATAATAGATTTCGTCCTTCCAATCGAAGTTCGAGATTCCCTGAGTGATCGGATGATTCACGTCCATGAAATAAAGTCCGACTTCGCCCTCGTGCCACTTGGTTCGCCGGTTTTCCCAGATCCAGGCGCCTCCTTGAACTTTCTTGGCCCAGGCATGTTGGTCGCCGCTCACGACGCCATCATGAATCACGACCAATCCGCCGCCTCGGCGCAGGAAGTTCTCGAAGTGCTCGCGGTCGTCGCCGACGATTTTCATTCCGTCGGCCGCGTAAATAACAACGACATCGGTCTCTTCCAATTGCTGCGACGTGGGGAAATTCATCGCGCCGTCCACTTTGACGCCGCGTTCCGTTAAGAGCTTGGTCCAATCGCCGAGAAAGCGCGGGTGATCGTGCTGACCAGGCCCGTGCGTTTTGATGCCACCCCGAATAAAGACCCGCAGCGGCTGGTTTTCCTGCGCTTGGAGACCAACGGATGATGACACAAGAAGAATAAGCGTGGGCAGAATTGCTTTCATAACATTAGCGAGCTTGTGAGGCGCCAGCATAATCGAAGATCAAGCGTTGCCAAACTTTCTTTTCCTAACTATAGCGTTTCTCGAAATAGATTTCCGGATAAGTACGGGAGCGCTGCTGCGCTTCTGGCAAACCAGCAGGTTTGCCCTGCCTGTCCGGTATGAAACAGTCAAAAGATATGAAACCTTGGACGACTCTCCTCGCAGTCGCATTCGTGATATTCAACGGTGGTCCCGCGCTCATCGGCGCCGCCCAAGGCACAAGTGACAAAGGCTGGAACGCGATCACCAGTTTCTTTAGCCCGCCAACTGAGTTAGCAAATGATTTCGGCTCGTACAAATCGCCGCTGGTTTCTAATGACGGCCGTCGTGTCACCACGTCCGCGGACTGGCCGCAACGCCGTCGCGAGATTCTTGCCAAATGGACTGAACTCATGGGCGCGTGGCCGCCGCTCATCGAAAAGCCAAAGATCGAATATTTGAATCAGGAGAAACGTGAAAATTTCATTCAGCACCGCGTCCGGCTCGAAATCGCGCCGCAGCAAATCGAAGAAGCCTATTTACTCATTCCCGAAGGCCCGGGACCTTTTCCGGCGATGGTGATTCCTTACTACGAACCAAAGTCCAGCATTGGCCAAAGCGACGTGAAATTGAGGGACTTCGGCCTGCAATTAAGCAAGCGCGGATTCGTCACGTTGTCGATTGGATCGCCTGGCGGGACAGCCCGCGATCCAAGCATCGGCCAAGCGCAATGTCAGCCGCTCTCGTTTCTCGCTTATGTGGCTGCCAATTGTCTCAATGCTCTCAGCAGGTTGCCGCAGGTGGATGCGAAGCGCATTGGAATTGTCGGTCACTCGTACGGTGGCAAGTGGGCGATGTTTGCCTCCTGCATGTATGAGAAGTTCGCCTGCGGCGTTTGGTCGGACGGCGGCATTGTCTTCGACGAAAAACGTCCGAACGTCAACTATTGGGAACCGTGGTATTTGGGATTCGACAAGAATCAAAAGCGTGTTCCAGGTGTTCCCACGAAAGATAACCCTCGCACCGGCGCTTACAAAACGATGATTGAAACTGGGTGCGATCTGCACGAATTGCATGCGTTAATAGCGCCGCGCCCGTTTCTGGTCTCCGGCGGTTCTGAGGACAGACCTGAGCGTTGGCGCGCGTTGAACCACTCAATTGCGGTCAACAAACTTCTGGGGCACACGAACCGAGTCGCCATGACCAATCGGGAGGGACATAACCCAACTCCAGAATCGAACGAACAGATCTATCTGTTTCTCGAACACTTCTTGAGCGAAACGCGCCGGCCAGAGTGAGGCACACATGTCGTTCAGAAGCGGGAAACTCGAGAGAAACAGCCTAAAGGCTCTAAAGGCAGTCTAAAAGCATGCCTGACTTGACCAGAGACGCATTGTTTCGGACATAGACTAAGACCAGTATAATGTGTCATAAATAACCAGACATGCATTTCAGGCGTGATATGATTTGTGTCATGCCGAAAACGAGCCCTGCCGTCCTGTTGGAACCTCACCATCAATCCCAATTGGTAGCTTGGGAGTCAGCCCACGGGACTCCCCAACAAGTGGCCTTGCGGTGCCGGATCATTCTGGGTGCCGCGGCAGGCGAGCCCAATGCAGCCATTGCCGATCGGCTCGGCGTCAACCGGCATACGGTGGAACTGTGGCGCGAGCGGGTGC